>NZ_JBFBBS010000061.1:0-25949 GCF_040682835.1 Streptomyces sp. NPDC051104 | reverse complement strand
GACCCGATATGACAGCCATACCGCAACCAACGAGCCAGCCCAGCGCCGGTCACCGGCGGGCATCAGAAAACCATGTGCGAAGAACGGGACTAGGGTCTGTCACCCGAGTCGTCGTGCTCGACCACTCGGAAGCGTTCCGCAACGACAAGGGTGTCGTCATCGACCGCTCAGGATCGCCGCCACGCCTAGACGTAGCTCCGCGCAGGAGCCGGACGCACGGCGGAGGCGACCGCGTCCGCCAGGGGCCCGGTGTCGTGCGCGGTCAGGGTCGAGGCGGTGATCCGGATGCCGGGCGGCGCGCTCAGCCGGAAGCGGGCGCCGGGCGCGACGGCCCATCCGGCGTGCAGCAACCGGGCGACCGCGCCGGTCTCGTCGGGCACCGGCACCCACACGTTCATGCCGGTGACGCCGTGGGCCGTGACACCGCGCTCGGCGAGCGCGTCGATCAGCGCGCCGCGGCGCCGCCCGTACTCCGCGGCGACCGCCCGCGCGTCCACCGCGTCGTCCGTCCACAGACGGACCACCGCCCGCTGCACGAACCGGCTCACCCACCCGGGCCCGAGCCGCTGCCTCCCGCGCACCCGGTCGACGGTGACGGTGTCCCCGGTGAGCACCGCGAGCCGCAGGTCGGGGCCATACGCCTTGGCGACCGAGCGGACGAGGGCCCAGTGCCGGGTGACCCCGGCGAGGGGGTGGAGGGGCACGTCGACGATCCCGTGGCCGTGGTCGTCCTCGATCAGCAGGGCCCCCGGATGGTCCCGCAGCACGGAACGCAGGGCACGCGCGCGAGGGGCGCTCACCGCGGCGCCGGTCGGGTTCTGCGCCCGGTCCGTGACGATGAGGGCGCGCGCGCCGGCCTCCAGGGCGGCGCGTACGGCGCCGGGCAACGGCCCCTCGTCGTCGACGCCGACGGGAACCGTGCGCAGCCCGAGCGCCGGCACGAGGTCGAGGGTCCTGCCCCAGCCGGGGTCCTCGACGGCGACGGCGTCCCCGGTCTTCAGATGGGCGGCGAGCACCCGTTCGACGGCGTCGAGCGATCCGGAGACGACGGCGAGCGGGCCGTCCGGCACCCCGTCGGCGTCCAGGGCGGCCCGCGCGAGGCGCGCAAGCTCCGGTTCCACGGCGATGTCGCCGTACAGCACCGGTGCGCGGTCGCCCTCGGCGGCGGCCGCCGCGAACGCCTCCGCCAGCGAGGGCAGCAGCGCCGGATCCGGGTTGCCGCTCGACACGTCGCGTACGCCTTCGGGCACGTCCACACGGATGTGGTCCCGGCCCGTCGTGGCCGGCGCGGGCCGTACCCGGCTGCCGCGGCGTCCGGCGGTCTCGATGACGCCGCGCTCCCGCAGGATGCGGTACGCGGCCGCGACGGTGTTCGGGTTGACGCCCAACTCCACGGCCAACTCCCGTTGCGGCGGGAGCAGTTGACCCGGCTCCAGCTCACCGGTACCGACCGCACGCTCGACGCCGGCCGCGATCTCCGCTGCGCGCCGCCCTGTGAACCGATATCCTCCTAGCACAAAGCAGATTATGCACTAGTTCAATGGAGGACGCACATGCAGGGGGCGCACATGCAGGGGACCCAGCAGCCGACACCGCGGCCCGCCGCCTACACCCCGACCGACCGCACCGTCCCCACGCGCTCCGCGGAGCGTGCCTCGTACGACAAGGAACTGGTGCACGCGATACTCGACGAGGGTTACGTCTGCCACCTCGGGTTCGTCCGCGACGGCGCGCCGGTCGTGCTCCCCACGCTGTACGGCCGGGTCGGCGAGCGGCTGTACGTCCACGGTTCGACCGGCTCGCGCCCGCTGCGGATGACCGGCGAGGCCGACCCGGGGCTTCCGGTCTGTCTGACGGTGACGCACGTCGACGGCCTGGTCCTGGCCCGCTCGGCCTTCCACCACTCGATCAACTACCGCTCCGTGGTGGTGCACGGCATCGCCCACCAGGTCACCGACCCCGAGGAGAAGCGGACGGCCCTGGACGCACTGGTCGACCACGTGGTGCCGGGCCGCTCACGCGACTCCCGGCCCGCCAACAAGAAGGAGCTGGCCGCCACCGCCGTGATCCGCCTCGACCTGGACGAGGTCTCCGCCAAGCTCCGCACCGGCGGCGCGAACGACGAGCCCGAGGACCTCTCGCTCCCCCACTGGGCCGGCGTGGTCCCGGTCCGCAGGAAGTACGGCACCCCGCTCCCGGACGCCGGCCTGGCACCCGGCACCGGCGTGCCGGACTACCTGGCGGCCCTCTGAGGATGCCGTACGGGCGCGGATGCCGTACGGGCGCGGATGCCGTAGGGGCGCGGAACCTTGCCGGAATCCTTGGACCCCGGGAAGGTTCCGCACCCCCGTCATACGAGGACCGGTTCGTCCCGCCGCGCCCGAGCCCCGCGAGCCTCCGCGAGCGCGAGCCCCGCGACCGAGCCGAGCATCAGTGCCGTGCCGACGAGCGTCGCCGCCGTGAGCCGCTCACCGAGCAGCGCGATGGCCAGGACGGCCGCGCCGGCCGGCTCGAGCAGCATGATCACGGAAACGGTGGCGGACCGTACGACAGCCGCGCCCGCGAAATAGAGGGCGTAGGCCAGGGCCGTGGGCACCGCCGCGATGTACGCCAACAGCCCCACCAGCACGGCGGGGTGGGCGGCGTGCGGGAGGAGTCCCTCGTCCAGTGCGAACGGCAGCAGGCACAGACTGGTGACCGCGAACGCCGACACGGTCGTGGCGGACCCGTCGGCCGCGCCGTCGCGCCCCCACCATCGGGTGAGCAGCGTCATGACGCTGTAGCCGGGCCGCCGACACGACCGCGAGCAGCACACCCCATGGGCGCACGGTCGCGCCACCACCGCCGAGCACGAGCACCCCCCGCCCGGCGAGCGCCCCGGCGACGGCGGCGACCCCGCCGCCCCCGAGCCGCTCCCCCAGGGTGAGGCGGGCGCCGAGGGCGATCAGGACGGGCCCGGCGCCGAGGGTGACGACGGTCGCCACCGCGAGCCCGGTGGCGGAGACGGCCGCGAAGTAGGCGGTCTGGAAGACGGCGAGCCCGAGCCCGGTGGCACAGGCCCGCAGCGCCCTGCGGCCGAGCGGCCCGGATGCGGCGGTGCGGGCCGCACGCGGGCGCATCACACGGGCGGCGACCAGGAGCACGAGCCGGCCGAGCATCGCCAGAAGGACAGGGCGACAGGGCCCATATCACTGGCCCGGTAGACCAGGGACGCGGCCGCGCCCGCGGTACCCCAGGCGGTACCGGCGACGATCAGGTAGAGAATGCCTCGCCCGACGGGCAGGCCGGAGGCAGCATTCGACACGAGTTGTCTCCGCAGAGGTGCAGAAGTTCGGCAGGGGACCCGTCATGCGCCGGGTCCGTGGACTTCTTCTGCGGGCAGCACACCGCTGCGCCCGGCGGTGGGCCGGGCGCGGATTCCGGAGGGCCCGCCTCAGGCGGCCGGAGGCGGAAGAACGAGTGCGTCCGAATGCATGATCCGTACCCTAGGCGGCGGCTTCGCGGGCCGACAACTCACTTTCCTCTTCCTCGTCCGCGCTCGCGACCGGCTCCGCCGAGCCCTGCACGGGCGCCGAGGACTGGGCGATGAACGCGCCCACCAGGACCACCGCACCGCCGATGATCTGCGGCGCCGAGAGGTGCTCGCCGAGCAGCACCCAGGCCAGCACGGTGGCGATGACCGCTTCGAGGCAGGCCACCACGCCCGCGACCTGGGGCGAGAGCCGGCGTACGGACAGCACGCCGGTGACGTAGGCGAGGACCGTGGCGACGAGCACGATCCAGGCCAGGAGGAGGACGGCCGGGACACGCGTGCCGTTCATGTCCGCGGTGCCGGTGAGCACCGGCCAGTCCATGGTCCAGGGACGCGCGACGACGGTGAGCACGGCGGCCCCGACGAGCAGTCCGAACGCGATGACGCCGAGCGGGTCGGGGGCCTGGTCCCCCGCCTCGCTGCCCTGGTCGGACAGGACGAAGTAGCCGACCTGGCAGCAGGCGGCGCCGAGCGCGAGCAGTATCCCGAGCGGGTCGAAGCCCAGCCCCGACCACACCTCGACGACGCAGGCGAGCCCGCCGACCGCGAGGACCACACCGACCGCCGCGGCACGCGTCACCGGCCGCCGCTGCACGAAGCGCACCCAGCCGAGGACGAGCGCGGGCGCCAGGTACTCGATGAGCAGGGCGACACCGACGGGTATCCGGGACAGCGCGGCGAAGTAGCAGGCCTGGACGCCGGCGACGGCCAGCAGCCCGAACCCGGCGAGCAGGGCGGGGCGGCGGCCCAGCAGGGCGCGGTGGCGTACGGAGAGCGGCAGCATCAGGAGCGCCGCGCCCGTGACCCGCAGCCACACCACGTGCAGAGGGTCGAGCCCCGCCTGGATCAGCGGCTTGGCCGCGACACCCGACCCACCGAAGGCGACCGCCGACGCGAGCGCGAGCCCCAGCCCGACGCCTCTGCCACGGTTGCTCTCACTGCCCTGAGACGTATGCACCGGCACATGATGGCAGGAGACGACATGAGCGTCACCATCAATAGCTCCTGTCTCAGCGACTGGACGGAACCGCGCCCGCCGCCTCGATCCCATCCGCCAGCACCCTTACGTCGACGCCCGCGCGGCCGAGGACCTCGACGGCGCGCGATTCGGGGTCCGCGACCATCGCCGCGAGCAGGTCCAGCCCGCGTGCGCATACGTCGCCACGCCCGGCAGCACGCCCGTACGCCGTCCCGAGGGCGGTGGCCGCGGCGGGCGACCAGCCGTCCGGCTCCTTCAGCACCGGCACCGCGCCCGAGTCCTCGACGGTGGTCTGCCAGCGCAGGCCGTAGCCGATCGCGCGCTGGACGAGGTAGCCGAGCAGCCGGGCGACCTGCGGCCCGTCGAAGACGGCGCGCACCTCGGGGTCGGACTCCAGCAGCGTGTGCAGCAGATGGGCGGTGTCGATCCCCCGGTCCCCATCACGCAGCGCCCTCCTGCGGGCGCCGGAAAGCACCGCTGCCAGCTCCGAGGTGACCCTGGCATCGGGGTGGGACTCGTGCGTGCCGCATTCGGCGGCCGGTCGCTGGACATGACGGGGTGGCACGTCCTCCACCCCATCAGTCCCAGCGGTCCGAGTCATCCTCGGCTGGCAGCATTTGCGCGTCCGACACAGGTTGGGCATGGCTGACCCGGTTCTCCTCCTTACGGATGACATCGCGCCCTTTCCGCTCAGGGGCCGCGCATCGCCCCGCCCGTGGCCGGTGCGGGATCGGCGCCCACCATTTCTGACTGTTCATCAGTATTGAATGTCGCAGAGCCTGCGACTACGTTCCGCGACACCACGGCTGCGCCCGGCGCAGCAGCCGACGCGAAGGGGTGGCCGCATGGCCGAGGTCAGCGCGGAAGTTCGCATCGAGGCCCCCGCCGGGAAGGTGTGGGCCGCGCTCACGGACTGGTCGGCGTACGGCGAGTGGAACGCGACCCACACCGGCTTCCCGAAGGGCGGTCCCGAAACCCCCGCGGTGGGCGGAACCTTCGAGGAGAACATGAAGCTCATGGGCTTCCCGGCCGAGGTCACCTGGACCATCGACGAACTGCGCCCGGAGCGCGTGCTGTCCATCCGCGGCAAGGGCCCGATGGCCGTGGACCTCGTCACCCGTTGCACACCGACACCCGACGGCGAGGCCACCTCGGTGCGCATCGACGGGGAGTTCACCGGCGCGGCGGTGTCCCTCATGGCGGGCAAGCTGAAGGACTCGGCGACGGCCACGCTGAACGAGTCGCTGCGCAGGCTGGGCGCACTGGTGTCCTGACGGTACGTACGCCGACGCGAAGGCGCCCCGCGGACGCGGTGACGCGGGGCGCCCTCACCTCACCGCGCCGTCAGTGCTCGTCGGCGAGGATCAGGTACAGCTTTTTGCGGGCCTCGTTGATGACCGCGAGGGCCTTGTCGCGCTGGTCCTTGTCACCGGTCTTCCAGACCTGGCCGAACGCCTCCATCAGACCGACGCCGGCCTGCCGGATCTCGTGCAGCGCCTCCCAGTCGACACCGCGCGAGGCCTCCTCCCAGGGGGCGTCGGGGCCCTCGTCGGCCGCGGCGCGACCCGGCTCGGTGAGCGAGAAGAGCTTCTTGCCTCCCTCGCTCTCACTGGTGATCAGACCCTCGTCCTCCAGCAGCTGGAGCGTGGGGTAGACCGAGCCCGGGCTGGGCTTCCAAGCCCCGCCGCTGCGCTCGGCGATCTCCTGGATCATCTCGTAGCCGTGCATGGGCCGGTCCTTGAGAAGTGCCAGGATCGACGCGCGTACGTCGCCGCGCCGCGCCCTGCCCCGCGGTCCGCCCCGGCCGCGCCCGCCCCACGGGCCGCCCGGGCCGAAGAAGCCCGGCCCACCGAAGCCGGGGCCACCGGGTCCGCCCGGCCCGAAGGGTCCGAAGGCTCCCCGCCGACCGTCGAAGCCGCCCCTCATGTGGTGGCCGGCGCCGCCGTGGTGTCCGTGTCGCTCGTATCCGAAGTCCGGTCCATGGGAACCCATCCCGACCACTCCATTCCATCGTTGATCTGTCGCGATGCTTCAACGATATATCGGGACTGTTCGCATGACAAGGCCCTCCGAAGCTCGGACAGAAGCCGGGGTCCGGGCCGCCCGGCCGGGCCGCCGGCCGCCCGCCGCCTGCCGCCGACCGCCGACCGCCGACCGCCGACCGCCGACCGCCGACACCAGTCCAGCCGCCCCGAATTGGCCTTGGCCCGCCCTGACCGCGGGCCTCTAGCGTCGGCCCATGCGGATTCGTATCGTCGACGCCTTCACCGACCGCCCCTTCGTCGGCAACCCGGCCGGTGTCCTCCTCCTCGACTCCTTCCCGGACGACGACTGGCTCCAGAACGTGGCCCGCGAGGTCAACCACGCCGAGACCGCCTTCGCACACCGTCTGCCCGACGGAGGCGAGGCCGACTGGGCGCTGCGCTGGTTCACCCCCACCACCGAGGTCGCCCTCTGCGGCCACGCGACCCTGGCCACCGCCCACGTCCTGCACACCACGGGCGCCCACGAGGGCCCCGTTCGGTTCGCCACCCGCAGCGGTGTCCTCCGCGCCGCGCCTCACGAGGACGGTTCGGTCACTCTGGACTTCCCCACCGCGCCGCTCACCCGCGTCGAGATCCCCGACGGCGTGGCCGAGGCCCTCGGCGCCCAGCCCCGCACCGCCGTCGACACCGGGCCGGGCGTCGGTGACCTGGTCCTCGAGCTCGCAAACGAGAAGACGGTCCTCGGCCTCGCCCCGGATCTCCGGGCGCTCGCCCGCCACTCACGGCGCGGCATCATCGCCACCGCCCGCGCCGAGGACCCCTCCCGCGGGTACGACTTCGTCTCGCGCTGCTTCTTCCCGAACGTGGGCATCGACGAGGACCCGGTCACCGGCAGCGCCCACACCGCCCTCGCCCCCTACTGGTCCGAGCGCCTCGGCCGCCCCGACCTCACCGGGCTGCAGGCCTCCCCGCGCTCCGGCCGCGTCCGCACCGAACTCCGCGGCGACCGCACCCTGCTCACCGGCCACGCGGTCACCGTCATCGAGGGCAAACTGCTCGCGTAACGGCACACCAGGGGCTCGCGGCGCCCTCGTGCGCCCCTGCCCGGCCGGTTCACGCCGTCGGCAGCCAGCCCACCTTCCCCGCCAGCAGCGCGTACCCCACGAACGCCCCGATGTCGAGCAGTGAGTGGGCCACCACCAGGGGGCCGACCCGCCCCCAGCGCCGGTACAGGTAGACGAAAACCACGCCCATCACCATGTTGCCGAAGAAGCCGCCGATGCCCTGGTAGAGGTGGTAGGAGCCGCGCAGCACCGAGCTGGCCACCAGGGCGGTGCCGGGGGTCCAGCCCAACTGGCCCAGCCGGCGCAGCAGATAGCCGACGACGATGACCTCTTCGAGGACGGCGTTCTGCACCGCCGACAGGATCAGTACGGGGAACTTCCACCACACGTTCGGCAGCGCCTCGGGCACCACCGTCAGATTGGCGCCCAGCCCTCGGGCGGCCAGGTAGAAGGCGATGCCCGTGGAGCCGATCACCGCCGCGATCGCCGCCCCGCGCCCGACGTCCGGCCACGGCCTCCTCCGGTCGAAGCCGAGCGTGCGCAGCGACGCGCCCTCCCGCAGCAGGAAGTGCGCGACCAGCGCCACCGGGACCAGCGCGGTGGCGATCCCGAAGAGCTGCCAGGCGAGATCGAGCCAGGGGCGGCCGGGCGCGGCCGAGGCGTTCATGGTGGCCGCCTGGTCCTTGAGCCCGCCGGGTTTGGTGACCGATCCCACAAAGCTGATCAGCGCGGAGACCCCGCTCGCCCCGAGCGAGAGCCCCAGCACCAGCAGCGTCTCGGCACGGAAAATCCGTCGCGTCGGTCCTTCCGCCGTAAAGGAATCGGCCACCGACCCTGCCTCCACCCGCACTCCGCCTCCAATTGAGCGATCCCCCCTCGTCCCCATCTTCTGCCATACGGCTGTGTATGGGCACGGGGCTCAACAGGGAGGGGCTGCTCGTCAGGGGAGACGGACCAAGGTGACCGTGCGGCCGGTCAGCCCGGCCGCACGGGATCACTCACCTCACGCCCGCCGGTTCCGGTAATCCGACCGGCCAGGTGTGGACCGGCTCTCCGGCGTGCATCAGCTCGCGGTACCGCACGGTCGTCGCGGCCAGCGCGGCGTCCCGGTCGAGCCCCCGCTCCAGGGCCCGGTGGAACATGGCGGCCTGCCAGCTCGCGCCGTTGACGCGACGCCGGCACCGCTCCTCGATCACTCCGAGGTAGAAGTCCCGGTCGGCGGGTTCGACTCCCCACGCGTCCAGTCCCGCCTCGGCGAGCGGCAGCAGCTCGTCGCGCACCAGGTCCACGGCCGCCACCTCGGTGGTCCCGCCGTACCGGCCGCGCTTGGGCCACTGCAGGCGTGCCTCGATGCCGTACCGGCAGGCCGCGTCGAAGTTGGCGGCGGCGGCCTCGAACGGCATCCGCGTCCACACCGGCCGCGTTTCCTCGGCGAGGGCGCGGACCAAGCCGTAGTAGAAGACCGCGTTGGCGATCACGTCGGTGACGGTGGGGCCCGCGGGCAGCACCCGGTTCTCCACTCGCAGATGCGGGACGCCGTCCGCGATGCCGTAGACGGGTCGGTTCCAGCGGTAGATGGTGCCGTTGTGCAGGACCAGCTCCGAGAGCTTCGGGACGCCTCCCTCGTCCAGGACGCGCAGGGGTTCCTCTTCGTCGCAGATCGGCAGCAGTGCCGGGAAATAGCGCAGGTTCTCCTCGAACAGGTCCTGGGCCGAGGTGATCCAGCGCTCCCCGAACCAGGTGCGCGGCCGCACACCCTGCGCCTGGAGTTCCGGCGGCCGGGTGTCGGTGGACTGCTGGAACAGCGGCGGCCGGGACTCGCGCCACAGCTCACGTCCGAACAGGAACGGAGAGTTGGCGCCGAGCGCGACCTGCACCGCCGCGACCGCCTGGGCCGCGTTCCACAGGTCCGCGAAGCGGTTCGGGGTGACCTGGAGGTGCAGCTGTACCGAGGTGCAGGCGGCCTCGGGCGTGATGGACCGCGCGCTGCACTCGAGCCGTTCGACACCCTCGATGTCGAGCCGGAAGTCCTCACCGCGCGCGGCCACGATCTGGTCGTTGAGAAGGGTGTAGCGGTCGACCGCGGAGAGGTTCGAGGAGACCAGGTCGTCGCGGTCGAGCGTCGGGAGGATGCCGATCATCAGGATCGAGGCATCCAGCTCGTTCGCTTTCCGGTCGGCATAGGCGAGCGAGATCCGCAGCTCCTCGGCGAGCCGGTCGAAAACCCGGCCGCCCAACCTGTGTGGAGCTATGTTGACCTCGAGGTTGAACATGGCGAGTTCTGTTTGGAAATCTCGGCTGGCAATCCTTTCCAGAACCTGGGCGTTCATCATTCTCGGAGTCCCGTCCTGCCCAACGAGATTCAACTCGATCTCCAGGCCCATCAGATTCTTGGGGCGATCGAACCGCTTCTCCTCCAGCAGTCGCGCCAGTCCCGTCAGGCACTGCCTGAGCTTGTCGCGGTAGTGCTGGCGATCGGACAGGTCGAACGGCCCTGCCACGACCTTCTCTCCCATCGAAGCGTCCCTCCTGAGATGGGCAGGCCGACGTTACGGCCGCTGCTGTCCCGGGTCACGGGGGATGATGCCCAGGCAACGCGATCGATAACGTCCCAGTTGCGACCGTCACCCGCTACGCTGGAGGCGGCGCACCGCCGGGCACATTCACGAGGCATGGGGCAGGACGCAGTTTCACGGTGCAACCGTGTCGTGAAAAACGCCGACGAGAATCAGCCGACCGCTACGGACAAGTATTCCGAGGTCGCCCCGCTGACGGCTGCGCAAGACCGGGACGTATCCCGCTTATCGCCGACCGGATATCACCTTGCCGACATGAGCGCGTCGTTCCGATGAAACAACGCATGAACACGCGTCGTATAAACTTTGCGCACGGGGCAGAGAGTTGGCGCTCACGGTTCGGGCCCTGTCGTCAAAGCGCCGCCATTCGTCCGGGCTCGGTTACCCCCTTCCCTCCCTCTGACCCCGAGAGCTGACAGCGCCGTCCGCCCGCCCACCGCGCCCTCGTGCCCCTTTGCCTGTCGAATGAGAGGCGACCCACCATGCAGCTGCATGTCCCTCCGGCTCCCGCGCCCGCTCTCCGCTCCGTCCTCACGGCACTCGGTTCCCCCACCGCGGTACGGGAGGCTCCCACCCCCTCCCTGCGCACGGCCCAGGGACCCGCGACCCCCGAACTTCCGCTGCCCGTCCATGTCCTGGACCGGATCACCCCGGCCGGCGCATCAGCCACCCGGCTCGCCGGGTGGCGATTCCTCATCCGCTCCGGGGGCCGGGCCGTGGCCGCCGCCGAAACCATGCTGACGCCCGACGGCTGGGCCTTCTCGCACTTCTTCGAGGGCCCGTACGTCGCCGCGACCGAGCGCGCCGTGCTCCAGGCGGAAGCCTCGCTGACCGAGCCCTACCAGGCCCGGCTGCTGTCCGTGCCGGAGCTGTACATGCTCACCCTGTGGCTGCACGGCGACTGCACGGCCGACGGCGCGACGGGCCACCCGGCCGCGAACGACCTCCTGGTACCGCTCGCCCCGGCGCCGCCCGGCATCGCGGCGCACCGCCCGCACCGCGTCGCCGACCTCCTGCCGATCCTGACCCTCCGGGTCACCCGCACCCCGCTGCTCGGCCAGCCCGCTTAGCTTCCGGGTCTCCTCTCACCGTGCCCCGCCGCCGGAAACGGCCGCGGGGCACGGCACATGTTCGGGCCATCGAACACCCCCCGCCCCCTCGCTCGTTCGTGCCCGATCACGCTCTTACGAGGGATGACGTGCGGGTCGGCCCATACGGACTAGCCCCTTCCGGCCACCGCGAACCATCCGAAGTGACCGTGCGGCCGGGCTGAACCGTCCGGGCGGGGGATGCGTCATGAACCTGTGAGGAGCGGTGCTGCCAAATCCCTGCGGATCGACGCCCGTGGGGCAACACTGGGTTCCTGACCGACGTATCACCGACGGGGGGCGGCGATGAGCGACATCACGAGCCGCAGGACAGACACGACAGCCATCTCACACATACCGACAGAGCGAAAGATCCCCACCACCATGTGCCAGCACCAGCCACCGTGCCCGACCGCCGAATCCGCCGACCGGGAGTCCGCCCGTCTCGTGGTGCACCACCCGGAGCAGGGATGGAGCCTGCTGTGCAACGGCGTGCTCCTGTTCGAGGACACCGGTGAGCTTCTGCCGGACGGCCAGATCATCGCCCCGCACCGCCCGCTGGGCACCGACCAGGTGATGACAGCCGCCTGAGTGCGCACCAGGGCATCCGCTGCCCCGACACACGAGGGGCCGGCCGGAGACACACGCTCCGCACCGGCCCCGACGCATGTCCGAGGGTGATCACTCCTCGTAGGCGTCCAGCGGCGGGCAGGAGCAGACCAGGTTCCGGTCGCCGAAGGCCTGGTCGATGCGGCGCACCGGCGGCCAGTACTTGTCCGCGGCCGACACACCGGCCGGGAAGACGGCCTCCTCACGGGTGTAGGCGTGCTTCCACTCCCCGCCCAGCGCCGCCGCCGTGTGCGGCGCGTTGCTCAGCGGGTTGTCCTCCGCGGGCCACTCGCCCGAGCCGACCTTCTCGATCTCCGCACGGATGGCGATCATCGCGTCGCAGAACCGGTCCAGCTCGGCCAGGTCCTCCGACTCGGTGGGCTCGATCATCAGCGTGCCGGCCACCGGGAACGACATCGTCGGCGCGTGGAAGCCGTAGTCGATGAGCCGCTTGGCGACGTCGTCCACGGTCACGCCGGTCGCCTTGGTCAGCGGCCGCAGGTCGATGATGCACTCGTGCGCGACCAGGCCGCCGGGGCCGGTGTAGAGGACCGGGTAGTGCGGCTCCAGACGCCTGGCGATGTAGTTCGCGGACAGCACGGCCACCTGCGTGGCGCGCTTGAGGCCTTCGCCGCCCATGAGCCGGACGTACGCCCAGGAGATCGGCAGGATGCCCGCGGAGCCCCAGGGGGCGGCCGAGATCGGGCCCACGCCCGTCTGCGGACCGGCCTCGGGCTGCAGCGGGTGGTTCGGCAGATACGGCGCCAGGTGCTCGCGGACCGCCACCGGGCCGACGCCCGGACCACCGCCGCCGTGCGGGATGCAGAACGTCTTGTGCAGGTTCAGGTGCGAGACGTCGCCACCGAAGTGGCCCGGCTTGGCCAGGCCGACCAGCGCGTTCAGGTTGGCGCCGTCGACGTAGACCTGCCCGCCCGCCTCGTGCACCGCCGCGCAGATGTCGGCGACGTGCTCCTCGAACACGCCGTGCGTGGACGGGTACGTGATCATCAGTACCGACAGCTCGTCGCGGTACTGCTCGATCTTGGCCCGCAGGTCCTCGACGTCGATCTCGCCGTCCTCGGCGGTCTTCACCACGACGACCTTCATCCCGGCCATGACGGCGCTGGCGGCGTTGGTGCCGTGCGCGGAGGACGGGATGAGGCAGACGGTGCGCTGGTCGTCGCCGTTGGCGCGGTGGTAGCCGCGCACGGCCAGCAGACCTGCCAGCTCGCCCTGGGAGCCGGCGTTGGGCTGGAGGGAGACCTTGTCGTAGCCGGTGACCTCGGCGAGACGTTCCTCCAGCTCGTGGATGAGCGTGAGGTAGCCCTGGGCCTGCTCGGCGGGCGCGAACGGGTGCAGCTGACCGAACTCGGGCCAGGTGACCGGCTCCATCTCCGTGGTCGCGTTGAGCTTCATGGTGCAGGAGCCCAGCGGGATCATGCCGCGGTCGAGCGCGTAGTCACGGTCGGCCAGCCTGCGCAGGTAGCGCAGCATCGCGGTCTCGGAGCGGTGCTGGTGGAACACCGGGTGGGTGAGGTAGTCGTCGCTGCGGAGCAGGGTCTGCGGGAGCGCGTCCTCGATGGTGGCGTCCAGCGCGTCGATGTCGCCCCCGACGCCGAACGCGGTCCACACCGCGCGCAGCTGGGCCCGGCCGGTGGTCTCGTCGCAGGCGGCCGAGACGTGGTCGGCGTCGACGAGGCGCAGGTTGACGCCGTTCTCGCGGGCGGCGGCGACGACGTCGGCGGCCCGCCCCGGGACCCGGGCGGTGACGGTGTCGAAATAGGTGCCGTGGACGACCTCGACCCCGCCGGCCGTCAGGCCCGCGGCGAGGACCGCGGTGTACCGGTGGGTGCGCCGGGCGATGTTCCGCAGGCCCTCGGGCCCGTGGTACACGGCGTACATCCCGGCCATCACGGCGAGCAGCACCTGCGCGGTGCAGATGTTGCTGGTCGCCTTCTCGCGGCGGATGTGCTGCTCGCGCGTCTGCAGGGCGAGCCGGTACGCCCTGTGGCCGTCGGCGTCCACGGAGACTCCCACGAGCCGGCCGGGCAGGCTGCGGGCGAACTTCTCGTGCACCGCCATGTAGCCCGCGTGCGGGCCGCCGAAGCCCATCGGGACGCCGAAGCGCTGGGTGGTGCCGACGGCGATGTCGGCGCCGAGCTCGCCGGGCGACTTCAGCAGGGTCAGCGCGAGCAGGTCGGCGGCGACGGTGACGAGGGCGCCCAGCTGATGGGCCTGGTCGATGAGGGGCTTGATGTCGCGTACGGCACCGGAGGCGCCCGGGTACTGGATCAGTACGCCGTTGATCTCCCGCTCGGCGACCTCGGCCGGGATGCCGGCGCTGAGGTCGGCGACGACGACCTCGACACCGGTGGGCTCGGCGCGGGTCTGAATCACGGCGATGGTCTGCGGCAGCGCGTCCGCGTCGACCAGGAACAGGCCCTTCTTGTTCTTGCCCATGCGCCGGGACAGCGCCATGGCCTCGGCGGCGGCCGTGCCCTCGTCGAGCAGGGAGGCACCGGAGGTCGGCAGGCCGGTGAGGTCGGCGACCATGGTCTGGAAGTTGAGCAGGGCCTCCAGCCGGCCCTGGGAGATCTCCGGCTGGTAGGGCGTGTACGCGGTGTACCAGGCGGGGTTCTCCATCACGTTCCGAAGGATCACCGGGGGCGTGAAGGTCCCGTAGTAGCCGAGACCGATCATGGAGTCCAGGACCTGGTTGCGGTCGGCGAGGGAGCGCAGCTCGGCCAGCACCTCGGCCTCGGTGCGCGCGCCCGGCAGGTCCAGGGCGTCGGCGTTCTTGATCACATCGGGCACCGCGGCGGCGGTCAGCTCGTCGAGGGAGCCGTAGCCGACCTGCGCGAGCATCTTGGCCCGCGCCTCCTGGTCGGGCCCGATGTGGCGGTGCTCGAACGGAGTGCCCTGTTCGAGCTCGGAGAGCGGAATGCGCTGGGCGGTCATTGCGGAGGCCTCCTGGTCTGACGCGACCTTCGAGGGGCACCACGGCGCGGGTACCCCGACGGCCTCCCCCTCTGTCATCTCGACCTGAGAGCTTCACCGGTCCGCCCGAAGGCTCGCCGGCTTTCACCGTCGGTGAGAGCGGAAGCCGTCGACACCCGCCCTGCTTTCCAGAGTGACCTCGTCCGTGCGGTACCTGGGCCTGAGAGATTCCGGGGAGGATTTGCTCCTTCGGCGCCTCCGGATCGCTCCGGAGGACTCTCCCGCACGGGGTCAACGGCCGCTTGCCAGACTACCAGCGAGGATGAGTCGGCAGCCTGCGCGGGAATCTTCAAGTGGCCACCTTCCCGAATGTGCTCTTTCGTAGTGCTTACGGATGGGTTGCGACCAGTTGGAGGGACCGTGCAGACCGACATCGATCCGCGGAATCTGATCGGCCGCAAGGCGTTCGACCGCAATGGCCACAAGATCGGCACCGTCGACGAGGTGTACCTCGACGACGCGACGGGTGCACCGGAGTGGGCGGCCATACGGACCGGCCTGTTCGGCAGGGACGCGTTCGTCCCCCTGGAGCCCAGCGAGCTGGTCGAGGGCGCGCTGTACGTCCCCTTCGAACGCGCCCTGATCAAGGAGGCCCCCGACTTCGGCGTCGGCCGCCACCTGTCCCCCGGACAGGAACTGCAGCTCTACCACCACTACGGCCTGGACGTCTCGGCACCGCCGCCGCCGGACCGTGACTTCGGCCGTTTGGCGGGGTCGGACGAGACGTGACGGGTCGGCGGCAGACTTCCGTGCCTGCTCACCGGTGTCAGGCGCCCGTGCCCGTGGGGGCCGGGCGCTCCGCGATCTCTGAGGCGTCGGGCACCAGGGGCAGCGGGTCCGCCGGCTCCAGCTGAGGGTCGCCGACGCTGAACGTGCGGACCCGGCCCGGCTCCGACTGCGGTGTCTCGAACCGTACGGTCACCCTGCCCAGCCCGCTGCCCTGCACCCATCCCGGCCCGTACTCGGCATGACGGACGTCGTGCCCCGCGAGCCAGACCCGCTCGGGTGGCGCCGCCGGCTCTTCGGCCAGGGGCTCCTCCGCCTCCGGTCTCTCCTCCGTCGTGGCCTCCGCCGCCGCCAGGTGGGCCTGCGCGAACAGGTCCTCCTGTGTGTAGTCGGCGAGTCCGCTGACGCCCACACCCAGCAGCCGTACCCCGCCGGTCGTGTCCACGGGCTCCAGCAGCCGCGCCGCCGCCTCCCGCACCACCGCGGGATCGTCCGTGGGCCCCCTCAGGGTCTCGGACCGGGTCAGGGTGGAGAAGTCGTATCTCCGCACCTTCAGCACGATGGTCCGCCCCGACAACCCGGCGTCCCGCAGCCTGCGCACACACCGGTCCGCCAGCCGCTGCACCTCCAGGCCGATCCGCAGCCGGTCGTGGATGTCGACGTCGTACGTGTCCTCGACGGACACCGACTTGGCCTCCCGCTCGGCGACCACCGGCCGCTCGTCGTGCGCCAGCGCCATCGCGTACAGCGCCTGCCCGTGCGCCTTGCCGAGCAGCCGTACGAGCTCGTCCTCGCCCGCCTCGGCGATCTCGTCGATCGTGGTGATCCCGGCCCGCCGCAGGTGGTCACCGGTCGCCGGGCCGACCCCCGGCAGCGTGCGCACCGGCAGCGGACCGAGCAGCGCGCGCTCGGTACCCGGCCGTATCAGTACCAGGCCGTCCGGCTTGGCCTGCTCCGAGGCGATCTTGGCGAGCATCTTGGAGGCGGCGAGTCCCACGGACCCCGTCAGCCCGGTGGCGGTCCGGATGTCCGCGCGCAGCTTCACGCCGACCCCTCGCGCCGACTCCTCGTCCCAGGCTGCTCCCCCGGCCTCCAGATCCACGAAGGCCTCGTCCAGGCTCAACGGCTCCACCAGCGGCGACAGACCCCGCAACAGGGACATCACCTGCTCGCTGATCCTGCGGTAGATCCCGAAGCGCGGCACCAGATACGCGGCGTTGGGCGCGAGCCGGCGTGCCTGGGCCATGGGCATCGCCGAGTGCACCCCGAAGACCCGTGCCTCGTACGACGCCGTGGCCACCACTCCACGCGGCCCCAGCCCGCCCACGATCACGGCCTTCCCGCGCAGGCTCGGCTTGGCCGCCTGCTCCACCGAGGCGTAGAAGGCATCCATGTCGAGGTGCAGGATGGTCGGCGCGGTTCTCACATCTCCGATGCTGCCCTACACCACTGACAATGCGGCCCTGCCGCGGCCTGCCTCTCAGACCGCCCGGTTGCGCCGCCGCGCCAGCTCGTCGGCCGGGTTGTGGCCCACGATCGTCTCGCCCGTGTCGACACGCTCACCGTGCATCTGCGACAGCGCGTTCTCCACGTCCCGCCACACGACGCCCACGGCGATGCCGAAGATGCCCTGCCCGCCCTGGAGCAGGGCGTGGACCTCGTCCGGGGACGTGCACTCGTAGACCGTCGCACCGTCGCTCATCAGCGTCATCCGCTCCAGGTCGCGGAAGCCTCGCTCCCTGAGGTGCTGGACCGCGGTACGGATGTTCTGCAGGGACACTCCGGTGTCGAGGAAACGCTTGACGATCTTCAGGACGACGACATCGCGGAAGCTGTACAACCGCTGCGTCCCCGACCCGTAGGCGGGGCGCACGCTGGGTTCGACCAGACCGGTCCTGGCCCAGTAGTCCAACTGCCGGTAGGTGATGCCCGCGGCGGCGCACGCCGTGGGACCGCGATAGCCGATGTCCTCGGAAGCCGCCCCTCCGCCGCCCGGCACGGGCGTCGGCCGCTGAGGGGCGGAGCCGGCCGCGTTGCCGTGAAGCCGGTACGGGCCGCTCTCCCCCAGACTGCGTCCAGGGACACCCCCAGCCGTACCGCCGCCGCTGCTTCTCACGCCGACCTCCGTCCTTGACCTGCCTTCTCGACGGTAGGCAGTCACCACGGGTGCGTCAACGATCGCCACACTCGGCACGCCGAGTGATAATCACCCTAGGAGTGGTTTCCCGTGCCCTCCCGCGGGGAAAGACTAGCCGAATGCTCTCGCGGCCCCTCTAGGGCCGCGGCCCCGGCCGCCTGCCTCTTTGTCACACCCCGACGGCCAGACGCGTCCTGGCGGCTCCCGGCACCCCACGGCTTCGTGCCCTGGGCCATCCCCTTCAGCGCAGTGCGCAAGCCCACACCGCGGTCGGCGCGCTCGAGCCCGTGCCCCGCGAGCGGCGCCGCAGAGACACGACGGGCAAGCCGCGGGCGCCGCGTCGCCCGTGGGCCCAACCCCCGGAGGGACCGTCACTGGTTGCTGGTCCCGAAGTCCTCCGGTGAGATCTGATCGAGGAACTCGCGGAACTTCTCGACCTCGTCCTCCTGCTCGTCCGGGATGGCGATCCCCGCGTCGTCCAGCACCCCGTCACTGCCGTAGATCGGCGTGCCGGTGCGCAGCGCGAGCGCTATGGCGTCGGACGGGCGGGCGCTCACCTCGACACCGCTGGCGAAGACCAGCTCCGCGTAGAAGACGCCTTCACGCAGATCCGTGATGCGCACTTCCGTGAGCTCCTGCCCGACGGCCTCCAGCACGTCCTTGAACAAGTCGTGCGTCAGAGGTCGCGCGGGGGCCATGCCCTGCTGGGCGAACGCGATGGCCGTCGCCTCCCCGGGGCCGATCCAGATGGGGAGGTAGCGGTCGCCTCCCACTTCACGCAGGAGCACGATCGGCTGGTTGGAGGGCATCTCGACCCGGACACCTACGACATCGAGCTCGTTCACACAGCAACCCTAGGCCGTGCTCGGGATGTTTGGGTAGTCGGGCACAGAACGCCTGGCCGATCCGCCCACGGCGAACGCCCGGATCAGGGCAGCCGCACGCCCAGCGCGGACTGCACCAGCGCCGCGTGCAGTTTCACCGCGAGCCCCGCGAGCTCCTTCGTACGGGCCTCGGCATGCGCCCTGGTCTGTGGATTGCGGTGGCGGCGCAGCGGGGCCACCACCTGGTCCACCAAGCCGGCCTCGCGGTCTGCGGCGGCCTTCACCGCGCGCAGATGACGTGGCTCGATGCCGTGCCGTCCCAGTTCCACCACGAGAGTGGCCACGGTGATCGCCTCGGCTTCGTACGTGCCGTCCGGCAGCGGCGCTAGCAGCCCGTACGACTCCCACTCCTGAAGCTGCTCGGCACCGATCCCGGCCGCCGCCAGCAGCTCCTCGCGGCCGATCCGGGCGGCCGCGGGGCTCTCGGGCTCGCCCAGGAGGTCTCCGAGCAACTCGCCCTCGCCGGTCTCCCCGGGCCGGCCCAGGGACGGCAGCCGTACCTCCTCGCCCCGCTCCAGGGCGTCCAGGTGCTCGCGGATCACCTTCAGCGGAAGATAGTGGTCCCGCTGCATCCTCAGCACCTGGCCGAGCCGCTCGACGTCACGCGCACTGAACTTGCGGTACCCCGAAGAGGTCCGCTGCGGCTCGATGAGCCCTTCGGACTCCAGGAAACGGATCTTGGAGATGGAGACTTCGGGGAACTCCTCTCGCAGCACGTTCAGCACCGTGCCGATGCTCATCAGCCGGCCGTCCGCCGCGGCGGTGCCGCTGTCGGCACCGCCGCTCGGTGTGTGAAGCATGGACCCTTCCCCGCGCGGGTCAGATGCCCCGCTGGCTCGCGTAGAAGACCAGCCTGTACTTGCCGATCTGCACCTCGTCGCCGTTGTGGAGCGCGACCTGGTCGATGCGCTCGCGGTTGACGTACGTGCCGTTGAGGCTGCCGACGTCGGCGACCGTGAACATGCCGTCCGGGCCCCGGCGGAACTCGACGTGGCGGCGCGAGACCGTCACGTCGTCCAGGAAGATGTCGCTCTGCGGATGACGCCCCGCCGTGGTCAGGTCGCTGTCCAGCAGGAAGCGGCTGCCCGAGTTCGGGCCCCGGCGCACCACCAGGAGCGCCGAGCCGAACGGCAGCGCCTCCACGGCCGCCTGTGCCTCGGGCGACAGCGTCGGCACCGGCGTCTGGCCGGTGGCCTCCGCGTCGTAGGCCTCCAGGCCCGAGATGGAGATCGTGGACGTCGTCTCCGACGCACGCTCCGGGACCGCCCCGGCCCGCAGCGGCGCACCGCAGTTGGAGCAGAAGCGGCTGTTCTCCGCGTTGCGGTGACCGCACCGCGTGCACACCAGGGCCGACATGCCCCCGAAACCTATGCCGTCGGACGCGGCAGGGTCAACATACGGCGCGCCCTGACCTCCGGAAATGTGACCACCCGGACCACTGACCTGATCGCGGAACAGCGGCCGCTGGCCCTCCGCGTCTCCCGGCTGTGCGCGATGGCGGGCAGTCGCGTTGTCGCTGCCCTCTCGCGCGCTCTTGCCGAACAACTTCGCAAACAACTTCACGGGCGATTCCCCTTGACCGAAACAGACCCGCCCGTGGGGCAGGACGAACCCTGATTGCATACACCGGCCGACCCGGACATCCTCACAACGTCCGTTTCCACCAGACAGTTTCCACCACGCACCACCCAATCGGTGCGCCGACCCCCCGCAACCTCATGCCCCTGCCGGACGGCCTCCATGCACCCCCGGTTCACTGGGAGGACGACCGAGCGTAGTCAGGCCGCTTCGCCGCTCGCAAGGCGTCCACGACGATCTTCGTGGAACGCTCCACGGTGACTATGGCCTGCTCCTTCTCGAGAGTCTGCACCACGCCTCCGGGGATGTTGAGCGCCGGTTCGAGGTCCTGCGGTTTGCCGATGACCTTGAAACGGTAGGGCTGGGTGATCTTGTTCCCGTCGACGCTGACACCTTTCCCGGCGTCCGCCAGGTAGGTGCCGGCGACGACCCGTACGCCGTTCACCTCTATCGCCTCCGCGCCGGCCGCGCGCAGCTCCTGGATCGCGTCGAGCAGCATGTCCGCCTGGACCGTCCCCTTCGTGTCCTGGACCGTCATGGTGATCCCGGGTCCTTCGGCGGCCACCGTGCCCGCCAGGATGCCGAGTTGCTTCTCCTTCTCGGCGGTCTGCTTGCGGGCCTCCTCGGCCCGGTCCGAGCTGTTCTCCAACTCGGCCCGCTGATCCTCGAGACCCTGCTTCTCGTCCTGAAGACGCTGCGTACGGTCGTCGAGTTCATCGAGGATGCGCACAAGATCCTCTTGGCGCGCGCCGCGCAGGGCACTGCTGCCGTCGCTGTTGGAGGCGACCTGGACGGCCAGGCCGAAGCCGAGGCCGAACAGCAGCACGGCGACGATGAGTTGGGCACGGGTGACGCGCGGCGGCCACAGTCCCTGCACCAGGCGCTGACGGCCGGTCAGTCCGGTGGCCTGCTCGTCGTCCGCCGTCCCCGACGTCTCGGGGGCCGCGGCCGGCACCTCCTCGGGCAGTTCCCTGCGCAGCCGGTGCTCGGAGGTCTGCGGCGGCTCGGTCGTCTCGTCCTCGTTGCTCATCGGCCTCACGCCCGGAAAACATGCCGGCGGATCGCCGCCGCGTTGGAGAAGATGCGGATGCCTAGGACGACCACCACGCCGGTGGACAGCTGCGCGCCGACGCCCAACTTGTCGCCCAGGAACACGATCAGCGCCGCCACCACCACATTGGACAGGAACGACACCACGAAGACCTTGTCGTCGAAGATGCCGTCGAGCATGGCCCGCAGACCACCGAACACGGCGTCCAGCGCCGCCACGACGGCAATCGGAAGGTAAGGCTCGACGACCGCCGGGACCTCGGGCCGGACCAACAGGCCGACCACCACTCCGACGACGAGGCCCAGTACCGCGATCACGATGTGCCCTTCTCTGTACTCGGTTGTGCTGTTCGTACGATCACACTGGGGGCGGCGGGCAGCCGGATGTCACCCTCGGTGGAGATGCCGGTCCGGATCCCGTAGTTGTCCTGCAGCGCGTGCAGGTAGAGCCCGTCGGCGCTGTTCTGGAACCGCGTGCTGAGCCGTGCCCCGTCCCCCACCGCGAGCACCGTGTACGGCGGCACCAGCGGCCTGTTGTCCACCAGTATCGCGTCACCCGCGGCCCTGATCGCCGACAGGGCGGTCAGCCGCTGCCCGTTGATCGCGATCGCCTCGGCACCCGACTCCCACAGCCCGTTGACGACGCGCTGCATGTCCCGGTCGCGTACGCGCCCGGTGTCGGAGAACCCCGAGGTCTCACGCGGGTTGCCGTCGCCACCCGTGGTGGCTTCCTTGGCGTCGTCGACGACGAGCTTCACCCCAGGACCGTGCACCGCGACGGCGCCCGACAGGATCCCCACCAGGTCGGCCGGGTCGCCGCTCCCGTCCTGCCGCAGGGCCGCGCGCTGCCGTGCGCTCACGTCGTCGCGCAGCCTGTCGACCGTGCCCTCGAGCTTGTCCGCGGCGGCGGTCTCGCGCTGGATGCGGTCGATGAGTTCCTGACGCTCCTTGGCGACCGTCGGCGCGGCGATCCGCGCCTGCGCGGCGCCCACCGTCACCACCAGGGCGGCGAGCACGAGCCCTGCCGCGAGACCGAGCTTCGCCCGCACCGTTCTGGGCATGCCCGCAGCACCCTCGGATCCCTTCCGGGCAGCAGCCTGGGCGTATCCGTCGTCGAGGCTGTGGTCCATGACGTTGGTGAGCAACGACATGGAGGCGTCCGGGCGCGAGGGGCGCGTCGGTGTGCTCCGAACGGGGGGCGGCTGCGGCATGCCGCACATCGTCGCACGTCGCGCGCGCTACCTCCGAATGGCCCCACACGCGTGCCGGACAGGCCCCCTTGGGGGACACTCGTCCGGCACGCGCGCGTGCCGCGTGTTTTACCGTCCGGCGCTGTCCACGACGGTCGACCACTCGTCCAGAAGGGCCTGCGCGGAGGCGTCGTCGGGCCCTTCGGCCCACAAGTGGGTGACGGCCTCGGCCGGGTCTGGCAGCACCAGCACCCAACGCCCGTCGGTCTCCACGACCCTTACGCCGTCGGTCGTGTCCACGAACCGGTCGCCTGCAGCCTCCACGACCCGGCGCATCACCAGTCCCTTGACGGCCCACGGAGTCGCGAGATCGCGCTTGAGGACGTGCGCCCGCGGAATCCGCGCGTCGATCTGGCTGAGGGTGAGCTGGGTCCGCGCCACCAGCCCGATCAGCCGTACGAACGCGGCCGTGCCGTCGAAGACGCTGCTGAACTCCGGCACGATGAATCCGCCACGGCCGTCGCCGCCGAAGATCGTCGACTCGTCGCGGCCCACGCGGGTGAGGTCGTCGGGCGAGGTGGTCGTCCACTCTACCTGCGTCCCGTGGTACGCCGCCACCTGCTCGGCGATCCTCGTCGTCGTCACCGGCAGCGCCACCCGCCCGCTGCGCCGCTCGGCGGCCACGAGATCGAGCATCACCAGCAGCGCCCGGTCGTCCTCGACGATGCGTCCCTTCTCGTCGACGAGCGACAGCCGCTCACCGACGGGGTCGAACCTGACGCCGAACGCGGCCCCCGACGAGGCGACGATCTCACCGAGCCGCACCAGCCCCGCCCGCCGCGCTTCCGCGGACTCGGTGGGCCGGGACTCGTCCAGTCCGGGGTTGATCGTCAGGGAGTCCACGCCGAGCTTGCCGAGCAGGCTGGGGAGAACCAGCCCGGCACTGCCGTTCGAGGCATCCACGACGACCTTGAGGCCCGACTCGGCGATCCCCGTGGTGTCGACGCTCCGCAACAGCGAACCGGTGTACGAGTCGAAGACGCTGGACGGGAAGTACAGGTCCCCGATCTCACCCGGGAAGGCCCGCCGGTACTCCTGCCGCGCGAACACCCGGTCAAGTTTGCGCTGACCGGCCTGGGACAGGTCGGCGCCCTGCCCGTCGAAGAACATGATGTCGACGGAGTCCGGCACACCGGGCGACGTCCGGATCATGATGCCGCCGGCGCTGCCTCGCGCGGTCTGCTGCCGAGCCACGGGCAGCGGTACGTTCTCCAGGTCCCGTACGTCGATGGCGCTGGCCTGGAGCGCCGAGATGACCGCGCGCTTCAGCGCACGCGCGCCACGGGAGTGGTCACGTGCCGTGGTGACCGTCGAACCCTTCTTGAGGGTGGTGGCATACGCGCCGGCCAGCCGTACGGCCAGCTCCGGGGTGATCTCCACGTTCAGGATGCCGGACACACCGCGGGCGCCGAAGAGGTGTGCCTGTCCGCGGGACTCCCAGATCACCGAGGTGTTGACGAAGGCACCGGCCTCGATGGTCTTGAACGGGTACACCCGTACGTTGCCCTGGACGATGGATTCCTCGCCGATGAGGCACTCATCGCCGATCACCGCGCCGTCCTCGATCCGGGCCGCTCGCATGATGTCGGTGTTCTTGCCGACCACACAGCCCCGCAGATTGCTGTGCTGGCCGATGTACACGTTGTCGTGGACGACGGCCTTGTGCAGAAACGCCCCGCTCTTCACCACCACGTTCGAACCGACGACGGTGTGTTCCCGTATTTCGGCGCCGGCCTCCACCTTGGCGTAATCACCGATGTAGAGCGGCCCCCGCAGCACGGCGTCGGGGTGTACCTCCGCGCCCTCCGCGACCCAGACGCCCGGGGAGATCTCGAAGCCGTCGATCTCGACGTCGACCTTGCCCTCAAGGACGTCGGCCTGGGCCTTCACATAGCTCTCGTGGGTGCCGACGTCCTCCCAGTAGCCCTCGGCGACATAGCCGTAGACCGGCTTGCCCTCCTTCATCAGCTGCGGGAAGACATCGCCGGACCAGTCGACCGGAACGTCGGGTTCGACGTAGTCGAAGACCTCGGGCTCCATGACGTAGATGCCCGTGTTCACGGTGTCGGAGAAGACCTGGCCCCACGTCGGCTTCTCCAGGAAGCGCTCGACCTTTCCCTCGTCGTCGACGATGGTGATGCCGAATTCCAGCGGGTTGGGCACACGCGTCAGACAGACGGTGACCAGGGCGCCCTTTTCCTTGTGGAAATTGATCAGATCGGTGAGGTCGAAGTCGGTCAGGGCGTCACCGGAGATCACCAGGAACGCGTCGTCCTTGAGTGCTTCCTCGGCGTTCTTGACGCTCCCGGCGGTACCGAGTGGCTTCTCCTCGTTGGCATATGTGAGCTCCATACCGAGCTCTTCGCCGTCACCGAAGTAGTTCTTGACGAGTGAAGCCAGGAACTGCACGGTTACGACGGTCTCGTTGAGCCCATGCCTTTTGAGTAGCCGCAGCACATGCTCCATGATCGGCCTGTTGGCCACCGGCAGGAGCGGCTTGGGCATGCTCGAGGTCATGGGGCGAAGGCGCGTGCCTTCGCCTCCGGCCATCACGACGGCCTTCATGTCGGAAGCGTCCTCCTCCAAGAGACGACGGTCCAGCCGACTTCACCCGTCTAGATTGTCCCGCAGTTTCCCTGGGCGGGCCATCGAGCCGCGCGCGGCGGGCAATCAGTGGGCTGAATCGGCCACGGCGTCCGCCCTGACAAGTCGGCGGACTTGGACCACGTAGAGGACTCCTGCCCACCAATAGAGCGTTGTACCCCATCCGGCGAACGCCCATCCGAAAATAGCAGCGAGTGACGCGATCCATCCAGTTCCGTCACTGAGGAGCAGCAGCGGGAAGGCGTACATAAGGTTGAAGGTGGCGGCCTTCCCGAGGAAGTTCACCTGAGGCGGCGGATAGCCGTGACGCCTGAGGATGCCCACCATCACCAGCAGAACCAGCTCTCGCGCCACCAGTACCCCGGTCAGCCAAAGAGGCAGAATGCCGCGCCAGGTGAGACCGAGCAGGGTCGAGGCGATGTAGAGCCGGTCGGCGGCGGGGTCGAGGAGCCGGCCGAGGCTGCTGATCTGGTTCCAGCGCCGGGCGAGCTTGCCGTCGAGATAGTCAGTGACGCCACTCAGCACCAGCACCAGCAGGGCCCAGCCGTCGCTGTTCGGCCCGCCGAACTCGGGCCTGAGGATCAGCCACAGGAAGACGGGCACGCCGACCAGCCGCGCCATGCTGAGGATGTTCGGGATGGTGAGGACGCGGTCCGTCTGGACACGGGTCTCCTGGACCTCCACCCGGGGGCCTCCTGCGGGAACGAACCAACGATGCCCCCTGACCTTACCCGGCGGGTTGGCGCCGGGGTGCGGAGGGGTTCGCTTGTGGCCCCTGCTCAGGGGCCGGCCTGGAACGCAGAAAACCCCCGTGCTGAATAGCACGGGGGTTTTCTCAAGAATTGTTCGGCGGTGTCCTACTCTCCCACAGGGTCCCCCCTGCAGTACCA
>NZ_JBFBBS010000060.1:0-26067 GCF_040682835.1 Streptomyces sp. NPDC051104 | reverse complement strand
CGCCTTCAGCTTCCAGATGCGGGCATACGTGAACCATTCTTCTGTGACTGGTGTTCAGCGGTGTGCTCATCCGATCTCCCCCCTCCTCCCCCGCGTTGGGGGCCGCGGCCCACAACGCGTCCAGCTTCGACTTCACCGCCTGCAACGGCGCCCGCGCCCTCGACGTGCTGAGCCGCCAGCTCGGGTCGCTCAACGCCCGCACCGGGCTGGTCAGCATCACCGTCGGCGGCAGTGACGCCGGCTTCGGCCATGTGATGACGACCTGTGTGCTGCACGGCTCGGGGACCTGCCTGGACGCCATCAGGGAAGCGCTCGACCGCATCGACGGCGCCCTCCCCGGCGACCTCGACCGCCTCTACGCCGCCATCCGGGCCAAAGCCCCCCACGCCCATGTCGTCGTCCTCGGCTACCCGCGCCTGTACCAGCTCAACGGCAGCTGCAAGGCGGGGCTGGCGGACACCACCCGTTCCGCGATCAACGGCGCTGTCGATCACCTCGACAAGGTCATCGACGAACGGGCCACGCACCACGGATTCACCTACGTCGACGTCACCGGCGCCTTCACCGGCCACGAGATCTGCTCCACCGTCCCATGGCTGCACAGCGTCAACTGGCTTGCCCCGACCGAGTCGTACCACCCCACCGAACAAGGACAGTCCCAGGCCTACCTCCCCGCCCTGAACCGCACCGCCTGAGCCTCCGTCGGGTCAGCCGTTCTCCGCACGCCCGCGGTGACCGCCCAGAAGGCCGGCGCGGCGAGGATCTCGACGCCGGCCGCGAGTGCCAAGGTGCCTGGGAGGGACCAGGTGGCGGCGGACCCGGCAAGCGCCGCGCCGAGGGTGAACCCGGTCAGCTTCAGGCTGGCCCCCAGGGTGAACACCTGCCCGCGCAGATGCTCGGGGGTCTCCTGGTGGCGCACTGCGAACAGGGCGGTGACCCCTGGCCCTTCACCGATTCCGGCCAGCAGGACGGCGGCGAGGAGTGCGGCCGGTCGCCCCGTCGCGGCCAGGAGCAGCGCGGCGGCCTGGACGAGGGCACCGGCCCACAGGATGGTGTCCGGCGCGAGAGAACGCGGAAACCGCGCGAGTGCGGCGTTGGCCGCCAGGGCGGAGACGGCCGCGCAGGAGAGCAGGATCGTGCCCTGGCCCGCACCGCCGAGGACGCGTTCACCGAGGAGCGGAAGGCAGACCGTCAGCATGCCTTGGCCGACGCAGGAGACGACCGAGGTGAGGGTTGCGCGGGCCAGGCGGGGGGCACGGACGACGAACCGCACTCCGGCCAGGAGGTCGCGGACCACGGAGGCCGCCTCCAAGCCCTTCGCCGGCCGAACGCTCACGGGCAGCCTCCACGCGACCGGTACGGCCAGGCCGATGAGCACCGCCGAGACGGCCACCGAGGCCGGCGCTCCGAACGCCTGTGCAGCGCCGCCTGCGAGGGCGGGCCCGAGCAGGCCGGCCAGGCCGAAGGTCATCGCATCGAGCGCGTTGGCTGCCAAGAGGTTGTCGCGGGGCACCGCTCGGGGCAGTTGGGCCGTCCAGCCGCCCGACAGTGCCGGTCCCGGAAGACCCGTCAGCACGGCGATCAGCACGCAGACGGAGAGCGGAAGACGGCCGATTCCCGCCAGGATCACCATCAGACCCGTCGCATGGAGCGTGAGCGCGGCGGCCAGCAGACGGCCCGGACGAGCCGCCCTGTCGAGAAGCACCCCCAGCACCGGCCCGCCCACCGCGGCGGCGATGGTGACGCCCGCGAGGAGCGACGACGCCTCAGCAGCCGATCCGGCAACGGCGAACCCCGCCAGCATCAACGCCGGCCCGGACATCTCATCGCCGGTGCGAGCCGTCACCGCGCCGGTGAGATACGTGCCCATCGAGTAACGGCTCTTCACCGGCAGGACGTTACGAACGTAATATGCGTTACATTCGGCGCCGTGCTCCCTCCCCTCGACGATTGGTCGACCCGCCACTCCGTCCTCACCACGGCGCGGCGCACCGCCGCCCTCGTCAACGTCCTCGCCGACGAGGTGACCGACCCCGCCGAAGTCGCCGCGGTGCTGCGCGACTTCGGCGAGACGAACCCCATCGACCTCACTCTTCAGGACGTCGCACAGATGCGGGCGGCGGCCGCGCTGCTGCGGGAGGTCTTCGCCGCCGACCGGGTCGACGAGGCGGCCGCGGCCCTCAACGGCCTCCTGCGACGGCACACCGGACCGGTCCGCCTCACGTCGCACGGGGGTGGCACCCCCTGGCACCCCCACCTCGACCATGACGACGACGCCCCGTGGGCCGAATGGCTCCTCGCCTCGTCCTGCATGGCCCTCACCGTGCTGGTCTGGGACCACCAACGCCCGCCCGGCAGGATCTGCGCGTCATCCGGCTGCCAGAAGGTCTTCATCACACAGGGCAGCGGCCCGGAGCGCCGCTACTGCTCGCGCCGCTGCGCCACCCGCGAACGGGTCGCAGCGCACCGGCGCTCCCAGCCCGCCCCCACGCGGAGGACGCAGTACGGAGATGACGCGACCGCGAATGACGCAAAACTGGGTAAATCCACCTGAATGGGGGAACTGTGTATGTAAGGAAAAAATCAATCCTCTTGGAGAGGCACAGCGATGTCGTATCCGCAGCAGTCCAGTGGAATGGGCACGCATCCCGAGATACAGGAGATGCGGGAACGGCTCGAGCGCACCGCGGCCAGCGGCCCGGCCATCGCCGTTGAGGGGGCGATCCTCCTGGCAGGTGTCTACGCCGCGATATCGCCCTGGGTCGTGCACTTTTCCGGTCAGCCCTTCATCACCGTCAACAACCTGATCGTCGGCATCACCGTCGGCCTGATCGGGCTCGGTCTGACCCTGGTGCCCGAGCGCATGTTCCGCCTGGCGTGGGTGATCGCCCCGCTCGGTGTGTGGCTCATCATCTCGCCCTGGGTGGTGACCGCCACGCACAGCGCGCGGGCCGGCATCATCGCGAGCAACTGCGCGGTGGGTGCGGTGACGGCTGCGCTGGGCCTGGCAGCCATGGGCCTGACCATCGGTGTCGCGCGCCGCGCACCTCGTCAGTGAGACGCCGGCACGGCAAGCCGACGGGAGCGTGCCGGGCGTAAGCGACTCGTGCACACCGGCACGCTTCCGGACGCCTCGGCGTACGACGGACGGTCGGGTCGGCCGCCCGCCGGGACCCCTCACACGGGTGAGGCGCCCCGGAGTTCCATCACCCGCGTCAGGACGTCCACGCGGAACAGCGTGCGGGCGTGAGCGACGCGGCGGTCCCGGTCGGGACCGGGGGTCGTGAGGCGGTTCAGCGCATCGAGCAGCTCGGACTCCGTCTTGGCCACCTCCGTCAGGCCGAGCGCGGCCATCCGGTGGACGCCTTCCTCACCGTGGCCCGGCAGGGGGCGGTATCCCACCACCGGCAGGCCGGCGGCGAGAGCCTGTACGGCGGTCTGGCCTGCGGCGTTGTCCACCAGGGCGCCGGCCGCTCGCATCAGGTCGGGCATGTCGGCGACCCAGCCGAGCGCGAGAACGCCCGGGATCTCGGCGAGGTGCTCGCGGAGCACGTCGTTGCGGCCGCACAGCACGACCGGGAGAAAGCCGTGCGCGGCCAGCAGTCCGGCGGTGGCGGAGAGACGTGAGCCCACCCCCCAGGCGCCCGCGGAGAGGATCACCGGGGCCCGGCCCGGAGCGAACCCGGCGAAGCGGTGGGGCCACGGCGCGGCAGCCGGAGTCGGGGTGAGGAACTCGGGGGCCACGGCCGGTCCGGTCGTCTCGGCGGGGACGGCGATGTCCTCGCGTACCTCGCGGGCGGCCTCGTCGGTGAGGCAGAAGTAGCGGTCGTTGCCCGGATGGAGCCACTGCCGGTGCACCGCGAAGTCGATCAGGAAGACGGCGCTCGGCACCCGCAGCCGGCCCCGGGACCTGAGGTGGCCGGTCAGTTGCGCCGCAAGGTGGAAGACGGGGAGGACGACATCCACGCCCGTACGGTCCACGAGGTCCGTCAGGCGACCGCCCGCGAGGCGGGCCAGGGGGACGCCGCTGGGACGGCGGCCCGGGCCCCGACGCAGGAACGTGCGGTAGAGGAAGGCGTACGCCCAGGGGAAGTGCCGGACCGAGGACTGGTAGAAGCGGCGCAGACCCGTGCCCAGGCCGTACGGCAGGAGGGCGAGGACGTCGACGACGTCCGCCTCGTGGCCGCGCTCCCGCGCGCGCCGCGCGAGCTCCCCGGCGACCGTGTCGTGTCCGGCTCCCATGCTCGCGCTCACGATCAGGATCCGCCGGGAGCCGTCAGGGGACGGGGATGTGGCCGCCGGGGCGGTGGCCGGTCCCGCCGAACGGGCTACTTCGTCCGCCGGGCGGCGGGCAGGGGTCATGGCCGCTCGCGTCGCTCGCCGTCGAGGCACGGGGGAAAATGCACGCACCGGTACTGATTGTCCCGAGTCGCACTTTCCAAACACGCCCCTGTTGCGGGTTTCGGGGTGTGCGAGCGGGACTCACCGTCCGCTTCGTCCGCTTCAACCCTCTCAGCGCAGGAGTGCTCGAAGCCAGGAGCACCCGACCAACAGCCGTCGCCACCCGTCCGTCAGGTGTTCGCCGTCGCAGCCGAGCCGAGGTCGCCGCCATGTCCCATGCTCCCTCCCCTCCTCGATCCGTCCCCGCCCTCTCCGTGGACGCTCCGTCCCCCGCCGCGGGCGCCCCGCCCCGGCGCACCGGTGACCGGGGGGCCCACCCGGGCACGGCACTGGTGACCGGCGCCTCCTCCGGCATCGGGGCCGCCGTCGCGCGCCGGCTGGCCGCCGAGGGCGGCTGGCGGCTGGTGCTGAACGGGCGGGACGCGACCCGTCTCGCGCAGGTCGCCGACCGGGCTTCGGCCACCGGCTACCCGGCGGATCTCACCCGCCCCGGAGCCGGCCGGCAGCTGGCCGAGTTCGCCCTCGAGCGGATGGGCCGCGTGGACCTGCTGGTGGCCTGCGCCGGGATCGGCTGGGCCGGCGAGTTCAGCAGCATGCCCCCACGCGCCATCGACGAGGTGATCGACGTCGATCTGCTCGCCACTCTGCATCTGGTACGGCAGCTCGTCCCCCATATGGTCCAAGCGGGCTCCGGACGTGTGGTGATCGTCGGATCGCTGGCGGGTGCGGTCGGCGTGCGCGGTGAGGCCGTCTACTCGGCGGCCAAGGCGGCGCTGGCGGCTTTCGCCGACGCCCTGCGCTACGAACTGCGCGGTACCGGGGTGCGGGTCAGTCTCGTGGTCCCCGGTGTGGTGGACACCCCCTTCTTCGAGCGCCGGGGTGTGCCCTACCGCAGGTCCAGGCCGAGGCTGGTGCCGCCCGAGCGGGTGGCGGACGCCGTCTGGTGCGCGGTGAGCCGGGGCCGGGACGAGGTGTACGTGCCGCGCTGGCTGCGGCTGCCCGCTCGGATCCGTGGTGCGGCGCCCGGCCTGTACCGGCGGCTCGCCGCCACGTTCGGATGAGTGGCGGGTGAGCGCTCTCACCGTCGTACTCGCGCTGCTCACGGCGCTGTCCAACGCCTCGGCCTCCGTGCTGCAACGGCGTGCGGCGAGGGACGAACCCGCGGGCGGCCGCGGGGTGCGTCAGGCGGTGCGCTGGCTCGGTCATGTGCTGCGGCGGCCGTACTGGCTGGCGGGGGCCGGGCTGCTGGCACTGTCGACCGTGTTCCAGGCGGCCGCGCTGGCCGTGGGCAGCCTGGCCGTCGTACAACCCCTGCTGGCCACCGAGTTGCTGTTCACCCTGGCCGTCGGCGGCGTCGTCTTCCGCGCTCGCCCGAGCGGGCGCACCTGGCTGGCCTTCACCGCCCTCGCCGCCGGCCTGGCGCTGTTCCTGGGGGTGGCAGCGCCCTCCTCCGGCCGGACCACGGCCCTGCCGGGGCGCTGGCTCCCGGCGGGGGTGGCCGTGGTGTGCGCCGTGGTGGCTCTGGTCGTCTCGGCCCGCGCGGTGCGGGGCGCGCCGCGTGCCGCGCTCCTCGGGCTGTCGAGCGCGGTGTCGTTCGCCGCCACGGCAGCACTGCTGAAGGAGGTCATGGGACGGCTCCCGCAGGGCGTGGGGGCCGTGCTGGCACAGTGGCCGCCGTACGTGACGGCGGTGATCGGCATGGTCAGCTTCTTGTTGTTGCAGAGCGCGTTCCGGGCCGGGTCGCTGACGGCGTCGCAGCCGGCTCTGACCCTCGGGGACGCGATGGTCGGGGTGGCGCTGGGATCGGCGCTGTTCGACGAGCAGATCGCGCTCGGGGTGCGGGTGCTGCCAGAGGTGCTCGGCTTCGCGCTCATCGGGGCGGGCAGTATCGGACTGGCGGGCGCCCCGTGGGCCGGCGGTGCCTGGGACACGGCACCGAACGGCCGGGACGGGCCGCATCCGGAGGCCCGGGAGCGGGCGCCGGGGAGGCCGTCGGCCGGTGGCCCGGACCGGGACCGGCCCGACCCCTGACGACGATCCCGGTCCAATAGCGGGCCTCGATCCATGCCGGCCCCGATCCGCGCCACCCCCGATCCGTGCGAGCCCCGATCCATGACGGTCCCGTCCCGACGACGACCCCGTCCCCACGACGGACGGGAACCCGGCGAAGCCCTGGGTTCCTGACGACAAGGAGGCAGTTGCCCTATGACTCGTCCTCACGGTCCCTTCGCCGGCGGACGCGCGGCGGCCCTCCTGGCGCCGGTCGCGGCGGTCGCGGCCGTGCACATCAGCCCGGCCGCCACCTGGCTGCCCGGCCTGCGGCGCCGCTTCCTCCCCGGGCTCGCGGGGGTGGGCCGCCCCGACCACATCGCTCTCACCTTCGACGACGGGCCCGATCCCGGCTCCACGCCGCACTTCCTCGACGCGCTGGACCAGCTCGACGTCCGGGCGACGTTCTTCGTGCTGGGCGAGAGTGTGGTGCGCTACCCGGCGCTGACGCGGGAGATCGCGGAGCGGGGGCACGAGCTCGCCGTGCACGGCTGGAGCCACGATCGGCCCTGGCTGCCGTCTCCCGCCCGTGACACGGCGGACCTGGTCCGGACGGTGGACACGGTCCACGACGCGGCGGGCCGTCGGCCCCGGTGGTACCGGCCGCCGTACGGCATCCTCACGTCGGGACGCTGGGCGGCGGCCCGGCGGGCCGGCCTGCGGCCGGTGCTGTGGACGGCCTGGGGCAAGGACTGGACGGCCGACGCCACGCCCGCCTCCGTACGCGCGACGGCCGGTGCGGAGTTGCGGGGTGGCGGCACCCTGCTGCTGCACGACTCGGACCATGCCGCGGCGGTCGGCTGCTGGCGTGCCACGCTCGGGGCGCTTCCCGGCATCGTGGACGACTGCCGCGAGGCGGGACTGTCGGTCGGGCCGCTGGGCGAGCACGGTGTGGAAGCCGGCGCGGAGGAGACCGCGGCGCGGGAGGCGGCAGCGGGGTGCGTCGGCGGCGCCTGACGCCCTCCGAGGGTAGGAACCGGACTGCGCGTCGCGCTCGGGCGGTCACCGGGGTCTCCGGAACACCGGTCGGCGGCGCCTGCGCCCGCGTGGTCGCCCCGCTCAGGCTGCCGCGGGCGACCGGCTCGCCGGCCGATCCGGTCGCGGTGTTCCGAGGCCGCCCGCTCCGGGTGTCCGGGGGCATTCTGGAGAGGTGATCCTTCTCGCCGCGGTGTTCGCCGTCATGGGTGCCGCCAGCAATGCGGTCGGTACCGCGTTCCAGCGCAAGGCGGCGTCCACGGTCGCGCGCGGCGGCGGCCTGCGGCTGCTGATCGAGCTGGCCCACCGGCCGGCCTGGGTGATCGGCATCGGCGGCGTCGTCGGGGCCGCGCTGTTCCAGGCGCTCGCCCTGGTCAACGGGCCGATGGCACTGGTGCAGCCGCTGTTCGTACTGGAGCTGCCGTTCGCGCTGATGATCGCCGCTCCCCTGATGCAGCGGCGGCTGCCGGCCGCGGCCTGGTGGGGGATCATCGGAGTCGTCATGGGGCTTGCCGTGGTGCTCGGCTCCGCCGCTCCGTCCGGGGTGGCGGACCAGGCGTCCATGGTGCGCTGGATCCCGGTCCTCGCGGCCTGCCTGGGTGCCATGGCCACCGCGGTCGTCATCGCCCGCCCGGGGCGCCCGCCGCTGTTCCGGGCCGCCGTGCTGGCCGCGGCCTCCGCTGTCGGCAATGCCCTGACCGCGGCGCTGCTGAAGTCCGCCACGGGCAGGTTCGCGGACGGCGGCATCGGCGCCTTCCTGCAGTCCTGGCAGACCTACGGCTTCGCGCTCACCGGTGTCAGCGCCATCCTGCTGCTGGAGAACGCGCTCCAGGCGGGCTGGCTGACCGCGTCCCAGCCGGCGCTCACCATCGGGGATGCGACGGTGAGCCTGCTGCTCGGCATCACCCTGTTCGACGAGCGGATCCGGACCGGCTGGTGGCTGCTGCCCGAGGCCATCGGCGTCGCCGTGATCGTCTGGGGGGTGGTGAGGCTGAGCCGGGTGGTGTCGAGGGTCCGGGCGGCCGAGGCCGGCCCCCGGCAGGCGTTTGTGGGCGGGGGCCACGGGGACTCGGGGCCGCAGGAGGACGAGGGCTGGGACAGCCGGGGTCCGCGCACCCAGCGGGGACGGGGGCCCACGGGAGAGCGGCCCGAAAGCGAAGGCTGACCTGGTGGCTGGCCCCGAGGGAGGCATTCCTATGACGGTGCACGACACGCGCTACGACCAGAGCGGCGACACGCCGCTGGCGGGCTACGCGCTCCTCGCGACGACGTTCACGGCGGGTGCCGCGCTGTTCGCCGCGGTGGCGCGTCGCCGTGGGCTGCGGCTGCCGCAGCAGGTGCCGCCGTGGGACGTCGCCCTGCTGGGAACGGCGACGTTCAAGGCGTCCCGGCTGCTGACGAAGGACAAGGTGACCAGCTTTCTGCGGGCGCCGTTCACGCGGCGGGAGTCCGACAGCACGGCCAACGAAGTGATGGATCAGGCACGCGGGAGCGGTGCGCGGCGTGCCGTGGGCGACCTGCTCTCCTGCCCGTTCTGCACCTCCGCGTGGGTGGCCGGGGCGCTGGTGTGCTCCTACGCCTCCGCGCCGAAGGCCACGCGGCTGGTGTGCGCGGGTCTCACGGCCGTCGCGGTGTCGGACTGGCTGCATTACGGCTGGAGCGCGACGGCCGAGGCCGCCGAGAGCTGACGACGGGCGCCTGTCGGGGCGTCAGGCGTGCGCCTCGGGGTCCTCGGCCAGCCGTGCGGCGGTCTCCAGCAGCAGGGCGTGGACGAACGCCTGTGGGAGGTTGCCCCGCAGCTGCCGCTGGGCGATGTCGAACTCCTCCGCGTACAGGCCCGAGGCCCCGCAGGCGGCACGGTTGCGTTCGAACCACCGGTGGGCGTCGATCAGCCGGCCCTGCTGGTGCTCGGCGAGCGCCATGACGAACCCGCACAGCAGGAACGCCCCCTCGGCCTCCCCGAGGGGGCGTTCGTCGTGCCGGAAGCGGTAGATGTAGTGGTCCTGGGCCAGTCGGCGACGGCAGTCGGCCAGGGTGGCGCGGGTGCGGTCGTCGTCGGCGGGCAGAGCGCCGCGTACGGCCGGCAGCAGCAGGGCGGCGTCGGCCTTCGGGTCGTCGGGTGTGCGCTGCCAGTGGCCCTCGGGGTGCAGGCAGTGCTGCGCGGTGGTGGCGAGGAGGGTGTCGGCGAGCAGGGCGCAGCGGTCGGAGAGCGGATGGCGGGGGGCCGCGGCGGCCAGGGCGCGCAGCCCGGCGACGCAGGTCAGCCGACTGTGGGTCCACCACTGGGAGTCCAGTTCCCAGATCCCGGCGTCCGGCTCCCGCCAGCGCTCGGTGATGGCGCGCACCGCGATCTCGGCGGCCTTCCACCCGTCGGCGTCCAGCCGCTGCCGGCGTGCGGCCTCCGCGAACAGCAACAGGGCCTCGCCGAAGCAGTCGAGCTGGAACTGTTCCCTGACGTGGTTGCCGATACGGCTGAAGCCGCCGGGGTAGCCGGGCAGGTCGAGTTCTCTCTGGCCGGGGACGGGAGTGCCGTGCACCGTGTAGGCGGGGGCCAGGCGCGGGCCGTCCTCCCGCAGCCTCTCGCAGACGAAGCGCACGGCCCCGTCGAGGAGTTCGGGGGCGCCGGTGGCGGCCGCGGCCTGCCCGGCGTAGCTCTGGTCGCGGATCCACACGTAGCGGTAGTCGTAGTTGCGCCCCGCCTCGGCGCGTTCGGGCAGGCTGGTGGTGGCGGCCGCGACCATGCCGCCGCCGTGGGTGGTCAGGCCGCGCAGGACGGCGTAGGCCCGGCGGGCGTCGCGCGGGGCGATCGTGTGGTCGAGCGCGGGTACGGCCTCGCGCCAGGCCTGTTCCGTCGCGGCCCAGGCCTCGGCGGCCCGCGGCGCGGTGCGGGGCAGGGGTGCGGCGGAGCACTCAAGGACCAGATCGTGGCGCTCGCCGGGCTGCAGCACGATCTCGGCCGTCAGGCCCTGGCCGCGGGCGACGGCGAACGGGGCGCCCTGCCAGCGCAGACGATGGGGGCCCGAGGTGAGGTACCACACGCCGTCGTCGGTGCGGTGGGCGGAGGCCAGTGAGGAGCGGCCGTAGTCGCCGTGCGGCTCGAGCACGACCCGTACGTGGGCCACCGTGTCGACGGCGTGCAGTTGCCGCAGGAGCACCAGCCGGCCGGCGTCGCCGGGGAAGGCGAGGGCCTCCCGGCACTCGATGAGGCCGTCGGTGGTGACCCAGCGGCTGCGCCAGATGAGGGTGCCCTCCTCGTAATAGCCGCCGAAGACATGGCGGGCCCTGGGCGTGATGGCGTAGACACCGCCGCCGCCGATGAGCGAGGCGAAGACGGCGTCGTTGTGCCAGCCGGGTGAGCACAGCCAGCCGATGTCGCCGCAGGGGCCGATCAGTGCGCCGCGTTCCCCGTCGGCCAGCAACGCGTAGTCGTGCAGCGCGTGCGGCGGGAACGATGTGCTCATGGGTGCTGCCTCCTGGTTGGGCCGACTGGGGGCGCGCGGCGTGCGGGGTCGCAGGGACCTCAAGCCGTACGGCTACCCGGTTTGAGCTGCGGCATTGGCGCCGAGTGTGTGAGAAGCGTTCCGGGACGGCTGGAGAGATCCGGTGATTGTGCTGGGACAGCTGGGGAAACCGGAGCCGCATGTCAACGACCCGGCGACGTCCGCCGTCCCGTCCGGTGCCCCCGCCGCGCCCCGCCGCACCGCCGCGGGCACCCGTGGGCGGGGCCACCGTGCCCGTCGGGTCGCGTGCGCACCGTGGGTCCTCACGCTGCGTCACTCACTCGGATGACGTACACCACCGAGCCACCGGCGCCGCGGCGACGGACGCTGATCGGGGTACTCGACGGTCTTCCGCGACGTCAGCGGCCCGGCGCCCGGAACAGGCCCGACAAGCCGTCGCCGCGTAGGGAGGAGTTCTTCAATGGCCAGCCCTTTGTCACGGAACTGGGACCACGCCGTCGTCACCGGCGGCGCGGGGTTCGTCGGTTCACACCTGTGCGCCGCCCTGCTGGACGCGGGCGCCTCGGTCACCTGCGTGGACGACTTCAGCACCGGCCGGCCGGAGAACGTGGCGCCCTTGCTCGACCGGCCCGGCTTCACGCTGGTGCGGGGCGATGTGGCGGAGGGGCTGACCGTCGACCGGAAGCCGGATCTCGTACTCCACTTCGCCTCGCCCGCCTCGCCCGCCGACTATCTGCGCCTCCCCCTGCACACGATGGACACCGGCAGCCTGGGCACGCGCAACGCCCTGGACCTGGCGCACCGCTCGGGCGCGCGCTTCGTGCTCGCCTCGACCTCCGAGGTCTACGGGGACCCGCAGCAGAACCCGCAGGACGAGCGGTACTGGGGGCATGTGAACCCGGTCGGCCCGCGCAGCGTGTACGACGAGGCCAAGCGGTTCGGTGAGGCCCTGACCACCGCGCACGCCGAGGCGAAGGGCACCGACACCGGCATCGTGCGGCTGTTCAACACCTACGGTCCGCGGATGCGCGGGCACGACGGCCGCGCGGTTCCGACGTTCGTGCGGCAGGCGCTGGCCGGTGAGCCGCTCACGGTCACCGGTGACGGACGCCAGACCCGGTCCCTGTGCTACGTCGACGACACCGTCCGCGGCATTCTCGCGGCGGCGGCGCACGGCATGCGCGGCCCGGTGAACATCGGCAACCCCTCCGAGATCACCATGCTCGACCTCGCCCGCCTGGTCATCCGGCTCGCCGGGTCGTCGTCGGAGATCCGGTTCATCGAGCGGCCGACGGACGACCCGGCCGTGCGCTGCCCCGACATCACGCTGGCCCGCGACAAGCTCGGCTGGGAGCCGCAGGTGGACGCCGAGGAAGGCCTGCGCCGCACCATCGACTGGTTCCGCGCCACTTCCGGCGGCTGACCCGCGCCTGCCTCCCGGCCGCGCCCCGCGGCAGCGGACACGCCCTGTCGTTCGGGCCCCGTACCGGGCACGCCGCCCCGCTCCCCGTCCCCTCACCACCCGCTTCCGTCCGGCTCACGTATCGCCGAAAGGCCTCGGACCCCCATGCGCATCCTCGGAATCAACGCTCTGTTCCACGACCCCGCCGCCGCCCTGGTGATCGACGGCCGGACCGTCGCCGCCGCCGAGGAGGAGCGGTTCTCCCGGCGCAAGCACGGCAAGCGGCCGGTGCCGTTCTCGGCCTGGGAACTGCCGGAGAAGGCCGCCGCGTGGTGCCTCGGGCGCGCCGGACTGCGCCCCCAGGACCTCGACGCCGTCGTCTACTCCTACGATCCGGACCTCGCCCGGCCGGCAGAGGCCATGGGTCTGGACGACCCCTGGGACCACCTGCGGCAGACCTACGCCCGCGAGGCCCCCGGCTTCCTGAAGACGGCGCTGCCGGGCCTCGACCCCGGCATCGTCCGTTTCGTGCCGCACCACATGGCGCACGCCGCGTCCGGCGCCTTCGCCGCGCCCGACGCCGGGGACTCCTCCGTACTGGTGCTGGACGGCCGCGGGGAACGCGCCTCACACCTGGCCGCGCGCCGGGTCGGGGACCGTCTTGAGCCCCTGTACGCGCAGGAACTGCCGCACTCCCTGGGGCTCATCTACGAGGAGCTGACCGAGCACCTGGGGTTCCTCAGGTCCTCCGATGAGTTCAAGGTGATGGCGCTCGCCTCGCACGGCCGCCCGCGGATGCTCGCCGAGCTGCGCCGCCATGTGTACCCCACGGGTGACGGCGGCTTCCAGGCCACCGGGGTGCCCTGGCACGAGCTGTGCGCGCCGCGCGGCCCGGACGAGCCGTGGACGCAAGCCCACGCGGACGTGGCCGCCAGCGCCCAGGCCGTGCTGGAGGAGACGCTGCTCGACCTGGTGCGCTGGCTGCACGGCAGGACGCACCACAGCGTGCTCACGCTCGCCGGGGGCGTCGCGTTGAACTGCGTCGCGAACTCGCGGATCGCCCGCGAGGGGCCCTTCTCCCGAGTGTGGGTGCAGCCCGCGGCCGGTGACGCGGGCACGGCGCTGGGCGGGGCGCTGTTGCTGGCCGCCGGGCAGGGGGACGAGCCGGAGCCGATGCCGGGCGCCGATCTGGGCCGGGACTGGTCGGACGCGGAGCTCGGGGCATGGCTGAAGACGGCGGCGGTGCCCTTCGAGCGGCCCGCGGACATCGCCCGGACCGTCGCCGAGACCCTCGCGGACAACGGGATCGTGGCCTGGTTCCAGGGCCGTTCCGAGTACGGCCCCCGGGCGCTCGGGCACCGTTCGCTGCTGGCCCACCCCGGGCACGCGGGCAACCTGGAGCGGCTCAACGACGTCAAGGGCCGCGAGCAGTTCCGGCCGGTGGCGCCGATGGTGCTCGCCGACCGCGCCTCCGAGATCTTCGACGGTCCGCTGCCCAGCCCGTACATGCTGTTCGTGCACGACGTGGCCGAGGCGTGGCGGGACCGCATCCCGGCGGTCGTGCACGTGGACGGCACGGCCCGCATCCAGACCGTCGACCCGGCCAAGGAGCCGCTCGTCGCCCGCATGCTCGGCGAGTTCGAACGGCTCACCGGGCTGCCCGTGGTGGTCAACACCAGCCTGAACACGGCGGGACGGCCCATGGTGGACGATCCGCGCGACGCGCTGGAGTGCTTCGGCTCCTCCCCCGTCGACCTCCTCGCCATCGGCCCGTACGCGGTGCGGCGCGGGGACTTCTTCCGCGGCGCCGACGCGAGGAGCACGTGATGGCGGAGCGCGGAGACGACATGGTGACCACCGCCTACGCCGACGACGCGTACGCGGTGGTGATACCCACGCTGGGACGGCCCAGCCTGAGTGCGTGCCTGCGGGCGCTGGCCGAGGCGTCCGGGCCCCGCCCGGTGCGGGTGGTCGTCGTCGACGACCGCCCCGGAGACGAGGGCGAGCCGCTCACGGTCGACATCCCGGGGCCGCTGCGCCCGGTCACCACCGTGGTCCGCGGCCGTGCCCGGGGGCCGGCCGCGGCCCGCAACGACGGGTGGCGGGCGGCCGGGCGGATCCCCTGGATCGTGTTCCTCGACGACGACGTGGTGCCCGGCCGTACCTGGGGAGACGACCTCGCCCTGGACCTGGCGGAGGCGACGGAACGGACCGGCGCGATCACCGCCCGGATCGATGTCCCCCTGCCGACCGACCGCCGGCCCACCGACTGGGAACGCAACACCGCCGGCCTCGCCACCGCGCGGTGGATCACCGCCGACATGGCCTACAGGCGTACGGTCCTGGAGGCCGTCGGCGGCTTCGACGAACGGTTCCGGCGGGCCTTCCGGGAGGACGCGGACCTCGCGCTGCGGGTGCAGGCCGCGGGATGGACGGTGACCACGGGGTCCCGGACGACGACGCACCCGGTGCGCCCGGCCGACCGCTGGGTCTCGGTGCGCCTGCAGGCGGGGAACGCGGACGACGTGCTGATGACCCGGTTGCACGGCCCCGGGTGGTGGAGCAGGGCGGGCGCGCCACGGGGACGGCTGTCCGGTCATCTGGCGGTGACCGGAGCGGCGGTGGCGGCCCTCGCCTGCGCGGCCCTGCGCAGGCCCCGGGCCGCCGCGGTCTGTGCCGCCGGCTGGCTGGCCGGTACCGCCGAGTTCGCCCTGGCACGGATCGGGCCGGGGCCGCGGACCCCGGACGAGATGGCCACCATGGCGGTGACCAGCGTGCTCATCCCGCCCGCCGCCACCTGGCACTGGCTGCGCGGTCACATCGTCCACCGGGCAGCGCCGCCGCACGTCGCAGACGACGCCGGGGCGCAGCCGCCGGTGCGGCGCCGGTCGCTCGAGGAACGGGTGCACCCATGAGCGGACGTCCCCTGCCGCCCCCTCCCCCCGAGGCCGCCGTGCCGTCGGCGACCGGGCCCTGGCTGTTCGACGGTCCCCAGGGCGGCCCGCCGCGGGCGGGGGGCACCCTGCCGGCGACGGTGCTGTTCGACCGCGACGGCACGCTCGTGTCCGATGTGCCCTACAACGGTGACCCGGAGCGTGTCGAGCCGATGCCGACGGCGCGGGAGGCGGTCGACGCCGTCCGTGCGCGGGGCATCCCCGTCGGGGTGGTCAGCAACCAGTCCGGCGTGGCCCGCGGCTTGTTGACGCGCGCTCAGGTGGAGGCGGTGCGGCGGCGGGTGGAGGAGCTGCTCGGCCCGTTCGACGTGTGGGCGGTGTGCCCGCACGGCCCGGGCGACGGCTGCGGCTGCCGCAAGCCGGCGCCGGGCCTGGTGGTGACCGCCTGCGCACGGCTCGGCGTCCCGGTGGAGCGCGCCGTCGTCATCGGGGACATCGGCGCGGACATGGGGGCCGCCCGGGCGGCGGGCGCCCGCGGCGTGCTGGTGCCGACCCCCGTCACCCTCCCGGAGGAGATCGAGGCCGCCGGGACCACGGCCGGCGACCTGCTGGCGGCGGTGCGCCTGGTGCTGGACCCGGAGGACGGCTCCGGTCCCGGGCCGCGCGCCGCCTCGATCGCGGGGGAGGCACGATGACGGACACCCGACACCTTCCCCGCACCCTGATCGTGCGCCTCGACAGCGCCGGCGACGTGCTGCTGGCGGGGCCCGCCGTGCGTGCCGTCGCGGCCGGTTCCTCGCATACGGCGATGCTGTGCGGTCCGCGCGGGGTGCAGGCGGCGAAGCTGCTGCCGGGCGTGGACGAGGTGCTGGAGTACGACGCCCCGTGGGTGGGCCTGGAACCGGCGCCGGTCTCCCGCGCGGCGACGCGGCAGCTCCTTCAGACGCTGACCGCGGGCTGCTTCGACCGCGCCCTGGTGCTCGTCTCGTACCACCAGAGCCCGCTGCCGATCGCGCTGCTGCTGAAGCTCGCCGGCGTCGGCTGGACGGCCGCCGACAGCGAGGACTACCCGGGCGCCCTGCTCGACCTGCGGCACCGCCGGCTGCCGCACCGGCACGAAGCCGTGGCGGCGCTGGACCTGGCGAGGGACGCCGGTTTCGCGCTGCCGCCCGGCGACGAGGGGCCGCTGCGGGTCACCACGCCGCCGGACACCACTCACCTCACCGGGTCGGAGCCGTACGTGGTGCTGCACCCCGGAGCCGCGGTGCCGGCCCGCGCGTTGAGCCCCGAGCGGGCGGCGCGGGCCGCGGCCGCCCTGGCCGCCGAGGGCTACCGGGTCGTGGTCACCGGGGGCCGTGGGGAGCGGGAGCTGACCGCGAAGGTGGCCGGATCGCACGGGCTGGATCTCGGCGGCCTCACCGATCTGCGGCAGTTGGCGGGGGTGCTGGCCGGGGCGCGGGTGGCGGTGGTCGGCAACACCGGACCGGCGCATCTGGCGGCCGCGGTGGGCACCCCGGTCGCCTCCCTGTTCGCGCCGGTCGTACCCGCCGAGCGCTGGGCCCCGTACGGCGTCCCGCACGTGCTGCTCGGGGACCAGAGCGCGGCGTGCGCGGCGACCCGCGCCCGGCACTGCCCGGTGCCGGGACACCCGTGTCTCGACGGCGTGAGCGATGCCGAGGTGCTGGCCGCCGTGGCGGCGCTCTGTGAGAGAAGGCCCAGGGCGATGCATAACGCGGACCGGAAGCGAAAGACGGACCGAACGGATCTCGCCACGGATGCATCGCCCGGGCCGGGTGGCGCCTCTGGCACGGAGGGCACGTCCGGCCCGGAGGACGTCACCGGGGCGAAGGACGTGCCCGGGCCGGAGGACGTGTCCGGGCCGGGCCGCGGTCCCGAGACGGAACGAGGAGCGACCGTATGAACATCCTGTTGTGGCACGTGCACGGGTCCTGGACGACGGCGTTCGTCCAGGGTCCGCACACCTACCTCGTTCCGGTGACACCCGGCCGCGACCCCGACGGACTGGGGCGGGCCCGCACGTTCTCCTGGCCGTCCTCGGTGCGCGAGGCGACCCCCGAGCAGCTGCGGGACGCGGAAGTGGACCTGGTCGTCCTGCAACGGCCGCACGAACTGGAGCTGGCCGAGCGCTGGCTCGGCGGCCGCCGCCCCGGCCGCGACATACCCGCCGTCTACCTGGAGCACAACGCACCGGACGGCGACGTGCCCAACACCCGGCACCCGTTCGCCGACCGCGGCGACCTGACGCTGGTCCACGTCACCCATTTCAACCGGCTGTTCTGGGACTGCGGCAGAACACGCACCGACGTCGTCGAGCACGGCATCGTCGACCCGGGACACCAGTACACCGGCCATCTCGCCCGCGGGGCCGTCGTCGTCAACGAGCCGGTGCGGCGCGGCCGTTACACCGGTACCGATCTGCTGCCCGCGCTGGCGGAGGCGGCGCCGCTGGACGTGTTCGGGATGCGCACCGAGGGCCTGGCCGGCCATCTCGGGCTGCCCGAGGAGCGGTGCCGCAGCGCCGACCTGCCCCAGGCCGAGCTGCACCGGGAGATGGCGCAGCGACGGTTCTATCTGCATCCGGTGCGCTGGACCTCCCTCGGTCTGTCGCTGCTGGAGGCCATGCACCTGGGCATGCCCGTCCTGGCGCTCGCCACCACCGAGGTGGTCGAGGCGGTCCCGCAGGGCGCGGGCGTGCTGTCGACCCGGCCCGACGTCCTGGCCCGGGCAGCCCGGCACTACCTGCACGAACCCGAAGCCGCGGCCGAGGCCGGCGCCCGTGCCCGCCAGGCGGCCCTCGGCCGGTACGGGCTCAAGCGCTTCCTGGACGACTGGGAGCGCGTGATGACGGAGACGCGCTCATGACCTCATCCCTGCACCCCATGCAGCCGGACGCCGCCGACGCCGACGGCCCCGGTTCCCTGTCGATCGCACTGGTCTCGGAACACGCGAGCCCCCTCGCCACCCTGGGCGGGGTGGACGCCGGCGGGCAGAACGTCCACGTCGCCTGTCTGGCCGGGGCGCTCGCCGACCGGGGACACCGGGTGACCGTGTACACCCGCCGCGACGACAAGGACCTGCCGGACCGGGTGCCGCTGCGCGAAGGGGTCGAGGTGCGCCATGTGCCCGCGGGTCCGCCGGAGCCGCTGCCCAAGGACGAACTGCTGCCCTACATGGCCGACTTCGGGCGCTATCTGGCCGGGGTCTGGCGGGTGCGGGCGCCGGACGTGGTGCACTCGCACTTCTGGATGTCGGGGCTGGCCTCGCTGCGGGCCGTACGCGAGCTGGGGCTGCCGCTGCTGCACACGTACCACGCGCTCGGCACGGTGAAGCGACGGCACCAGCAGCTGGCGGACACCAGTCCGCCGCGGCGCATCGCGTACGAGACGGAGGTGGGCCTCGGCTGCGACCGGGTGATCGCCACGTGCCGGGACGAGGTCGTCGAACTGGGCAGGATGGGCATACCCGCCGGGAAGGTCAGCATCGTGCCGTGCGGGGTGGACACCGAGCTGTTCACGCCGAAGGGTGCGGTCGCCGAACGCGGCTCGCGCCGGCACCGGCTGCTCCAGCTGGGCCGCCTGGTGCCGCGCAAGGGCGCGGCGGTGTCCGTCACCGCGCTCGCCCTGCTGCCGGAGACGGAACTCGTCGTCGTCGGCGGGCCGTCCGCGGACCGGCTGGACGACGACCCGGAGGTACGCCGGCTGCGCCGCATCGCCGAGGAGCACGGCGTCGCCGACCGGGTGATCTTCATGGGCGGAGTGGCGCCGCGCGACGTGCCGCCGCTGGTGCGCGCGGCCGACGTGGTGGTGTGCCCCGCGGACTACGAGCCGTTCGGCATCGTCCCGCTGGAGGCCATGGCCTGCGGCAGGCCGGTCGTGGCCAGCGCGGTGGGCGGCCAGCTGGACACCGTCGCGGACCCGACCACCGGGCGCCTGGTGCCGCCACGGGACCCCGAGGCCCTCGCCCGGGCCGTAGGTGAACTCCTCGCCGACCCCGAGATGCGGGAGGCGTGCGGCGCGGCGGGCCGTCGTCGCGTGCTGCGCAGGTACGGCTGGGGACGGGTCGCCGCGGCGACCGAGGCGACGTACTGCTCCGTCCTGGACGCCCAGCCCGCCGCCACGGGGGTGGTGTGATCACGCACCGTCCGCCCGGCCCTCGACAGCGTTCCCGACCCACCGCGGAGCTCCGACGTCCGAAGGAGGTGCGGGTCCGGCCGCCGTCCCCGTGACGCGGTACGCCCGATCAACATGACCGATTCTTCTGCATATGCACTCGATGCCGCGCATCTGCACTGCCGTTCACTGGAGCAGGCGCTCGTGCGCCTGCGCCGGGACGGCCTGCACCGGATCGCTGAGTGGGGCGGCCGGCTCGCGATCGTCCTTCCCGCCGGCGGCCGGCTGCTGGCCGCCGGCAACGGCGGCAGCGCCGCCCAGGCCCAGCATCTGACCGCCGAGCTGGTGGGTCGTTACCGGCAGGAACGGCCGGCCTACTCGGCGATCTCGCTGCACGCGGAGACGTCCAGCGTGACCGCGATCGGCAACGACTACGGCTTCGACCAGGTCTACGCCCGGCAGGTGGCCGCCCACGGCCGCCCGGGTGACGTGCTCGTGCTGCTGTCCACCTCCGGCCGCAGCGCCAACCTGATCAGCGCGGCCGTGACGGGCCGGGCGGCCGGACTGCGCGTCTGGGCGCTCACCGGGCCGGGCCCGAACCCGCTGGCGGAGGCGGCCGACGAGGCCCTGTGCATCGACGTCGGCAACACCGCGACCGTTCAGGAGGCCCATCTGGTGGCCGTGCACCTGCTCTGCGAGAGCTTCGACGCGGCGCTCGGCGCCGCCACCCGGCCCACCGCCGCGCCGCGTACGGTCGGAGCGCACGGGACGGCGTCGTGACGGGGCGGGCTCCACTCGTGGTCGTCGGGGACGCCCTGCTCGACGAGGACATCGAGGGTGTCGCCACCCGGCTGTCCCCGGACGCCCCCGCCCCCGTCGTCGACGTCACCGAGGACCGGCGTCATCCCGGCGGGGCGGGACTCGCCGCCGCGCTGGCGGCCCGCGGCGGTCGTGAGGTGGTGCTGGTGACCGCGCTCGGCGACGACTCGGCCAGCGAGGCCGTACGCCGTGATCTGCGCGGCCGGGTGCGGCTGGTGGAGATCCCGCTGAAGGGCAGCCTGCCGGTGAAGACGCGGGTGCTGGCGAGCGGCCGGCCCCTGGTGCGGATCGACCGGGGCGGCGGCACGCCCGGCGAGCCGGACGCCGCGGTGCGGGAGGCGCTCGCGCAGGCGCACGCCGTACTGGTCGCCGACTACGGACGGCACACGGCCGGTGCCGTACGGGAGCATCTGGCGGCCGTCGTGCCGCGTACGCCGCTGGTGTGGGACCCCCACCCCCGGGGCGACACTCCCGTGCCCGGGGCGCGACTCGTCACCCCGAACGCGGCGGAGGCATCCGCCCTGTGCCCGGGCGACGGCGACTCGCTGCGCGCGTACGCCGACCGGGCCGCTCGGCTCGCGCAGCGCTGGCAGGCAGCCGGTGTCGCCGTGACCCTCGGGGACCGCGGGGCGCTGCTGGCCAGGGCGGGCAACGGCACGCCGATGCTGGTGCCGCCGCCGTACCGGGCCAGCGGGGACCCCTGCGGCGCGGGCGACTGCTTCGCGGCCACGACGGCTGCGGCGCTGGCGGACGGGGCACTGCCGGAGGAGGCCCTGCAGCGGGGCGTCGCGGAGGCCGCCGCGTTCGTCTCGGCGGGCGGGGCCGGGAATCCGGCGCTGTGGCGGACCGAGCCCCCTCCCCCGGCGCCGACTCCCCGCACCGACGCCTTCGCGGTCGCCGAGCGGGTGCGCGCGCGGGGCGGCACCGTGGTGGCCACCGGCGGCTGCTTCGACCTGCTGCACGCGGGGCACGTGGGCCTGCTCGAGAGTGCGCGGCGCATCGGCGACTGCCTGATCGTCTGCCTCAACTCGGACTCCTCGGTCGCCCGTCTGAAGGGGCCGGGGCGCCCGCTGAACACGGTGGCGGACCGGGTGCGGGTCCTCGAGGCGCTCGGCAGCGTGGACGCCGTCGCGGTCTTCGAGGAGGACACCCCGGAGACGGTCCTGAAGCGGCTGCAGCCGGATGTGTGGGTCAAGGGCGGCGACTACTCCGTCCAGGACCTGCCGGAGGCGGAGGCGCTGCGGGCCTGGGGCGGGCAGGCGGTCGTACTGCCCTATCTCGACGGCCGCTCCACGACGTTGCTGGCCCGCCGGGCGGCGCGGGCCGCCGTGCCCCCGGTGCCGCCGACGTGAGGACGGCCGAGGCGCACGCGCCGCGGGTGCTGGTGCTGCGGGCGCTGGGGCTGGGCGATCTGCTGACGGCGGTGCCCGCGCTGCGGGCGCTGCGGCGGCATCTGCCCCGCCACGAGATCGTGCTGGCCGCGCCCGGGCGGCTGGAGCAGGCAGCCGCGGCGACCGGCCTGGTGGACCGGCTGCTGCCCGCCTCCGCCCCCGGCCGGGCGGTGCCCGCCGAGCTGGCCTGGGACGGACCGGCGCCCGATCTGGCCGTCGATCTGCACGGCAACGGCCCGCCGAGCCATCTGCTGCTGCAGCGGCTCGGGCCGCGGCGGCTGTTCGCCTACGCGCACCCGGACACTCCCGACATCCCCGGTCCGGTGTGGCGGGAGGACGAACACGAGCGGGAACGGTGGTGCCGTCTGCTCGCCTGGTACGGCGTCCGGGCGGACCCGGAGGATCTGTCGATCCCGGCGCCCGCGACGCCCTCCCCCGCACCCGGCGCCGTCGTGGTGCACCCCGGGGCCGACGCCGCCGCGCGGTGCTGGCCGCCGGAGCGGTTCGCAGCCATGGCGCGGGAGGTGCGCCGCTCGGGGCACGACGTGGTGGTGACCGCAGGCGCCGGGGAGGGCGCGTTGGCGCGGAATGTGGCGGCTCGGGCGGGGCTGCCGCCAGGGGCGGTCGTGGGAGGCGACGGCGACGTGCCGTTCGACCGGTTGGCCGCGCTGGTGGCCGGGGCCCGCTGCGTGGTGGTCGGCGACACCGGGCTCGCGCATCTGGCCACGGCACTGGGCACACCCTCGGTGGTCCTGTTCGGCCCGGTCGCCCCTCGGCTGTGGGGGCCGCCGGACGACACACGGCACCGGGTGCTGTGGCATCCGGGGGGCGACACTGCGCCACGGCCCGGGGACGCGCACGGCAGGGTGCCGGACGAGCGGCTGTTGAGGATCACGGTGGCGGAGGTCACCGAGGCGGTGCACGGTCTGCTGGAGCCGGGGGCGGGACGGGAGCCGGGGCCGGGACGTGGGATGCGGAGCGAGGTGCCCGGGGCACCGACGACTGGTCCGCGGGCCCGCGGCTGACGTAGGGCGACGGCAGACCGGAGGGCTCGTGAGGGCTGTGCCGGCCGACGGGCGAAGAAGGCACGAGCCCTCTGCACGAGCCCTCCGCATCCGTCCGCCGTCAGGTGACGGTCGCCCCCCTCCCGGCCGGCCCCCGGCCACCTCAGCGGCATCCGCCGTGACGGCCCGCGCCCGGCATGAGACCTGGGCGGCGGCACAGCGGGGACGGACCTGGCAACGGGCGACGGCACGGCGGGAAGGGAAGGGGGCCGGCAACGGACGACGGCACGGCGGCCGGCCCCGGCAACGGGCGCCGACCGGCGTCCGCCGCCCGGACGGCTCAGGCCGCGGTGCTCAGGTCCGGTACTCCGCGGTCCTCCGTGCGGAGCACTACCGCCGGACTGGTGCGGCGCCGGCGCAGGGCGAAGCCCGCTCCGATCGTGCCCGCGATGATGACACCGCCGACGACGAGGGCGCCGCGGGCTCCGGCCAGCTGCATGAGGAGGCCGAGCGCGGGCGGGCCGCCCAGACCCCACGCCGTGCTGATGGTCCTCCACACGCCGAGCACGCGACCGCGCAGGTGGGCGGGCGGGTCGGTCTGCAGGACGGTGGTCCCGGCGGTGTCCGAGACGGACTCCACCACGGCCATCGGCAGAACCAGCACCAGCAGCACGGCGAGCGACGGCGACAGCCCCGCCACGATCTGGAGGAGTCCGCCCACGGCGGCCAGCGTGCCCACCACCCGCACGGAGGGCCGGCCCAGCCGGGCACCCAGGACCGCACCGACGATGCCTCCGACGGCGAGGACGGTGGACACCGTGCCGAACGCCTCGGCGCCGCCCGCGAGCGGGCCGGTGACGAGGACGGCAAGGGTGAGGCCGTAGTTGCGTCCGAAGATCGCGCTGATCCCGGTGATGCCCGCGAGGGCGACCAGCCGCGGGCGGCGCGCGAAGAACGCCAGGCCCTGCCGCACGGTCATGTCCCCGCCCGCGGGCCGGCTGCCGCGCTGGGCCGGGAGGGCCGGCGCACGGCGCGCGGGAGCCCGTACGGCGCCGGGTGCCGGACGGAGGAAGGGGATGACGGAGGCGACGAACAGGAAGGAGACCCCGTTCGCGGCATACGCGGCGGCCGTGCCGAAGAAGCCGATCGCCACACCGGCGAGCGCCGTACCGACGAGCCGGCCCGCGCTGTGCACCAGCGAGCCCACGCCGATCGCGGAGGGGACGTCCTCCTCGCGGACGAGGTCGTTGCCCAGCAGCGCGCACGCGGGCCCGTCGACGGTGGCGATCAGGCCGGTGACGGCGGCCAGCACCATCAGCACGGGCACGTCGAGCCGGCCGAGCGCGACGAGGACGGCCGTCGTGAAGGCGACGGCGCCGAGGAGCGCCTGGCTGACGGCAGCGGTCAGCTTCCTCGGCAGGCGGTCGACGGCGGCGCCGCCCGCGAGGCTCACCAGGAGGGCCGGGGCGGCCTGCACGGAGATCGACAGACCCGTGGCGGCGGCGGACCCGGTGATCTTCAAGACCAGCAGGTTCTGCACCGTGAGCTGCATCCAGGTGCCGGCGTTCGAGACGAAGTTCGCCAGGGACCACCAGCGCATGCTGCGGTACTTCAGGGATCTCCAGGGCGAGGAGGACTCGGCCGCCGGGGCCGCCGAGGCGGCGTCCGGCGCGGAAGCAGCCGGCACCGGGGCAGGAAGGGACGCGGAAGCGACAGGAGAAGAAGGCACAGTGATCTTCGGGGAGGGGTCCCGGGGGGACTCACACGGAACATCGGCGGGAGCTCGGTACACCGGCTGCGCTGCGCGGTCGCTCCCCCGGATCTGGCGGGTGCCGTGCCGCCGGTGAGCCGCGCTGCGGGTCGCGGGAGGACGGCATCGACCATCGTGGCAGACGGGACCGGCGAGTCGTCGTCGCGTGCTCCGGACGGGGTACCGAACACACACCAAGTCCCCGACGGTATCGGGGACTTGGTGCTTCTGTGTACTTGCTCACAGCGTCCGCGGCCGACCGCCGTGAGGTCAGTCCTCCAGTTCCTCCTGGATCGGCGTCTTCGGCGCGTCCCGCAGGTGCTGTGACAGCCCGGGTTTGCCGCCCTCGCGCGCCTGCTCGGCACGTTGTGCGGCGGTGTGCCCGAGGTCGGAGTCGGGATCCACCCGGACCGACCGCGCCACGTCATCCCGGCTGGTGTACTCCTCGGGCGGTATACCGCGCAGCGCCTTGACCACCTCTTCCGAGGCGCCGGCCGCGCGCGCCGCCGTCAGCAACTGGTCCTTGTCGGCCGGAAAGTCGACGTCCTTGAGCGCGCCCAGCACCTCCGGCACATTGGTGTGCGCCATGGGGGCCTCCTTACTACTGCTCTTCGTAGTCCTCCCGGTGGATGCCCGCCTCCTCCATCGCCTCACGCATGGTGCGGCCGGACGGACCGGTGGGGGCGGGCTTGCCGGCCTTCTCCTCCGCCGGTTCCATGACCACGTCGTCGGTGGTCTCGGTCTTCTGCCGGTTCTCCTCGGGAACGGTCATCGCGACGATTCCTCACAGACGCCTTTCGCTTCCTGAACGACGGCGAGTACCCGAAGACCAGGCCGTGGACACCCGACCCACGCTGTGGACCCTTTTGCGTGTCGAACGGCACAGACGGCGGACGGTGCCGCGAAGCTGACCTGGGCAGGGCCTGTCGGGGGCGCCGCTCTGCTTCCCGTCGGGCACGCCCGGTGGCGCTGCGGGAACCCACGGGAACATGTGACAAGAGCGCCCACCTGCCACGACTCCCCGTACTGCGCGGTCACTGGCCAACCGGGGTCTTCGTGGCGAGTTTCCACCCGCTTCCGGCGCAGTCCTCGGGTGTCGGCGGAAACCGGTCCCCCTGCACGTCCGTGGACCAGCTGTGGCCGCAGGCCGTCTCGCATTCATACATGCCGGTGTCAGGCACGACCTCGCCCGGGCGGTACACCTTGTCGTTGGTCATATCCGACGTATAAGCCCGGACTGGGAGGCCCACCACTCGGCGCGGTGGGAGCTCGGCGTGCCCGGAGGCCGACCGGCAGCATGACGGAAGGCGCGGCCACGGCGTACGCCCTCTTTGGGGACCGTGGCTCCGCTGTCACTGTCGATCGTCATCAGTCGGCCTCGGGCGCCCTCGTACGGCCCTGGGCGACCCAACAACGATCACGCAGCCCCCAAGCTGCGGCCGGGACGGCTTGCCGATCCGGCAGTACGGCACACTGGGCAGCCTCCGAACGCGCAGAAGTCAGCTCCTCGCCGCTCCGACGAACGAGGTAGTCGATGCCCACAGCGACCGCGGAGACGACCCCGACCATGCCGGCTCTGATGGCGTCTCGTGCCACCTGCGTACTCGCCGAGGAATCTGGCCAGAACGCCACAGCGAGATAGACGGCGAGGGTGAGGAAGGCAACCATCGTCATTACCTCGCACTCTCCCATTTTGGGCTCTTCTGCTTGATGTGTGGGTACCTGACCAGCCCTGATGCATAAAACACGCCGTTCCCTGCTTAGGGTTTCGAGTTGCTGAGGCTCAAGATC
>NZ_JBFBBS010000059.1:0-27577 GCF_040682835.1 Streptomyces sp. NPDC051104 | reverse complement strand
AGCACACCGAACTGTTCGACGAACAGACCGCCTTTCCCTTCGAACTAGCCGAAGCCGCTTGACGCGCTAAACACCTGAGGTGTCTACAGCGTCTCCGGTGTCACCCGGCTGTTGCACCTATGGGCTTCAGCGCGCAGATGCCCGCCCGGCCCGCCGCCGAACGCGACGAGGACGCGATCACCGCATGGCAGGAGGCGACGTGGCAGGCGGTCCGCAAGGAGGTCTTCGCCGACTGGGGGCAGGGATACAACACGATCATCGGCGTGGGCGACGTGACCGGTGACGGCAAGGCGGACCTGCTGGAACGCGACTCCGCCGGCAACGTCCGGGTCAACCCCGGCCACGACAGCGGCACGTTCGGCGCCCGGATCAAGGTCGGCGCCGGCTGGCAGAACTACCTGAACCTCTACTGACAGCCAAACGGCACGGGCCGGAGGTAGTCCAGCGGCCCCGTGCCGTACACCTGACCGTGCGGCGGCCCGCCGGCACCGGCCCGCGCTGTCCTTCGGCTACTGCGTCGCGTTCGGTCCCCGTCTGGTCCAGTCCCGGGGAACTCACCATCGGCGCCTGCATCCGCCGCACTGATCTCCACCGTCCCCCTGGTCGCCGCCGCCTGGGCTGTCACAGGACCCGGTCAAGCCTTGCGGTCACAGCACTAGTACTAGTCGACGTCCACCGGACCGTCGTTCGGCTTCCTCTCCTTGCTCCCGTGCAACTGGAGAAGGCCGTTGTCCTTGCTCTCCTCGGGGCGGCGGTCGCCTGCGTCCTGGCCGTTCAGGTTGTGCCGGACCGAGTCGAGGATCGTCAGGCCCTGGGACACCAGGCCGGCAGCGATCTCACCGAGGCCGTCCGCGCCGTTCAGTACGTTGACGTTGGCGCCGGCCAGGCCGCCGGCGGCCTCCTTCACGATCTGCGGGAGCTGGTCGATCAGCATCCGGTCGAGCGCGACCCGGTCGTAGGAGGCCGCCGCCTCCGCCTGGATCTTCATGCGCTGCGCCTCGGCGGCGGCGAGGATCCTGACCCGTTCGGCCTCCGCCTCCGCCGGCTTCACGACCTCGGCCACCAGCTGCTGCTGGCGCAGCTTGGCCTGACGCTGAGCCAGCTCTGTCTGGGCGGCGAGCACCTCTTGCTGGGCGTGCGCCTGCGCCAGCGGTCCGGCCTGTGCGGCCTGCGCCTGGGCGCGGTCCACCTCGGCCGAGTACTCGGCCTTGACGATGGCGGTCTGCCGGGCGTACTCGGCCTGCTTGCGGGCCGCCGCCTGCTCCGCCTCGACCGCGGCCTGGGTGGCCTGCGCCTGGGCGATCTGCGCCTGCCGCTGGATGGCTGCCTTGTGCGGCGCGGACATCGCGTCGATGTAGCCGGTGTCGCCGTCGTCGATCGACTGGATCTGCAGCGAGTCCACGATCAGGCCGATCTTCGCCATTTCCGTCTTCGAGGTGTCCAGGACCTCGGCGGCGAGCTTCTGCCGCTCGGTCACGATCTCCTCGACCGTCATGGAGCCGATGATGGCCCGCAGATGGCCGGCGAAGATGCGGCCGGTGAGCACCGACATCTGGTCCTGGTCGCTGAGGAACCGCTGGCCGGCGTTGATGATGCTCTCGTGGTCGTTGCCGACCTTGAAGGCGATGACCGCGCGGACGTGCAGCGCGATGCCCTGCCGGGTCACACAGGTCTCGGTGACTTCGGACTCGCACATCGACAGCGTGAGGAAACGGACCTTCCGGAAGACCGGCAGCACGAACTTCCCGTGCCCCGTCACCACTCGGAACGGCGCGCCCCCCAGTCCCCGCCGACCTCCCGAGATCAACATCGCCTCGTCGGGAGCGGGTACGCGGTATCCGAACATGCTTGTACTCCTCAACCGGCGTCGGCGGTGTCGCCGCCGAGCGCGTCCAATGGATCCACCCACTCGATGACGCCGACCTCGCGGCATCCACGTGATTCGATCACGAGCACCGTCGCCCCCCTGGGCAGGGGATCCTCCGACCAGGCGAGGAAGGTCTCGGAGCCGCCTCTGACCTGTACCAGGATCTCGCCGGGGCCCGCGGATCCGCGAGTTCCGACGAGTACCTTCCCCGTGCAGCCGATCACGGCCTCGTCCTGCGGCATCACCGGCCGTCCTCCTCGTCTGGCCCCGGAATTCCGACGATAGACCCAGGAGGGCCGGGGACCCAACGGGTGGGACGACATGGCCCGCGCGCGGGCTGATCGGGCGCCGTTCCGGTCGGCCGATCCGACCCCGCTGTCCATACGGCCGCGACCGGGCACGACAGGGGTGGGGCCGAAGGCCGTCGGTGGCGGTGACGGCCGGCTGCAGGCCGAGGTGCCGACGCTCAGCACCGTCTGCGGACCGGCGGAGCTGCTTGCCGGGATCTCGTCTCCGTGTGCACTGGCGAAGGCGGCTCGCCCTGAAGGCGTTCAAGCGCCCCCACGACGGGGCCCAGGTCCCCGCGGCCGCCCGTCAGCCTTCCTGCCGGAGCGGCAGAGTGGCGCAGAACAACGCCGCCCCGGCGCGGGTGTCTCGCCCGCCCAGCCCGCCGTGTGGCCTTCGTCTCCGTTCCGGCGTCCCGGCGCGCTCGTCGGTATCCCGTCCGCCGATGACTACAGCGGCCACGTACAGACCTTCGCAGGAGGTCACAGCGCTGTGAGCGGAAACGCTCGACCGCAACACTGCACCCCCGGTAACCAATAGCTGTGGTCGCGACGTAAGAAATCGATGCGGCGCACGATAAATATTCCTGCGACCACAGGCGGCGCAGAATTATTTAGCGCGCAGGGCCGACACCGACGTGCTACTGTCGTCATCAGTTGCAGGTGTGGTTGCCAGAAGGTTTTTCCGACGGCTGATCATCACGGCGACACGGAATGCGCACAAGGCGTATTCCTGTACACCGTCCCCGAAGGAGAAACAAAATGGCTACTGGCACTGTGAAGTGGTTCAACGCGGAAAAGGGCTTCGGCTTCATCGAGCAGGACGGCGGCGGCGCCGACGTCTTCGCCCACTACTCGAACATCGCCACCCAGGGCTTCCGCGAGCTGCTGGAAGGCCAGAAGGTGTCGTTCGACATCGCGCAGGGCCAGAAGGGCCCGACGGCCGAGAACATCGTTCCTGCCTGATGCACCGGCGCTGACGCATACTTCGCAGCTGGGGCCCGCACCTTGGGGTGCGGGCCCCAGCTCGCTTTACTACCAGGGTGATTCGACCCTGTCATTTTCGGCCCGTTCTCGCGATTCTCTGCGCCGCTCACTCTGCTGCGGAAATTCCTTGATACGTGCCCGCATCGAGGAAGGTTCCACATGAACCGCACCCGCTCCACTCGCGCACGCACCGATCGCACATACGACCGCTTCGGAGGAGGTGTCGCCGCGGGCCGCTCCGGCGTTCCGCGCCGCTCCAACGGTTACGGAAACCGCCCGCCGGCGGGGGGCGAGTTCGCGCTGCCGAAGACAGTCACGCCCGCGTTGCCCGCTGTCGAGTCGTTCGCCGATCTCGCCATGCCGGAGATGTTGCTGACCACGCTCGGCCATGAAGGCGTGACCGTGCCGTTCCCGATCCAGGCGGCGACCCTGCCGAACTCCCTGGCCGGCCGTGACGTACTCGGTCGCGGCCGCACCGGGTCGGGCAAGACCCTCGCCTTCGGCCTCGCGGTACTGGCCCGTACGGCGGGCCGGCGCGCCGAGCCGCGCCGGCCACTGGGCCTGATCCTCGTCCCCACCCGTGAGCTGGCCCAGCAGGTCACGGACGCGCTCGCTCCCTACGCCCGCTCCGTGAGCCTGCGGCTCGCCACCGTCGTCGGCGGGATGTCCATCGGCAGGCAGGCCGGTGCGCTGCGGACCGGCGCGGAGGTGGTCGTCGCGACGCCCGGTCGGCTCAAGGACCTCATCGACCGGGGCGACTGCCGGCTCGACGACGTCGACGTCACGGTGCTCGACGAGGCCGACCAGATGACCGACATGGGCTTCATGCCCCAGGTCACCGCCCTGCTCGACCAGGTGCGCCCCGAGGGCCAGCGGATGTTGTTCTCGGCCACCCTGGACCGCAACGTCGACCTGCTGGTCCGCCGCTACCTGACCGACCCGGTGGTCCACTCCGTCGACCCGTCGGCCGGTGCCGTCACCACGATGGAGCACCACGTACTCCACGTGCACGACGCGGACAAGCACCGCACGACCACCGAGATCGCGGCCCGCGACGGCCGGGTCATCATGTTCCTGGACACCAAGCACGCCGTGGACCGGCTGACCAAGCACCTGCTGAACAGCGGTGTCCGCGCCGCGGCCCTGCACGGTGGCCGGTCCCAGCCGCAGCGCACCCGGACCCTGGCACAGTTCAAGGACGGTCACGTCACCGTCCTGGTGGCCACCAACGTCGCGGCCCGCGGCATCCACGTCGACAGCCTCGACCTGGTCGTCAACGTGGATCCGCCCAGCGACCACAAGGACTATCTGCACCGTGGCGGCCGTACGGCCCGCGCCGGGGAGTCCGGCAGCGTGGTCACCCTCGTGACCCCCGACCAGCGCCGCGGCATGACCCGGCTGATGGCTTCGGCCGGCATCACCCCGCACATCACCCCGGTCCGCTCGGGCGAGGCGGAGCTGAGCCGCATCACAGGCGCCCAGGCGCCCTCCGGGGTCCCGGTGGTCATCACCGCGCCTGTCGTGGAACGCACCCGCCGCGACTCTTCGCCGTCCCGGGACCGTCGCGGCCGCACCGGCCAGGGCCGACCCGTCGGCGCGGGCGTGCGCCGCAGGGCACAGCGGCGGCCCGGCAACGACTCGGCAGCTTGAGCAGGCGCAGTCCTCGGAGCCCCGCATGAATACGGCCGGGTTCCGGCCGTCCTCGCCCTCTCGCGCTGATCCCTCGCCCCGGGCAGCCCCTTCTCCTTCCCCCCCCCCCGCGACTTCTCCCCTGTGAGGCATCATGCGCTGTGTCATCGCCCGGTACCCGTTCGACCTGACCAGGACGGGGGTGCTGGCCTCGATGAAGGGCGTCAGACCCGAGCTCGTCACCGGTGAGTCCGTGACCATCGGCCGCCGCCGCTACCCCGTCAGGCAGGTGGGCCAGGTGATCACGCGACAGGACCCGCGTGACTTCACCGCCGGCGAAGTCAGGCGGGCCATGACGCGCCTCGGCTTCACCTGCCACGACCGCCCCCAGGCCGCGCCCGTGGGCGTGGGCGGTCCCACTCCGCTCCAGGTCGCGTCGGCACTGCTCGGCGGCGCCGACCCCGGGGAGGTATGAGGAGGGGCGGGAAACCGCCCTCAGACCCCCGGTGGGGGCCCTGCCGACGCGCGTCGGCAGGGCCCCCACCGCTGTGTCGCCGTCCGCTCGGAATCCGCTGACCGGGCAACGGGGGCGGAGACACTCACCGGTCGACGTAGCTGAGATCGCCTACGGTCCAAGCGCTGACGTCCTTGATCGCGACTCGGTACATGCCGCCCGTCTCGGGGATCCCGAGGCTGCCCTGGAGGATCCGGGCGAGATGGAAGTGCAGGTGCGTGGGCGCCTCGCCACGACCGGGCCGGTTCCCTCGCGGGCCGCGGGTGAAGACGTCCGAGAACGGGCCGAGACGGTCCGAGTCCTTCAGAACCTCCGCCACCCGCTCCCTCCACACGGCCTCGGGAGCCAGCCGGCCGGTGATGACGGCACCGCCGACGACCACGGTCAGCGACATCTGATTGCTTCGCTCGGACTCCACCGCGGCGGAGATGGCGACGAGCAGCTCATCAGGGTTCGACATGACAGCAGAGCTTATTCGGCCCACCCGTACTGGGACCGCCCGCACGGCGTGAAGTGGTTGCGCGGGCGACAGGAGGCGACTCCCGGCCAACCGATGAGGGCCGGTCACCGCAGCGTTCTTCCTCCGCCAGAAGGATGAAATCTGCTGTTGCCGCAGTAGACTTTGGCTCCCGGCCTGGGTAAGCTTCATCTCGTAGACGCGGTCGAACAAGACCCGCCAGACACGAACTGGCGGGTAGCTGAATACGAAGTACGCAGGTCAGTGCGGCTCTTGAGCCTGAAGCCAAAGTGTTCCCAGAACGGTGACGGGACTGGGAGCCGCACTGGGCGGCTCGCACGTCGAGGAGCCGCCAACAGCAGTACCGGTTCACTCAGCGGTTGGTACAGAGAGGAACGGAGGAGCAGACGCCATCAGGATCGCCCGGCCCGAGAAGCACTCGGCCCGGGTACCGCAAGACCCCGGAATGGATGGTGGTCCCCGGTCACGCAGCTGCGATCCCCCCGCTCCGCCCTGCCGGGCCGGGTAGCGGAAACAGAAGGTCGGCAGAGCAGTAGGGCCGACAGATGGTGTTGAATTTCCTTCGGGGCCCTGGTGCCGTACGGCACCAGGGCCCCTCGGCGCGTTGCACAGCGAGGTGACATGACATCGGACCGCCCTCTGAATGATCGTCTGGACGACGACGACTACCCCGCGTACACGATGGGCCGGGCAGCCGAGATGCTCGGTACCACCCCGGCCTTCCTCCGAGCCATCGGTGAGGCTCGTCTGATCACTCCCCTCCGCTCGGAGGGAGGACATCGCCGGTACTCCCGCTACCAACTGCGGATCGCCGCTCGGGCCCGCGAACTCGTCGACAAGGGGACCCCGATCGAGGCTGCGTGCCGCATCGTCATCCTCGAGGACCAGCTCGAGGAAGCGCAGCGCATCAACGCCGAGTACCGCCGCGCCGCCAGCGAAGCGGCGGGCAGTTCCGGCTCCGGCTGAACCTGCGGGCGCGGGCCGTGTTCGGAACGCCGTCTGGCGGCCGAAGGAGAGTACGGCTCGGAAAGTCGAGGAAGGCCCAGGTCGGAGACCCGGGCCTCTTTGCTGCCCTCGGTGATCACTCGTCGCGGGCCGGATTCGTGCCAGATTCGTGTCAGATTCGTGTCAGAGGGCTTGTCGGGCGCCTTCCGAGCCTCGGGCGGCCCGGGCCTTCCGGACGGTCGCGTCGAGGCCCGCAGCGACGTCTTCCCGCCGCTCCGGCGCGGCGAGGCGGACACGGATGCGCAGGTTGTCGAGGTCGGACCTCCGCCGGGAGCGGAGGCCCTGTGCCTCGGTCAGAAGAAGCCGTTCAGGTCGAACCAGCCGTCGGCCGTCTCCACGCGCGAGCCCAGCGTGCCGTTGCCGCCGCCCTGGTACACGAGCTGGCAGCCGACCCCTCGGCAGCTCTGGCCGACATAGCTGCTCTTGGTGGTGGTGGTGGTGGTGGTGACGAGGTCGGCGCGGCCGTCGCCGGAGACATCGCCCAGGCCCAGGAACGTGTCCATGACGTTCCAGCCGCTGTTGCCGATCAGCACACGGGACCCGAGGGCCCCGGCCTTGCCCGGGTACAGCCACAGCTCCCCGGTGGAGGCCTGGCGGACGATCAGGTCCGCACGGCCGTCACCGTTCATGTCGCCCGCCCCGACCAGGGCGCTCATGCCGTTCCAGCCACTGTTGCCGATGAGCTTGCGCGCACCGAGGGTGCCGCTGCCGGTGCCGGGGTACAGCCAGAGCTTGCCCGTGGCCTTCTCCACGGCCAGCACGTCCGAGCGGCCGTCGCCGAAGAGGTCGCCGTACGCGACGATCCGGCTCATGGCGTTCCAGCCGCCGTCGCCCATGAGTTTGCGCGTACCGAGGCTGCCGGTGCCGGCGACACGGAGAGAAACTCGACGTGCCGCAGGAGGAAGATACCTTGCCCGCGCGATCACTCCATCGCGCGCGTCGCCGTCTCATACGTCTCATGCGGCAGGCGTCGAATTCGGTGTGTCCGCTGCGCGCCGGCAGCCGGTCTCGCTCGGGAAGCGCTCAGCCCACGATCTGAAGCACCACGATTCAGACTGCTTCGGGTTGCGGTTCCCGTTGCCGCGGTGGTGCGGCCCTCGGTTCCCAGAGTGTGGTGGTCCGTACATAGCCGTAGACCACTGAGGTCATCGCCAGAATGAGAAGTGGTCCGAAGACCCATGGATGTTCGGCCATCTCCATCGGCAGACAGCGATACGACAGCAAGAGTGCGGCGAAGACCGTTGCTCCGTAAGCGACCAACTGGATCCCTGATCGATCCCAGCCGTGGTCGACCGAGCGCAGGGCTGCCTCGATCGTGAGCGCAAACACCATGCCGGCAACGAGATCCGCACCGTAGTGGAAGCCGAACCCCAGCGTCGCGCCGAGCGTGGCAGTCAGCCAGAACGTCCCTGCGAATTGCAGGATCCGTGGGCCCTTCCGGGAGTGAATGAAGATCGCGGTGGCCCACGCTGTGTGCAGGCTGGGCATGCAGTTGCGCGGGGTGATCCGGTCGAACGGCATCTGGTGCGGGGTACTGATCGGCGGCGGAGTGTCCGGCCACCAATCGGCCACCGCCCAGTGCACGGTGGGCGGCGTCGCCGGCCACAGGTTGGCCACCGCCCAGTGCTCGTTGCCGGCACCGTAGGCGTAGAGCGGTCCGACCACCGGGAAGATCATGTAGATGGCGGGCCCGAGGAGGCCGATCACCAGAAAAGTGCGCACCAGATGATGGCTCGGGAAGCGGCGCTCGACCGCCACATGACGCAGCTGGTACAGCGCGACGACGACCGCGGCGACCGCAAGCTGAGCGTAGACGTAATTGAGAGCGTGGGCGCCGATCGGGCCGGTGGCCGTCACAATCCGCCCTACCAGCCAGGACGGATTACCCAACGCGTGATCGGCGGCGGCCACGTACTGGTCGAACACCGCCGGGCGGGACTTCGACGTGATGAGCAGCCAGGTATCGCCGGTCTTGCGGCCCGCCACCAGCAGCAGGCCCAGCCCGACGCCCTTCAGCATCAGGACACGTTCCCGGCCGGTGCGGCGCGTGACAGCGATGACCGCACAGCCCAATATCACCCACAAGGCGCCGCTGCCGAAGGGGTGTCCTTCGGTCATCTTGGCACCGACCGCCCACCGCACCAGCAAGAAGGCGGCGTCGATGCCGATCGCGGCACCGGCCGCGATGAATCGTTGCCGCCGGGTGAGCACCACCGTCATCAACGCCATACTGGCGTACAACAAGAAGCCTGATTTGGGCGGGGATATCAGCTCTCGCGCCTGGCTGGCCATCGGCCCCGGAAGGCCGTAGCGACGGGCGGCGATCTCAAGCGTGATGAGTAATCCGAGGGCCACCACACCCGCTGTGGACCACAGTATCGCCCGTGGTTGACGCCATGCGGAGAAGGCAGTTCTGCCGTCTATTCGCGAAAGCAGCCGCGATATTATTGGTCTCAATCAGTTAGCCGTTTGTTAGATGTTGGTCGAATCAGATTATTTATCGTGCTGGACAGCATGGTTTTCCGACGACGGATGGGCAGCGGGCATTCGTCGCGAGTTCGAACATACTATCGGAGCGGTGCGGGCCGACCACGGTAGTCAGAAGGACGGTCGTTCCTGCGCTCGACGGTCCGGCAAGTCGTCGCGGAGAAGTACCTCCGGAAACCGGAGCGCACAGGAGCAGGCCACGGTGGGGCGTGGGCCAGGATCAAGCGTGGCTGAGGCAGAAAACGCCAAGCCGCGGCCGTCGTCATCTCACGGCTCGCCCGGCAGCCGGTCAGACCCGGTCCAGGGGCCGGTGCGGACCGCTGGGAAGTTCCGCTTCGATCGTGTCACCGGGGCGCACGAGGCCACCCTCCCTCACGATGCTCATGATTCCGGCTCTGCGCACGATGTTCCCCGCCTCGTCGCGGCCGACGACCTGCTTCAGCAGACCGTCCTGGAAGTTGTCGATCTGCACACAGGGATTGCGGAGCCCGGTGACTTCCAGGACCGCGGAGTCACCGATGCGCAGCAATGTGCCGACCGGCAGACCGAGCAGATCGATGCCGCGCGTGGTGATGTTCTCGCCGAGTTCGCCGGGCGCCACCTGGAACCCGTCTTCGCCGACCTCGGCGAAGAGCTCCTCGTGCATGAGGTGGACCTGGCGCAGATTCGGCTGGGTGGGATCCTGGGCGACGCGCGAGCGGTGCTTGACCGTCACACCGGCGTGCACGTCCCCCTCCACACCGAGCCCGGCGAGCAGTCTGATGCTGTCCCGGTTCGGCTTGGTGAACGAGTACTCACCGTTACTGCTGACCGCCGTCACTCTTCCGCTCATACCTCGGAACCCCCTCTTCAGTAACCGTGATCAGCACGAGCCTAACCCTCGCCCCTCGAGGCGCGAGAGCACGAGTTCGGTTCTCGTCACCCGCTCGACGGCGGCACGGCCGGCTGATCCGGCGCCTCGCTCAGGTGGCCGGGTGCGCTTCCCGTGCCCGCAGCCTGCGTGCGAGCAGGCCGAGCAGCACGGCGTTGACCAGCCCGGACAGGGCCACACCGGCGGAGAAGAGCAACGGGCTCAGCCAGGAGAGCGCGGAGTACTGCGCGGGTGCCGCCACCAGGGAGGCGACGATGCCGAGCGGCGCCGTGGCCATGAGCGGCCAGATCCCGGCGAACCCCGGGTCCGGCGACAGGTACACCGCGTGAAGGAAGAACCCCAGCGCCGCCGCGACCACCGCGAGGTACCCGCGCGCGAGCCAGTTGTCCACCGCGGGCGCCAGCAGGGCCCGCACTCCTTGCGGGCGGGGCCGCGCGGTAGGCGCCATGTCCGTTCCCTCCTGTTCGGAGGGGACCGGTATCCGCGGGAGGGGCTCACGCGCGCCGGCCGGTGCGGCGGCCGCCGACCTCGCGACGAGGGCACCGAGCACGGCGGCGTTCACGAGGGCGCACAGGAGAAGCCATACGGTCCACAAGACCGTGGCGAGCACCTCGACCACCCCGCCGCCCTCGGTGCCGGGGCCGAAGGGGAGGACCACGCTCAGGAAGGAGAGGGGCGCCGTGAGCATCAGGGGATCCGGGGCGAAGCCGCTGTCCGGGAAGAGGAACATGACCAGGACGGAGGCGGCGGACACAGCCAGATAGACCCGGGCGAGCCAGTTGTCCGTGGCAAGCGCGAGGAGCCGGCGCAGGCGTGGAAGGCGGCGCGGCAGGGAGGAGTTCGGCATCGCGGGTTCCTTCGGGTCGGTCCGTGGGCGATGTCCTCAACGGTGGACCGGAGGGCGCGTTCAGACATGAGTACGGGTACTCACCGGTAGGGCGCAGGACCTACCACACTGCGTGCTCAGCGAGCCAGCAGTCCGCGGAGCTCCGCGGTGATCCGGCCGGGGGCTTCCTCCACCATGTAGTGGCCGCAGCCGACGGTCCTGTGGGTCAGGTCCGGTGCCCAGGCGGACCAGAGGGCTCGGGCGTCGAAGCCGAGGAAGGCGCCCCAGTCCTGCTGAAGGACGGTGACCGGCATCCGCAGCCGGTTGCCCGCGTCCCTGTCGGCCTGGTCGTGCTCGACGTCGACACCGGTGGAGGCGCGGTGGTCGGCCACGATCGAGGCCACCGCGTCACGGCAGGCGTCCAGGTAGGCGGCGCGGATGTCGTCAGGGACGGCGTCGGGGTCGTGGGCCCAGATGTCGAGGAAGTGGCCGAAGAAGGCGTCCGGGGCGGCCGCGATCATCTGCTCGGGCAGGTGCGGAGGCTGGGCCATCGGATAGAGGTGGAACCCGATGGCGGCACTCGTGGGGTGCATCACCTGCCACATGTCCAGGGTCGGGAGTACGTCGAGGCAGGCGAGGTGGGTGACGGCATCGGGGTGGTCGAGTCCGGCGCGGAACGCGACCAGGGCACCGCGGTCGTGGCCGGCCAGCGCGAACCGCTCGTGACCGAGGGCTCGGGCCAGCGCCACGACGTCGGCGGCCATGGTGCGCTTGGCGTAAGCGGCCCCGTCGGTGTCGGCGGGCTTGTCGCTGGCGCCGTAGCCTCGCAGGTCGGGGCAGACGACGGTGTGGTCCGCCGCGAGGTCGGCGGCGACGTGCCGCCACATCAGATGGGTCTGCGGGAAGCCGTGCAGGAGCACGATCGGGCTGCCCGAGCCGCCGACGGCGGCGTTGAGGGCGATGCCGTCGGCGACCTGGATGCGCTGGTAGTCGAAGCCGGGGGCGGCGCGACACTCCCGCCGTCCCGGTGGCGGGCCAGAGCGCGCAGCGCCAGTTCCCGGGCCGAGGCGAGCTGTTCCGGGGTGAGACCGCCCTGCGGGAGGGTGAGCCATCCGCTGGGGCCGGCGTAGTCCGCGAGGAAGGACACGTCCCCGGTCAGATGGGCCACCGCCATCAACAGCGCGGGTATCTCGGCGCTTTCGAGGTGGGCCGGATGACGTCGTCCGCGGCGGTGGGCGCATGCTCCGCATGGCCAGGCCGCCGGTCACCGCCAGGGCGCCCCCCGTCGCCGCCATCAACTTGAGCATCTCTCGTCTGCTGTTCATGGTGCGTACGGCCTCGCTCAGCTCCGTGAAGGTGCCCGTGTTCCCTCCCGCGTCGCACGGGACGAAGTGCCGGGCGAAACCGGCCGCGACCACCTCCTTGACCACCTCGGCGTCGAGCCGGCGGTCGGCCTCCGCGGCGGCCGCGCTCCGCTCGGCTGCCGTCGCGACGTCCTTCGCGGCGGACAGCAGACCGGTGTTCGGAAGGGTTCGCTCAAGCATCCCTGCACACTCCTTGGTCTCGCCGGGCACCCGCGGCCGGGCCGTCCCGGCCCGAGGGAGCGGGCGCGGCCCGGGTGCTGGTGGCGCCGACCCTGGCGAGCAGCGGTGGAAGGTGGCTCGAACGCCACTGGAACCCGTCCCGGCCCGCCGGTCGCGCGAGCCTCGCTCGAGTCATACTCGACCGAATTTCCCTACACCTGGGGCGTGTTGCGTACATACCGTTGTCGGTGCGGTCGCCGCGCTCGTGCGCGGACAACCGGAGTAGCCGGACACAGGGGGACAGGGTGCGGTGGGCTGTGGAGGACCTGATCGGCGTGTGGCGTCTGCTCGCCTACGTGGACCTCGACGAGGCGGGGGGGGGGAAGCCGTGAGGGCCCGCTGGGCCCCGACCCCGGGGACTGCTGATCTACGGCGACCACGGGCACATGTCGGTGTCGATGATGCGGGGCGACCATGCGACCGCTCCCTAATCGGCCACGGTCTTCATGGGCTATGCCGGCACGTGGCGGCTGGCCGACGGTGTCGTCAAGCACGACGTCAGCGTCAGCGCCCACCCCTTCCAGGTCGGTACGGAGCTGACCCGGGCAGCCGAACTCGACGGCGACCGACTGGTGTTGCACGGCGTCGCGACGATCGCCGGACGCCCGCAGCGCTGCAGGCTGACCTGGCAGCGCGTGCCCGCCCCCGCGTCCGCACAGCATCCGGCAGGCAGGTCCTCCGCACAACCTCGCTCATAAGGAGAACAGTCCTTGAAGGCAGTCATCGCCCAGTCGTACGCCCCCGTCGACCAGCTCGTGGTCACCGACACGGCACCCCCCACGCCCGGGCCCGGCCAGGTGCTGGTGCGGGTGGAGGCGGCGGGGCTCAACCCGATCGACGTCATTCTGATCACCGGCCGGCTGCGCCGAGTGATGCCCGTGGAGCACCCCTTCACACCGGGCATGGACGCGGCCGGTGTCGTGGAGGCCGTCGGTGAGGGTGTGACGCGTTTCGCCCCCGGTGACAAGGTCGTGGCGTTCACCCACGACACGACGGGAACCCTGGCCGAACTGACCGTCGTCGCCGACGGCCCGGGACTCGTGCACCGGCCCGAGACCGTGGACGCGGTCAGCGGCTCGGCGCTGCCGGTGTCCGGGATGACCGCGGCCGCCCTGCTGGAGGCGTCCGGCCTCACGGCCGGCCAGAGCGTGCTGATCGTCGGCGCCACCGGCGGTATCGGCTCGTACCTGGTGCAGCTGACCGCCGGCGCCGGCGCCGAGGTGATCGCCACCGCGCAGCCGTCCGCCCTGGACCACGTGCGCGGGCTCGGTGCCGCGCACGCCGTCGACTACACCTCCGTCGACCCCGTCGCCGAGGCCCTGCGCCTGTACCCAGGCGGCGTCGACGTGGTCATCGACCTCGTCAACGGCGGCCCCGCGGTGGAGAAGACGGCCGCCGCGGTCCGCCCGGGCGGCCGACTGGTCTCCTCGATCGGCGTTCCCGACTCCCTCGAGCGTGATGTGACGCCCGTGCACGTGGGAGTGGAGAACGGCATCGGCCGGCTCGAGGAACTGGTCGCCAAGGCCGCGGCGGGCGAGCTGGCTGTCCATGTCGCCGCCACGTACCCGCTCGCGGACGCCGCGCAGGCCTACGGCGACTTCGCCGCGGGCAAGCACCCCGTCGGCAAGGTCGTCGTCACCGTCTGACGCCGCAACCGGCGACAGGGCCGGCGCCCACGCCCGGCGCCGGCGCCCTGCGACGTTCTCCTGAAGGACGGTGCCCGGCCGCGGCGGCGGCCGGGCACCTCGGTCCGCCCCCTGGAAGGTCTGCCGTGGAATACGACTACGTCACGTCGAGGATGTCGCCGTCGAGGTCGGCCGCGTCGTCCTCGCCCGCGCACGCCACGAGGATGCGGCGCAGGTCTTCGATGTCCATCGTTGCCATGGGTAGGGATTCCTCCTGCGTTGTCGCCTGTTCAGCGGGTCGGAGCGGTCACGACGAGGGCCGAGTTGAACCCCCAGCGGCCGCGGGCGAGGATCAGGGCCGCCTTGACGGGCATGCCGCGCGCCTCGTCGCGGACCACGTCGAGCCCGTACTCCTCGGGTACGTCGGTGGTGTGCGCGGTCATCGGTACGACCTGGTCCCGGATGCTCAGCAGCGCGGTGATGACGTCGACCGGGCCGCCGCCCGCGTACATCCGGCCGGTGAGGGCCTTCGGCGCGGTCACCGGAACCCCCTTCGGCCCGAATATCTCGGTGATGGCCTGCGCCTCGGCGCGGTCCGCCTCCGGCAGCCCGCCGGCGTCGGCGAACACCACGTCGATGTCGGCGGGCCGCAGTCCGGCGTCGGCGAGCACAAGTTCGGCGGCCCGGCGCAGCGCCGGGGGCCGGCCCGAGCCCGGCCGCGGGTCGAACGTGGACGCGTAGCCGGCGATCTCGCCGTAGATCTGCGGGGCACCGCGCCGGGCTGCCGCGTCGGCGTCCTCGACGATGAGGATCCCGCCGCTCTCGCCGGGCACGTACCCGCTCGCCCTGCGGTCGAACGGCAGGTACGCCGCCGCGGCGTCGTCCACGGTGCTGACCCGGCCGCCGGCCAGCTGCGCGGCCCAGCCCCACGGGTCCAGAGCGGAGTCGACCCCGCCGGCGAGCACCAGGTCGGTGCCGCCGCGCACCGTCCGGCGGGCGTGCCCGAGCGCGTCGAGCCCCCCGGCCTGCTCGCCGACGAGGGCGGCGCTCGGTCCCCGCATGCCGTTGCGGATGGAGATCTGGCCGGTGTTGACCCCGTAGAACCAGGCGAAGGACTCGTAGACGCTGACGAACTCCGGTCCCTTGCTCCACAGTTTGCGGAACTCGCGGTGGGTGAAGTCGAAACCGCCCTGGGCGTTCGACGTGACCACGCCCATGCTGTAGTCGGCGAGCGTGTCCGGCTCCACGGCGGCGTCGGCCAGCGCCCAGTCGGCGGCGGCGAGCGCGTACCGGGTGGACACGTCGGTCTGCGGCAGCAGCCGGCTCGGCAGGTGTTCCTTGTCGTCGAAGTCCGTGATCTGGCCGGCCAGCCGGGAGGTGTAGCCCGACGGGTCGAAGCGGGTGATCTCGCCGATCCCGCTCTCGCCCGCCGGCACGGCCTTCCAGTGCTGGTCGCTGCCGAGTCCGGTCGGAGCGACGACCGCCGTTCCGTTGATCACCGTGACGCTCATGCCGTTGCTCCCTTGGGGCGGTGGAGGACCATGGCGCTCTGGAAGCCGCCGAAGCCACTGCCGACGGTCAGGACGGTGTCCACCCTCTGGTTCGCGCGCGGTCAGCGGCACGTAGTCCAGGTCGCACTCGGGATCGGGGGTGTGCAGGTTGGCCGTCGGGGGCACCACGTTGTGCTCGATGGCCAGTGCGCACGCGGCGATCTCGATCGAGCCGATGGCGCCGAGCGAGTGCCCGACCATCGACTTGATGGAGCTCACCGGCACGTCGTACGCGTGCGGGCCGAGGCTGCGCTTGAACGCGGCGGTTTCGTGCCGGTCGTTCTGCTTGGTCCCCGATCCATGGGCGTTGACGTAGTCGATGCCGGTGGGATCGGTCCGGGACACGTCGAGCGCGACCCGGATCGCCTCGGCCATCTCACGGCCGTCCGTCTTCAGACCCGTCATGTGGTAGGCGTTGCACCGGGTCGCGTAGCCGCCGATCTCCGCGTGGATGTGGGCACCGCGGCGCAGCGCCCGCTCGTACTCCTCGAGCACGAACATCGCGGCGCCCTCGGCCAGGACGAAGCCGTTGCGGGAGCCGTCGAAGGGCCTGGAGGCCCGGGCCGGATCGTCATTGCGCGGAGTCGTCGCCTTGATCGCGTCGAAGCAGGCGACGACGATGGGCGAGATCGGCGTGCCGGCGGCACCGGCCAGAACGACGTCGCCCATGGTCAGGGCCATGGCCCGGATCCTAGCCGTCGCGATGCGCGACGACCTCCGCGTTGCGGGGGGCCCGCGAGCTGCTCGAACTGCCCGGCGGCCACAACGGCAGCACGAGCCACCCCCGGGCCTGCGCCGCCCGTCTGCGCGAGATCCTGCGCGACACGGACTGACACCGGGTGGGCGAACCCGCGTCGAGCCTCGGGCGCGCGTCCGGGCGGCGACGAAGGTGCGTCGTGACGGAGCGGCAGTTAGCCTCCCGGTCCATGAACTGGCTTCCCGATGACTTCGTCCACCCCGTCCGCGTGCCACTCCCCGGTGGCCACCACCTACGCCCGATCACCGCCGCCGACACGGACCTCGACTACCCGGCGGTCATGGGATCGCGGGAACGGCTGTGGTCCATCTACGGCGAGGGATGGGGCTGGCCTCCCGCCACCATGACGTACGACCAGGACCGCGAGGACCTGCTGCACCACGAGCGGGAGATCGCCGAGCACAAGTCCTTCAACTACGCGCTTTTCGACGAGGCCGGCACCGCCCTGTTGGGCTGCGTGTACATCGACCCGCCGGAGAAGGCCGGCGCGGACGCCGAGATCTCCTGGTGGGTGGTGGACGACATAGTCGGCACCGACCTCGAACGCACCCTGGACGCGTTCGTCCCGCAGTGGATCGCCGACGCCTGGCCCTTCCGCGAGCCGCGGCACATAGGCCGCGACCTCACCTGGAAGGAATGGCTCGCCCTCCCCGACAACGTCTGACGAAGACCAGGCGAGCCTGGGGTTCGTCGTCCCGTGCGAGCCGGGGTCTACGCCACGACGGCGCCGGGTGCCTCGGGCGCGTGCGCCGGCTGCGCGGTGAGCAGGTCGGCGAGGTCGACGCGGGTGAGGAACTCGCGGCGGATGCGGTCGGCGACGTTGGAGACCTCTTCCGAGCCGTCGTCGGCGGGGTCGATGTGGACCCGGTACGGCCGCTGTCCGGCGGGGAGCGCGACGATGCGGGCGATCTCGTTCGAGACCATCGAGGCGTCCGCGTCCCCGGGGGCCAGCGCGGCCAGCTTCTGGGCGACCTGTTCCATGAGGCCGGGGTACTTCGTCTCGTACTCCGCCTCGGTGGCGCTGTCGGCGGGGTGGCCGGAGTGGGCGAAGTGGTTGGTGCCGCTGGTGAACGAGCCGGGCACCACGATCGAGGTCTCCACCCCCCAGCGAGCGAGCTCGGCGGCGTAGCTCACGGCCAGGGAGTCCATGGCGGCCTTGGCGGCGAAGTACGGGGCGAGGTAGGGCGGGGTGCCGCCCTTGACGCTCGAGCTGGACACCCAGATCACCAGGCCCCGGCCCGCCTTCCGCAGGTGGGGCAGGACCGCCCGGTTGACGCGCTGGGTGGAGAGGACGTTCACGTCGTACAGCTCGGCGAGCTGTTCGGGGGTGAACGCCTCGGCCGGTCCGGTGACCATGTGCCCGGCGTTGTGGATCAGGACGTCGATGCGGCCGTGCTCGGTGATGACCGGGTCGATGGCGGCGTCCACGGACGCCTGGGAGTTGACGTCGAGTTCGATGGCGCGCAGGTCGACGCCGTGCCGGGCGCTGTAGTCGGCGGCGGCTCGGACCTGCGGCGCGTTGCGGGTGCCGGTCTGGCGCATGCCGGCGTAGACGGTGTTGCCGGAATCGGCGAGGGCGCGGGCGGTCAGGGCGCCGAAGCCGCTGGAGGCACCGGTGATCACGACGATGTTCTTCATGGGAGTTCTCTCCTCGAGACGGGCCGCGGCCGGGTGTGGCGGGCGGGAGGGAAGGGCGTCAGGAAAGGAAGGGCGTCAGGGAAGGAAGGGCGTCACAGCGGGAGGGTGGCCGGGTCAGGCCACGCCGCCGTTGGCGTACAGGACCTGGCCGTTGATCCAGCGCGCCGGGCCGGCGAGGAACGCGACCGCCTCGGCGATGTCCTCCGGCGTGCCCAGGCGCTCCAGGGGAGCCGCCTTGGACAGGTTGTCGATCGCGGCCTGGTCCTTGCCCTCCAGGAACAGGGGCGTGGCGGTGGGGCCGGGGGCCACGGCGTTGACGGTGATGTCCTTTCCGCGCAGTTCGCGGGCCAGGACCAGGGTCATGGCCTCGACCGCGCCCTTGCTCGCCGCGTAGGCGCCGTAGTTCGGGAACTGCAGGCGGGTGACCGAGGTCGAGAAGTTGATGATCGCGCCACCGGCGCGCACCCGCCGGGCCGCCTGCTGGGAGACCACGAAGGTGCCGCGGATGTTGGTGCGGTGCATCCGGTCCAGGTCGTCCAGGTCGAGCGTGGCGATCGGCGACAGCAGCATGATGCCCGCCGTGTTGACGACGACGTCGATGCCGCCGAACTCCCGCTCCACGGCGTCGAACGCCTCCGCCATGGCGTGCTCGTCGGCGATGTCACCGCCGACCGCGAGCGCCCGGCCGCCCGCCGCGGTGACCGCGGCGACCGTGTCGTCGGCGCGGGCCTTGTTGCCGGCGTAGTGCACGCCGACGGCGATGCCGTCCTGGGCGAGGCGCTCGACGACGGCGCGGCCGATGCCGCCGGACCCGCCGGTGACCAGGGCGACGCGGGGCGTGGTGGTGGTGTTGTCGGTCATGGTGTTCCGTCCTTCGTGGGTGTGGGTTACGGGTGGGCGGGTCAGCGTTCGCTGTCGAGCGTGGCCATGAGGGGGGCGGCGTAGCGCTCCCCGGCGGCGGATCCGGCGGGGACCGCCGCCTCGATCTCGGCGAGGGCTTCGGCGTCCAGGTCGAGGCCGGCGGCGCCGAGGGATTCGGCCAGACGCTCCCTTCGGCGGGCACCGACCAGGGGGACGATGTCCTGGCCCTGGGCGGCCACCCAGGCGATGGCGACCTGGCCGGTGGTGGCGCCGAGGCGCTCGGCCACGCGTCCCAGTGCCTCGACCAGGCGGAGGTTGGCCGCGAGGTTCCCGCCCTGGAAGCGTGGGCTGTGGGCGCGGAAGTCCTCGGCGCCCAGGTTCCGCGCGGCGCTCCAGTGGCCGCTGAGCAGGCCGCGGGAGAGCACGCCGTAGGCGGTCAGACCGATGCCGAGCTCGCGCAGCGCCGGAATGACGGACGCTTCCGGGCCACGGGAGAGCAGCGAGTACTCGATCTGTACGTCGCTGATGGGTGTGACGGCCGCGGCGCGGCGGATGGTGTCCGCACCGACCTCCGACAGACCGATGTGCCGGATGAAGCCGGCCTGCTGCATCTCCGCGAGCGCGCCGACGGTCTCCTCCACAGGGATGTCCGGGTTGAGGCGGGCGGGACGGTAGATGTCGATGTAGTCGGTGTTCAGCCGCCGCAGGGAGTAGGCGAGGCGGTCCTTGACCGCGGCCGGGGAGACGTCGTACGGCACGGGCTGGAAGCCGCCGTCGGGAGTGCGGCGGGAGCCGAACTTCACGCTCAGCACGACCTCGTCACGCCTGCGCTCCTCCAGAGCCCGGGCGATGAGCATCTCGTTGGCGCCCGATCCGTAGAAGTCCGCGGTGTCGATGAGGTTCAGGCCCGCGTCGATCGCGGCGTGCAGGGTGGCGATGCTCTCGGCGTCGTCGGCGGGCCCGTACAGGTCGGACATACCCATGGCGCCCAGGCCGATGGCGGACACCGCAGGTCCGTTCGCACCGAGCTTGCGGGTCGCGATGGTCATGGCGGTTCTCCTTGGTCTCGGGGCGAACACCCCGGTTCGCGGGCGTGGGGCTTCGGGTGCGTCGGTTCGGTAGCGAAGAAGCGGGCAGCGGATCACCCGATCGTCATATCGCCGATAACCGGACTGACACATCAACGCTAACACATCATCGATGCACTGAAAGTGTTATCGTCGATGTCATGACAACGGTCGAGACGCCGACGGCGCAGCCCCGCGAGCGGATCCTTCAGGCCGCGACAGCCCTGCTCGCCGAAGGCGGACGGGAGGCCGTGTCCACCCGTGCGGTCAGCGCGGCCGCCGGCGTGCAGGCGCAGACGATCTACCGGCACTTCGGTGACATGCAGGGGCTGCTCGACGAGGTGGCCCGGCGCGGATACGCGTCCTATCTGGCCGCCAAGCAGGCCCAGGACGCGGACGGCGACCCCGTGGCGCAGCTGCGGAGCGGCTGGGACATGCACGTGGCCTTCGGACTGGCCAATCCCGCGCTCTACCGGCTGCTGTACACCGAACCGCGGCCCGGCCAGCAGTTCGCGGTCACCGGTGACGCCCACCAGGTGCTGCTGCGCATCGTCGAACGGGTGGCCAAGGCCGGCCTGCTGCGGACGGGCGTCGAGGCCGCCGCGACGATGATCCACTCCTCGGGCATGGGGGTGACGCTCACGCTGATCGCCGCACAGGCCGACGGCAGGCTTTCGGACTACGAAGGTCTGTCCGAGAACGTCCGGGAAGCCGTGCTGGACTCCGTGCTCGCCCCGGCCGACGACACCGCGGCCCGGCCGAGTGCCGGCGCCCACCCCGCCGCCGTGCACGCCGTCGCCCTGAAGTCCTTGATGCGCGACGGGGTACGGTCCCTGACCCTCGGGGAGCGCACCTTGCTCGGCGAGTGGCTGGACCGTATCGCCGCCGAGGACGCCCAGGAGGCCGGCGCGGCGGAGCCCGGCGAGGAACCCGCACGACGGCGATAGCGGCCCGTCAGGCGGCACGCGCCGTGCACAGGGCGGCGACGGTCCCGGCTGTCGAGACGCCTCCACAATCACCATCTGCCGACCCCATGCCGAGCAGCTGGGTCAACCCCACAAGGTGCCAGGCCCTCGGGCACGACGCGACGCGACGCGCCAGGGGTGCGCCGGCCACGGCACATCCCGTGACGGTGGTGGACTGCCCGCCGGTTCAGCTCCCGGCGCAGGCCTGGCGTCACCCCGGTCCGCGTGGTCGTGGGCGTTGCTGTCGCCGCCGTCGCCCAAGACGACGGGATCCAGCAGATTCTGCCGACGATTCGGGCGCAGGTCCCGCGAGCTGACCACGGTGACAACGCCTGGTGGGCCATGTCGGAGCGTCAGAGCTCCCGCCCACCCGCACCATCCTGCGCGGACGTCCGGCCGGAGGCCATCTGGTACGTGTCCCGGGCCACCCTCCGACGAGTTTGCCATCTCTTTACAACCCGACCCCGCGCCGCCTCGTCTCTCCGCTCGATCCGTGATTCAGCCCGCCGCAGTACCGGCGGACCGACGAAAGAGAGCGATTCGATGCGCCGAACTGTCCTCAGCGCCATGGCACTTGCGTGCACCGCCGTGCTGGCGGGCACCGTGCCCGCGTTCGCCCACGGGGCGTCCCCCTCCCCGACCGCTCCCGCGGCCACCGCCTCCCCGACCGCCGCCCCGGAACGGACCGCGACGCCGACCACCGCCCCGGAACGGACCGCGGCGCCGACCGCCGCGAGCGCGGTTCCGAGTGCCGCGCCGACGAGGGCACGCGGCCAGGTCTCGGTCGTCCCCAGCGGCGCGCCCGACACCGGTGTGACGGCGGGGACCTCCCGGTCCGTGTCCCCCGGACTGATCGGCGGAGGCGCCGGCCTGGTGCTGGTCGGAGGTGGCGCTGCCGTCTACGTCGTACGCCGCCGGCGGGCGACCGGGGCATGACCCGGCTCTCCAGGCGCGCCTTCGCCACCGCGGCGATGGCCGCGCTGCTCGCGGGCTGCGGCGGCCCCGAGGCCGGCCGGGCCCCGGCCACCCGTCCCGGAACCGTCAGTCCCGGCGGTACGCCACCGCCCGCGTCGACCTCCGCCAAGGTGGCACCGGCGCTGGAGCGTTCGGCCCCCGTCAGGCTGCAGATCCCGGCCATCGGGGTCGACACCCCGGTCATGCGGCTGGGGCTGGCGCAGGACGGCAGTGTGCAGGTGCCGCCGGTCACCGCACACGACCGGGCGGGCTGGTACTGGCACTCGCCGACACCGGGCCAGGTCGGGCCGTCGGTCATCCTCGGCCATGTGACGGTCGGCAGCTACGGGGACGGGGTCTTCCGTCACCTCGCGGACCTGCACCGGGGCGACCGGATCGTGGCGCGCCTGGAGAACGGAACGGCGGCCGTGTTCACGGTCAGCGCCGTACGGACGGTCGCCAAGGCGGACTTCCCCACGGAGGAGGTCTACGGGAACGTGAACCGCCCGGAGCTGCGGCTGATCACCTGCGGGGGTCCCCGTACCCGCGACGGATACCTCGACAACGTGATCGTCTCAGCCGCGCTGACCACTTCCACCCCCTGAGCCGGCCGGCATACCGCCACCCCCTGGTCCGCCGGTATGCCACCGGCCCCAGATCCCCCGGTACGGATCCCGGGCTTTCGGAACGTGCGCCGACGGCCCGGGCTCCTACCCCACGACTGCCCCACGACCTGGAGAGCGTTGAAACGGTCCCGTGAGAGGGCGGCGTCCGAGCTGTTCGCCGCCGCCTATCCACGCCTCGCCGGCTGGTGCCGCCGTCTCGTCGACGACGACGAGACGGCCCACGAGATCGCCTCGGAGGCGTTCACCCGGCTCTGGGCCCGCTGGACGTCCGTGGACGAGCCCCGCGGCTTCCTCTACGTCACCGCGGCCAACATCGTCCGGGACCACTGGCGCAAGTTGGAGCGCGAGCGCAGAGCCGTGCACCGCGCCACCACGGAGGCCGCCGTCCGCGCCCACACCGAACAGGCCGACCCCTCGGTGCGCCTGCTCGTGCAGTCGCTGCCGGAGCGACTGCGCGTCCCGATCCTGTTGCACTACTACGCTGACATGCCGATCCGGGAGGTGTCCGTGCTGACCGGACGCAAGGAAGGAACCGTCAAGGCCGACCTGCACGCGGCCCGGGAACTGCTCCGCGTCCACCTGAGGAGAAGCCTTGACCACACGCTCTGACGACGGCCCGGAGCTGGAACCCGACGACCCCCTCGCGGTGATCCTGCGACCCCCCTCGGACCACCTCGGCCCGCCCCCCGGCCGCTTCCACGCGATCCGCCGCGCCGCGGCCCGCCGCCGACTGCTCCGCGCGGCGACCGGGGCCGGCCTGACCGCCGCCGTCGCCGTCCTCGTCGCCCTGCCGCTCCACCTGGCGACGCCCGAGACAACGGCGCCCCCGTCGGTCCCTCTGGCACCGCCGCCCCCGAGCGGTCGTCCGGCGCCCGCCGGCCCGTCGGCGTCGCCGTCGCCGTCGGCGTCGGCGGCGGCGGCGGCGTCGGCGTCGGCGTCGGCGGCGGCGTCGGCGGCGGCGGCGTCGCCCGGTAGTGTCACCCCGCGCCCCACCACGCCTCTCCGAACCGGTGGTTCCCGCCCCCTGAGCCGCCCGCCGACCGCCACCCGGGAACCGTCGGCTACACCGACCCCGGCACGCCCCGAGCCGTCGGCGAGCCGGACCGGGGCCGACACCGCACCGTCGGTCAGCCCGTCGATACGGCAGAGGTAGTCACGGCCACTCCCCACCCGTGATCCCCGTGCTGCGCACGAGACCCGGCGTCGGCGCGCCGCCAACCACCGTGTGACGCTCCGTCAGGCCGACCACGCCGAAGCCGCCGCCGCGGGCCGCGTCCAGGAGCCGGGTGCCGCCAAGGCCGTCGTCGGTGCGGTGGGCCACGAAGTCGTGCCGGTCGGCGGCGACGGCGAGGCGGTCGGCCCGGCGGGTCCACCACCCGCTGCCGTGGGTCGGGCAGCGGATCGACGACGTGTCCTGCCCGGCCCCCTCAAGGCGGTGGTCGGCGCGACGGAGACGTGCACGGCCCGGGGCGACGGCAGGCGGATCTCCATCGCGTTCCATGCGGCAGAGGTCGCGGGAGGCCCCGCGAAAACGGCCGTCCCCTGGACGTTGGACGTTGGAACGCTGAGCCCGTAGGTCAGCCGTTGCTCAGCGGTGTGCCGGCGCAACCGGCAGTCTCACCACCACCGCCCCCTGAGCCGCAAGGCACGGGAGGCACCCCTGCAAGGCCACCGGAGAATCCCCTCACGAGCCCCACACACCCTGCACACGGTCTTTCGATACCCCCGTTAGCGTGGCAACCCGTTCGATTCCAGGTGCGAACGCGGCCCGTCGGGGCGGCGGCGAGCCAACACAGGAAGACCGCAATGGACTACTGCTCCTCGTGTCGTCGACATCTCAACGGCGCCCTGGTGTGCCCCGGATGCGGTGCCTACGCCCCCGACATCGCCCCCACCACCGCCGACGGCCACACCGTCCCGGGCCCGGCCACCACGGCGACGCCGGTCACGGAGGCGACGGCGGCCACGGCGGCACGGCAGTTCGCGGCCCCGGACATCCACGAGGCCCCGGACATCCACGAGGCCCCGCACGCCGCCCCGCCCGCCGAGCACACGGGCCCGGCGCGCCGCACGGAAGGGCGTGCCGCGCGGCGGCGCCGGCTGGCGCGCTGGAAGAAGACCCAGCGCAAGGCCCTGGTGGCGACCGCCGTCGCCCTCGTCGGAGGCGGTCTGACCGTGGCGTCGATGGACCGGCACACCGCCGACCGCGCCCAGGCGGCCCCGGCTCCGGAGGCATCGGCCCTCGGCGGTGCGGAGGAACCGACGTCGCAGTACAGCAGTCCGGCGCCGCCCCGCTCCGGCACCCCGCGCTCCGGCGCGCTCCGGGCCTCGCACACCCCCACCGCGCAGTCCCCCGCGGCCGACCTGCCCCGTCTGTCCTCGCCGGTCTCGGCCCATGCCACGCCGTCGCCCGCTCAGCCGGACACGGCCACCTCTTCCCGTACGACGCACACGACGCACACGACGGGCACGACAGGGGCGGCGGGCACGGGCACGTCGGGGACGAGTCACACGACGGCGACGAACTCTCCGTCCCAGTCGGGGACGGACTCCTCGTCCTCCTCGTCGTCCACGGGGACGTCCCAGCACACGTCCTCCCCGACCACCGGCACCGGCGGCGGCACGGACCCGGGCACCTCGCAGACCACCCCGTCCCCGGCGACCACTTCGCCGTCGCAGGTCTGCCTGCTCGTCGTCTGCCTCGGCTGACCACAGGCGAACGCCACCACGGCCACTCACCGCCCCCCGCTATCACGCGGGCGGGCGGTTTTCGGCGTGCCGATGCGATGCACTCGCGATGTCCTCGGCGCCGGCCACGGAGCGAACGAGGACCCCGGCGACTTCATCAAGTGGGTCGGCCGGGTGACGGGCTACACCAAGAAGTGACCGGCTACACCAAGAAGTGACCGGCTGCACCGAGAAATGACCGGCTACAGCCACAAGTGGCGGCCGCACCAGCAAGTGGCGGCCGACGCGGGCGCCGGGCACGGGCATCCCCCGGGCTCGGCGCCCCGGCGTTCGGCCGCGCTCATGCCGGGGCCACGGCCGGCCAGGAGTGTCGGACACGCGAGGATTGCGCGGCCGGATCGTCATCCGGTGGTGACCGGATGGGGGAGACCGTGATCGAATCGTGTGTCCGTGCCAGTAGGCTGTGATCCGCTGCGGCACCCCACCCCCACCCGCCCCGGCGGAATCCTGTCCGGCGGCGGTCGAGTCGTCGCACGGCATTCGTCTCCCGGCGTGAGGATGAAACAACAGGTGCTGATCGCGGGCCGGTACCAGCTGAACACCACCATCGGACGTGGCGCGATGGGAGAGGTCTGGCGGGCGTACGACCAGATGCTCGACCGTCCCGTCGCCGTCAAGGTGCTGCTCGACCGGAACGCCGACCCCACCGCCGACTCCCGTTTCCGCCTCGAGGCACAGACCGCGGGCCGGCTCCACCACCCGCACGTGGTCGGCGTGCTCGACTTCGGTGAGCACGAGGGGCGGCTGTTCCTGGTCATGGAGTTGGTGGAGGGCGCGAGCCTCGCCCGGGTGCTCGCCGACGACGGGCCGCTGCCCGCAGAACAGGTCGCGGCCATCGCGGCCCAGGCGGCGGCCGGGCTCGCCGTGGCGCACGAACAGGGCATCGTGCACCGCGACATCAAGCCCGGCAACCTGCTCCTCGACGCGGGCGGCACCCTGAAGATCGGCGACTTCGGCATCGCCCGCTTCATGGACGACCCGTCGGGCGCGCTGACGGCGACCGGGCAGATCGTCGGTACGAGCCTGTACATCGCGCCCGAGCGTGCCCTGGGCAAGCCCGCGGGGCCGGCCAGCGACGTGTACTCGCTCGGCTGCGTCCTCTACCAACTCCTCACCGGGCGGCCGCCGTTCCGCGCCGACAGCCCGATCGCGATCCTGCACCAGCACCTGGACGCGACGCCCGTACCGCCACGCGAGCTGGGTGCCGCCCTCCCGCCCGCCTTCGAGAACTATCTGCTCGGCCTGCTCGCCAAGCGGCCCGAGGACCGGCCCACGGCACGGCAGGCCGCCGACTGGTTCGCCACGGGCGCCTGGCGGGGCCGCCCGGAACCGCTTCCGGCCGCGGCACCGATCCCGGCGGCGACACCGGTTCCGACCCCGGCTTCGGCTCCGGCCCCGAAGTCGCCGATTCCGCCCCGGATGGAGGGCCCGGCGACGACGTACAAACTCCCGTCCGCGCTCCCCGGTCACCGCGCGGCCCGCCAGCGGCCGTCGTCGGGGAACCGGCGCGCGCGACCGTCGCTGCGCACGTTCGTCGCCGGGCGACCGCGCGCGATGGGGCTGATCGCCGCGGCACTGCTGTTCCTGACGGCGATGTACGTGGGCATGTCGGTGTTCAGCCCGGACAGCAGCTCGGCGGAGACACCGCAGGAGACGGGCCGGTCGAGCCCCGCCGCGCCGACGCCGTGATGCTCCCGCTCAACTTGCCTGCTGACCAGGCAAGTTGAGTTGACGAAGGCTTGACCGAACGAAAAGAAACGACGGTGGGGGCGAACTGTAGGTTCACCGGCATGCCCCCACAGCCCCCACAACCCCCGCGCCTGCCCGTCCTGCCGTACCGCAAGCCCACCCGTGGCCGCGACTACTGGATCCTCGACGACGTGCTGCCGAACGCGGACGAGGTCCGGGCCCGCTGTCTCGCCAAGGACGACTGGGTCAAGGGATACCCGTACACGCAGGAGAGCTGGCCGGGGATGCGGACCATGCCCGGCCTCGAACCGGCCGAACTCGCCCGGATCGAGCGGCTGGTGCGCAAGGAGACCGGCGCGCCGAAGCTCTGGCAGGAGACCGCCCCCGGCGGCGGCACCCTCAACCACAACTGCGTCCAGGTCGTCGGCAAGGACGAGGGCGAACCGCGCCCGCACACCGACTCACGCGCCCTGACCGGGTTCAACCAGTGGATGCAACACCGGCTTATGTGATCGATAGTAGATGGTCGTTGAGAGCTTCGGCGGGTGTCTTCCAACCGAGGCTCT
>NZ_JBFBBS010000058.1:0-28260 GCF_040682835.1 Streptomyces sp. NPDC051104 | reverse complement strand
GGGGGTGGGGGTCCCCCCCTGCTCGAGCGAAGCCGAGAGCTTGGGGGAGTGCCGGGCGTCGCGACGGGGCGAACGTTGCCTGTTGCGGCACTAGGTCGACTTCATCCGCGATCCATGCGGCCACGAGGCTGACACGCCGTCACGCCCAGACGTCTTCCTTCGTGGAGCACTTCGACCACGAACCCTTCACCACGCACACCCACATCAGGTAGTGGTTGCCCTCGGGAAGGTCGCCCGAAGTCGTGTCCTGGTACTTGGCGCTGTGCCCACGGGTGGTCGCGGTCCGTCCCGTGCTCAGGTGAGCCTCGATGCCGTAGCCGTCCGCCAGGTTGTCGTACGCCACCAGGGTGTCCCCGGGTTCACCGCTCGTGCCCGGGTCGGCCCACCAGCCGCCCCACCCCGCGAGACGGCCCTCCATGGAGTCGTTGAAGACGTTGATGTAGGTGTCGCTTCCCATGCGCTGGAGCTCGAAATGGAAGCTGTCCTCCGCGGCCGAGGCCGGTCCCGCCCCCGCCGCCAACAGGCCGGCAGTGAGCGCGGCAGCCCCCGTCATCGCCGCCAGGCGCGCCTTGATGTTCGGCACGTGATCCCCCTGTCCACGGTCTTGGCATGCTCCTGACTAGGATGGTGATCACGATCCTCTCCCAGACGTTGCCCCTCCGCAACTTAAAATCTTTTACGCGTTGTTGGTCAGGATCGGCAGCCAGTGGTGATCCGGTTGCACGGGGAACGGACCCTGCGGCTCGTGGAAGCCGAGGCCGCCTGAGCGAGCCGGAGCCCGTCCGAAAAATGTTCGACTTCCGCGCGACGGACGGCCCGTACCTCCCCGTAGAGCAGACGAAGGCACCACCCGTACCGCCCCGCACGACCGTCCTTCGTCCGACTCGCGAACCCTCGAGGTACTTGTGGCTCTCTTCTCCGTGCTCCGTCGTCACCGCCACCCGCGGTCGCAGTTGCCCGTCGCCGTGGGATTGGCGGCTCTCCTGGCCGGCGCCCTGCCCGGCGTGTCGGCCGACGCCGCCACTCCACCCTCCGGATCGGTCAGCGACACAGCGCCCTCCACCACATGGAGCGGCGGCCCCTTCGCCGTCCCGAACGTCTCCGGCACCACGGGCACCGTCAGCTGCGGCGACCCGCAGCTGTGCGACGACTACGCGCTGAAGGTGACGGTGCCCACCGGCTACGACACCGGTCACAGCCTGCGCATCGACATCAAGTGGCCCGACACCGCCGCCGACTTCGACCTGTACGTCCTCGACCCGAACGGTCACGTCGTGGCCGCCTCGGCCTCCAGCAGCGACCCCGAGACGGTACTGCTCCCGGCGGTGACGGCGTCGTACACCGTGCGCGTGGTGCCGTACGCACCGCTCGGCGACAGCTTCACCGGCACCGCGAGCCTGGTCACCGACCCGGCCGATCCGCCGCCGAGTACGGCGACCCCGCCGACGTACGCCAACTCCTCGGCACCGGACAGCATCGCGGACGCGCACAACGCCGGTGAACCCTCGATCGGTGCCGACCGCGCGACCGGCGCCGCGATGTTCCAGGCCTACACCTCGACACTCAAGGTCACCTACGACAGCTCCGGCACCGCCACCTGGCAGGACAAGAGCGCGAACGCGGCGGGCGGCTGCCCCCAGGGCAGCCTCACCAGTCTCGACCCGATCCTGTTCACCGACCCGGCCACCCATCGGACCTTCGAGTCGCAGCTCGCCGGCAAGACCGCCCTGACCTGCTACACAGACGACGACGGCGAGACGTGGACGCCGACGGGCGGCTCGGGCATCAACTCCGGAGTGGACCACCAGACCATCGGCGGCGGCCCCTTCGCGCCGGGCAGTCCTGGCGCCCTCACGTCGTACCCCGACGCCGTCTACTACTGCTCCCAGGACATCGCCGACGCCTCCTGCGCGGTCAGCCGGGACGGCGGTCTGACGTACGGGCCCGCCGTCCCGATGTACTCGCTGCTGGACTGCGGCGGACTGCACGGGCATGTGAAGGTCGCCCCGGACGGCACGGTCTACGTGCCCAACAAGGGCTGCGGCGGCAACCAGGCCGTGGCCGTGTCCGAGGACAACGGGCTGACGTGGACCGTTCGCAAGAACCCCTCCAGCACCCCCGGTGACTCCGACCCGAGCGTGGGAGTCGGCGCCGGCGGGTCCGTCTACATGGGCTACCAGAACAGCGACGGCACCGCGCGGATCGCCGTCAGCCACGACAAGGGCAGGACGTGGCTGTACGACCAGAACGTCGGCGCGGCCCTCGGCATCAAGAACATCGTCTTCCCGGCCGTGACCGCGGGCGACGACAACCGCGCCGCCTTCGCCTTCCTGGGCACCACCACCGGGGGCGACTACCAGGACGCGGCCGGTTTCAAGGGCGTCTGGCACCTGTACGTGGCCACCACCTACGACGGCGGCCAGTCCTGGGTCACCGTCGACGCCACCCCCACCGACCCGGTCCAGAAGGGGTCCATCTGCACCGGCGGCACCACCTGCGGCCAGGACCGCAACCTCCTGGACTTCATCGACGTCACCCTCGACGCCCAGGGCCGCGTGCTCGTCGCCTACGCCGACGGCTGCACCGGCACCTGCGCCACCGGAGGCGCGCAGAACTACGACGCGCTGGCGTCCATCGCCCGCCAGGCCTCAGGGAACACGCTGTACGGCGCGTACGACGCCGTGGTCGCCGGCAAGCACAAGAAGACCAAGGGGTGAAGCCGTTCCCGCCGGCCGCCGCACTGGCCGGCTGCGTCCTCGCCCTGGCGGCCGTCACCGGCTGCTGGGCCACGAGTCAGCGAGCAGGCCGGGCGGCCGAGGAGGCGTCCGCCGCTCCGGCGCCCGCCGGCTGCCCCACCGCCGCCTCACTTCCGCTGCCCAAGGAGTTTCCGGCCGACCTGCCGGTGCCCGAGGGCGCGGTCGTGACCTCGGTGGAGCACCGCACCGGCGACCGGCTGGTCGTGTCCACCGTCGTACGCGGCGGCTTCGGCTCCGCGCTCGCCTTCCTGCAGAAACAGCTCCCCAAGGCCGGATACGCGCTGAAGGAGGGCGAGGTGGAGGAGGACGACGCCGAGTCGAACTTCTCCTCCCGGACGGTGGAGGGCCGCTGGACTCTTCGGACGATGCCCGACTGCGCGGGAGGTGTGTACCTGACGTACCTGACGTCCGCCGCCTCCTGACCAGGCGGGACCGTGAGTGGCCACCACCGGTGGCCACTCGCACTGGTTACCCTTCCTGGATGACGACTCCAGACTTCGCCGCGTACATCGCGTCCCTCCCCCGTGTCCTGTCCGGCGCGGCCGCCCTCTTCCGCGACGCCGGCGGGCGGGTGCTGCTCGTCGAGCCCAACTACCGTGAGGGGTGGGCGCTCCCGGGCGGCACGATCGAGTCGGACGACGGCGAGACCCCGCGTCAGGGTGCGCGCCGCGAGACGCTGGAGGAGATCGGCCTCGACCGCGAGCTGGGCCGGCTGCTCGCGGTCGACTGGGTGCACGGAACGGGACGCCCGCCGCTGGTCGCCTACCTGTACGACGGCGGGATCCTCGGTGAGGACGACTTCAAGGCGATCCGGCTGCAGGAGGAGGAGCTGCTGTCCTGGCGCCTGGTGCCGCGTGAGGAACTCACCGACTACCTGCCGGGTGCCCTCGGCCGCCGCGTGCTCGCCGCCCTCGACGTGCTGGCGGACGGCGCGGGCACGGCGGAGCTGGAGAACGGCCACCGGGTCGGCAGATCCGGCCGAGCTCGAGCGGATAGAGATGCATGAATAAGTCATATAAAAGGATGATGCTTCCTTAGTTACGGCGTGTCCGGCATTTGCGCCGATTTGCCCGACATTACGCTCCCGCTGGTGATCACCGCCGTGGAGAGGAAATGTCGTGCCCCTTGAGCCCGAACACAGCCGGCGGTCGGCTGCCAAGTCCGAGCCCGCACCCTCGAGGTCCCGTGCCGGCAGGCGCCTGGCACGGCTGGGGACCGCCGTCGTGGCGGGCTCCCTGCTCACCGGGCTGAGTCCCGTGGCGTCCGGTGCGCGGCCGGCTGCTGCCGCGGCGGCGAACCACGACGACCCGACTACCTGGTCGCCCACACGATGCTGCCGACGAGACCGGGCCGACCGTCGCGACGCTGAACATGTCCCGGTGAATCCATCGGACACATGCGTCCGTCGGTCGTGGCGGAACCCAGCGCGCCGCCGACCGACGGAGACGGGCTCCGTCGCGATACCCGTTCGCTCCGAGGTGGCAGGCGTCCTACGCTCGGCCTATGAACAGGCCTCTCGTCGCCGTCCTCAGCGGCGCCGGTATCTCCACCGATTCCGGGATCCCCGACTATCGCGGGCCGAACGGGCTGTGGCGACGGGACCCCGAGGCCGAGAAGCTCGTGACGTACCAGTACTACATGAGCGATCCGGAGATCCGGCGGCGCTCGTGGCAGATGCGGCGGCAGAACCAGGCCCTGAACGCCGAGCCGAACGCCGCGCACCGGGCCGTGGCCGAGCTGGAGCGGTCCGGGGTGCCCGTGCGGGTGATCACGCAGAACGTGGACGGGCTGCACCAGCTCGCCGGGGTGCCCGCCCGCAAGGTGCTCGAACTGCACGGCACCGCCCGCAGCGTGGTCTGCACGAGGTGCCGTGCACGCGGCCCGATGGAGGACGCGCTGGCCCGGGTCGAGGCCGGAGAGGACGACCCGCCGTGCCTGGAGTGCGGCGGGATCCTCAAGTCGGCGACCGTGATGTTCGGTGAGCGGCTGGACCCGGAGGTGCTGGGCGAGGCCGTGGCGATCACCAAGGCGTGCACGGTGTTCATCGCGGTCGGCAGCAGCCTCCAAGTCGAGCCCGCCGCCGGCCTCGCGGGCCTGGCCGCCGACCACGGCGCACGGCTGATCATCGTCAACGCCGAGCCGACGCCGTACGACGACCGGGCCGACGAGGTCGTACGGGAGCCGATCGGCACCACGCTGCCCGCTCTGCTGCGCAGTCTCCGGGAGGGGTAGGCAGCCCTAGTGCCGCAACAGGCAACGTTCGCCCCGTCGCGACGCCCGGCACTCCCCCAAGCTCTCGGCTTCGCTCGAGCAGGGGGGACCCCCACCCCCAAGCTCTTCGAGCAGGGGGCACCCCCACTCGCCGCACCGGCCGAAAGCCCAAGTACATCCAGTACGAGGACTTCCGTCCGGCACTCCCCCAAGCTCTTCGAGCAGGGGGTACCCCCAGAGCACGCACCGGACACCGCTCCTTGACGGGCAAACGTTGCCTGCCGCGGCACTAGAACAACGCCGATCCCCGTTCGAACTCCAGCAGCCGGCGCTTGCGGTCCAGTCCGCCGCCGTAGCCCGTCAGGCCGCCGCTCGCGCCGATGACTCGGTGGCAGGGGACGATGATGCCGATGGGGTTCCTGCCGTTGGCCAGGCCCACCGCGCGGGAGGCGCCGGGATTGCCGAGGGCGTCGGCCAGTTGGCCGTAGGAGCGGGTCTCGCCGTAGGGGATGCGGCGCAGCTGGTCCCAGACTCCGCGCTGGAACGAAGTGCCGTTCAGACGCAGTTCGAGGGCGAACTCCTTCAAGTCGCCCGCGAAGTACGCCTCCAGCTGCTCCTCCGCCTCGGCGAATGCGGCCTCCCCCCGCTCACCGAAGGTCTCCTCCGACGGGCGGTGGCGCTGGTCGGTCATGTAGAGGCCGCACAGGACGCCGTCGTCGGCGACGAGGGTGAGGGGGCCGTAGGGGCTGTCGATGATCGTGTGCTGCTTCACTGTGTGTCCTTATACCGGAAGGAAGTTGATCGGGTGGCTGTCCGTCGCCCACAGGTACTGGACCGCGTACGCCCGCCACGGCCGCCAGGCCGCCGCGCGTGCGGTGAGTGCCGCCGGGGTCGACGGCAGGCCGAGTTCCTGTGCGGCGCGCCTGATGCCGAGGTCGGTGGGCAGGAAGGCGTCTGGGTCGCCGAGGGCGCGCATGGCGATCACGTCGACCGTCCAGGGGCCGAAGCCGGGGAGTGCGAGCAACCGGGCGCGGGTCTCCTCCCAGTCGCTCTCGACGCCCAGGTGGATGGATCGCTCGGCGAGTCGACGGACGAGGGTCGTGAAGGTCGTCCGGCGGGTGCGGGGCATCGCCAGCGACTCGGGGTCGAGTGCGGCGAGGGCCTCCGGTGCCGGGAAGAGGTGGGTGAGGCCGCCTTCGGGGTCCTCGACGGCCTCGCCGTGCGCGGTGACCAGGCGGGCCGCGTGGGTGCGTGCGGCAGCCGTGGAGACCTGCTGGCCGAGGACGGCCCGTAGGGCGAACTCGGCCTCGTCCACGGTGCGCGGCACCCGGCGGCCGGGGGCCTTGTCGACGAGGGGCGCCAGCACCGGGTCCGTGCGCAGCTGGTCGTCCACGGCGACCGGGTCGGCGTCCAGGTCGAGCATGCGGCGGCAGCGGCTGATGGCGACGGCCAGGTCGCGCATGTCGCTGAGGCTGAGGCGGCAGGCGATGTGGTCGGGCCGCGGGGTCAGCGCCACGATGCCGTGTCCGTACGGAAGCCGGAGCGTGCGCCGGTACGCGCCGATGGGGGTACCTCCCACGTCGTCAAGGCTGTGGGGGAGCCATTCCTCCACGCCGGGTACGGCGGTGGCGGCGAGGTGACCGAAGAGGTTGTCGGGATTGAGCGGGGCGCGGAACGGCAGCCTGAGGCCGAGGACGCCCGGTGCGGCCACCGTCTGCCGGGGCAGACGGGCGCGCAGCTCGCTCGGGGAGAGCGCGAAGACCTCGCGGACGGTGTCGTTGAAGGTGCGGATCGAGGAGAACCCGGCCGCGAACGCGATCTCCGCCATCGGCAGCCCGGTCGTCTCGATGAGCAGCCGGGCGGTCTGGGCGCGCTGCGCCCGGGCGAGCGCGAGCGGCCCGGCGCCGAGTTCGGCGAGGAGCTGGCGCTCGATCTGGCGGGTGCTGTACCCGAGGCGGGCGGCGAGGCCGGGCACGCCCTCGCGGTCCACGACGCCGTCGCCGATCAGCCGCATGGCGCGGGCGACGAGGTCGGCGCGCTGGTTCCATTCGGGGGAGCCGGGGCTGGTGTCCGGGCGGCACCGCTTGCAGGCCCGGAACCCGGCCTGCTGGCAGGCGGCGGCGCTCGGGTAGAACGTCATGTTCGCCGGTTTGGGCGGTACCGCCGGGCAGCTGGGGCGGCAGTAGATCCGCGTGGTCAGGACCGCTGTGTAGAACCAGCCGTCGAAGCGCGCGTCCTTGGACTGGACGGCGCGCACACAGCGCTCCCGGTCGGTGTGCATCGCGTTCCGCATGCCTCAAGCATCGGGCACCGGAGCGCGCCGGGCTGGCGGAAATCCGACATGTGGCTGTGGCGACCTGCCGTTACCCCGATCGCTGTGCCGCTGCATCGATCGCCTCCGGGCCGCCCCCACACAGCGGCAGCACGAGGTCTTCGTGTTCAGTGGGGGCGCTCGGGGTGGCGTCCGGGCGGCTGGGAAGGCTGCGGCAAGGGGGGCGAGGGTTTCACGGGACGGGTCTGCGCGGTGTCGCCGGTCACGGTCACCGGCTCCCCGTAGTGCCTGATCCGGACCGATTCCCCCTTCACCAGCGTGTACGTGGCCCGGGAGTCGGTGATCTCCACCCGGAGGCACTGGCCGCGGACGTGGACCGAGAAGGCCAGCCGGCTGAGACTGTCGGGCAGCCGGGGCGCGAAGTACAGGGTTCCGGTGTGGTAGCGCATACCGCCGAAGCCGGCGACCAGCGCGATCCAGGAGCCTGCCAGTGACGCGATGTGCAGGCCGTCGCGGGTGTTGTTCTCCAGGTCGTCCAAGTCCATCAGCGCCGCCTCGCCGAGGTAGTCGTAGGCCAGGCGCAGGTGGCCGACCTCGGCTGCGATGACGGCCTGCACGCTCGCCGACAAGGAGGAGTCACGGACGGTGAGCGGTTCGTAGTAGGCGAAGTTCCGCGCCTTCTCGCCCTCGTCGAAGGCGTCGCCACGCAGGTACATCGCCAGCACGAGGTCCGCCTGTTTGACCACCTGCTTCCGGTAGATCTGGAGGTACGGGTAGTGCAGCAGCAGCGGGTAGTCCTCCGGCCGGGTGCGGGAGAAGTCCCAGACCTGGTGGCGGGTGAAGTCCGCGGCCTGCTCGTGGATGCCTAGGGCGCTGTTGTAGGCGACGGTCATCGCCTTGGCGGCGGTGCGCCATGCGGCCGTCTCGTCCTCGGTCACGCCGAGCGCGGCGGCCTGCTCGGGGTGGCGTTCGGCGGCATCGGCGGCGGCCCGCAGGTTCTCCTGGGCCATGAGATTGGTGTAGGTGTTGTCGTCCGCGAGCGCGCTGTACTCGTCGGGGCCGGTGACGCCGTCGATGTGGAAGCGGCCCTGGGAGTCGTGGTGGCCGAGGGAGCACCACAACCGAGCGGTTTCCACCAGGAGTTCCACGCCGGTGTCGCGTTCGAAGTCCTGGTCGCCGGAGACCGAGACGTAGCGCAGGACGGCATGGGCGATGTCGGCGTTGATGTGGAAGGCCGCGGCGCCGGCCGGCCAGTAACCGGAGCACTCCGCGCCGTCGATGGTGCGCCATGGGAAGGCGGCCCCCTCGAGGCCGAGTTGCCGGGCGCGGGCGCGGGCCGCCGGCAGGGTGTCCTGGCGCCAGCGCAGCGCCGCGGTGGCGCTGCGCGGGTGGGCGAAGATGAGCACCGGCAGAACGTAGGTCTCGGTGTCCCAGAAGGCGTGCCCGTCATAGCCGGAGCCCGTCAGGCCCTTGGCCGGGATCGCCCGCTGCTCGGCCCGGGCGGCGGCCTGCAGCACATGGAAGAGCGCGAAGCGGACGGCCTGCTGGATCTCCGCGTCGCCGTCCACCTCCACGTCGGCGTACGCCCAGAACTCGTCCAGGACGGCCCGCTGCTCGTCGGCCAGGCCGTGCCAGCCCGTGCTGCGCGCCTCGGCGAGCGCGGCCTCCGCCTGGTCCCTCAGGGACGGCAGTGAGCGCAGCGAGGACCAACCGTAGGAGACCAGCTTCTCCAGGCGGAGCTTCTCGCCCGCCCTGAGGTCGGCGATGACGGTGAACCGGGCGACGTCGTGCGCGCTCTCTCCGGCTGTCTGGGTGGATGCCGGACCCTGCACGATGTGGTCGGCGGCGGCCGCGACCCGCAGTCCGCTGCGCTCGGTGCGGTGGATCAGGCGCAGCCGGGCCCCTTCGGCGTGGTGCTCCTCGGGCCGTAGCGGGGATTCCAGGGCGGCGGCGACCCGCGGATCGTCGCTGGGCCGCGGCATGGGCTCGTTGGCGACGAGTTCGGACTGGATGACGACGCGCACCTCGTCGTCCAGCGGCTCCACCTCGTAGGCGATCGCGGCGACGGCCCGGTGGGTGAAGGACACCAGGCGGGTGGAGCGCACACGAACGGCCTTTCCCACCGGCGAGACCCATTCGCAGACGCGGTGCAGTACCCCGGCCCGCAGATCGAGGACCCGTTCGTGCGAGAGGAGACGCCCGTAGCGCAGGTCGACCTGCTCGTCGTCGACGAGGAGGCGGATGAGCTTGCCGTCGGTGACGTTGATGACCGTCTGGCCGGCCTCCGGATAGCCGTATCCGGCCTCGGCGTAGGGCAGCGGGTGTACTTCGTGGACGCCGTTGAGGTAGCAGCCGGGCAGTCCGTGCGGCTCCCCCTCCTCGAGGTTGCCTCGCCAGCCGATGTGTCCGTTGGACAGGGCGAAGACCGATTCGCTCTGTGCCAGGACGTCCAGGTCGAGCCCGGTCTCGCGGATGCACCAGGGATCGGACCCATAGGCGGGATGGGTGATCACGGCGGGTCCTCCGGGTGATGTGTCCGGAATGCCTGGTATGCCATGTTCTATATCTGCCCGCTCAAGAGTCACTCCATCCCCAACGGCCCCGGAAAGGACATCGTGGCCTCACCGACGGTCGCGGGGATGAGCGGTCTGGGGGATGAGCGGTCGCGGGGAATGAGCAGGCGCTGGGAATGAGGCGGGCGCCGGGAATGAGCGGGCGCTCAGGGGAGCTGCGCTGCGAACGCCTCGTACGCCCGCTCGTCGAAGAGGACGAACCTGACCTCCTCGACGGCCGTCTCCGTGGCCCTGACCGTGGCCACCGCGATGCGGGCGGCGTCGTCGATCGGCCACCCGTAGATGCCGGCGGACACGGCCGGGAACGCCACCGTGCGGGCACCGAGTTCGTCGGCGAGGCGCAGCGACTCCCGGTAGCAGGAGGCCAGCAGCTCCGACCGGTCCTCCTGGGGGCTGAAGCGGGGACCGACCGTGTGGATCACCCAGCGTGCGTGCAGTTCACCCGCTGTGGTGGCGACCGCCCGGCCCGTGGACAGTCCCTTGCCGTACCGGGAGGCGCGCAGCGCGCGGCACTCCTCGAGGATCGCCGGACCACCTCGCCGATGGATCGCGCCGTCCACCCCTCCCCCGCCGAGCAGCGACGAATTGGCCGCGTTGACGATCGCGTCGGCGCTCTGCCGGGTGATGTCGCCCTTGACCAGCGTGATGGCGGTCATCGCTGCCTCAGCCTCCGCCAGACCGCCTTCGCCGCGTTGTGCCCCGACATGCCGTGCACGCCCGGGCCCGGTGGGGTGGCCGAGGAGCAGATGAAGACGGCCGGGTGCGGGGTGCTGTACGGGGACAGGGACACCTTGGGGCGCAGCAGGAGCTGGAGGCCGGACGCCGCGCCGGAGGCGATGTCGCCGCCCACATAGTTGGCGTTGCGGGCGGCCAGTTCGGGCGGGCCGGCGGTGGCGCGGGCGAGGACGCGGTCGCGGAACCCGGGGGCGAAGCGCTCCAGTTGGCGTTCCATGGCGTCGGTGAGGTCTCCGCGCCAGCCGTTGGGCACATGGCCGTAGACCCAGAAGACCTGCTTGCCCGCCGGGGCCCGGGTGGGGTCGGCGACGCCGGGCTGCACGGCGATGAGGAACGGCCGGTCGGGCGCGCGGCCCTCCCGGGACGCGGCGCGCAGGGCGGCGCCGATCTCCGCGCTGTCGGCGCCGATCTGCACGGTACCGGCGACGCGCGGTTCCTTCGCGGTCCACGGGACCGGGCCGTCCAGCGCGTAGTCGATCTTGAAGACGCCGGCGCCGTAGCGGTAGCCGTCGTAGTAGCGTCCGAGGCCGGCGATACGCGCCAGCGCGGTGGGCGAGGTGTCGAAGATGTAGGCGCGTGCCGGGGGCAGGTCGTCGAGCCGCTTGACCTCGTAGTCGGTGTGGACGGTGCCGCCCAGGTCCTTCAGGTACGCGGCGAGGGCGTCGGAGATCGACTGGGAGCCGCCGCGGGCGACCGGCCAGCCGCGGGCGTGCGCCGCGAGGGCGAAGACCAGGCCGATCGCGCCGGTGGCGAAACCGCCGAGCGGGGCGATCACGTGGGCGACGAGCCCGGCGAACAGGGTCTTCGCGCGCTCGTCGTGGAAGCGGCGCATCAGCCAGGTGGACGGGGGCAGGCCCACGATGCCGAAGCGGGCGAGGGTGACCGGGTCCCGGGGCAGCGCGGTCCCGGGCAGGGACATGAAGTCCCGGGCCAGGGTGTCCCAGCGGCTCAGGAACGGCGCGACGAGCCGGCGGTACGCTCCCGCGTCGCGCGGGCCGAGCGAGGCGGCCGTCTCGGCCACCGACCGGGACAGCACCGCGGCCGTGCCGTCGGGGAAGGGGTGCGCCATCGGCAGCTCGGCGTGCAGCCACTGAAGGCCGTACCGCTCGAGAGGCATGGCACGGAACGCGGGCGAATTGATGCCGAGGGGGTGAGCGGCCGAGCACGGGTCATGACGGAAACCGGGCAGCGTCAGCTCCTCGGTGCGGGCGCCGCCGCCGACGGTGCCGCGCGCCTCGAAGACGGCCACGGAGAAACCGCGACGGGCCAGCTCCACGGCAGCCGTCAGCCCATTGGGCCCCGCCCCCACCACGACCGCATCGAGCATCGACGGCACCTTCGGACTCCTTCGTCAGCCGACGGCCACAGGAGATCAGGATATGCCGGAGGTCTGACACGCCTCGGGTACAGGGGAAGGTCAGGCGGCGCCCGACAGCAGCTCCACCACCCGGCGCGCCGCGTCCGCGTCCCGTGCCGCGGTGAACGGCAGCGCGTTGCCGCCGGTGATCCGGAACGGTTCGCCCCTCAGGGTGAGGTGCGCGCCGCCCGCCTCCTCGACCAGCAGCAGGCCGGCCGCGTGGTCCCAGGCCGCCTCCCAGGAGAAGGCCGTGGCGTCGAGCAGGCCCTGCGCGATATGGAGGTACTCCAGGCCGGCCGAGCCGCACGGGCGCGGGCGGACGCCGGCCGTCCACAGTCCGAGCAGCGCGCGCTTCTCCTCGTCCGTGGTGTAGTCGGGGTGCGACGTGGCCACCTCCAGGTCGCGGCCCGCCGTGGGAGAGCCCGCTCGCAGGCGCTCGCCGTCGAGGAACGCGCCCTTCCCCCGTACCGCCGTGGCGAGGCGGTCCAGGGCCGGGGCGTACGTCCACGATGCGCGTACGACACCGCCCTGGGAGAGCGCGACCAGCGTGCAGAACCCGGGGTCGCCGTGCACGAACTGGCGGGTGCCGTCGACCGGGTCGACGATCCAGACGGGGGCCTCGCCCCGGATGGCCTCGTACGTCACCGGGTTGGCGTGCACCGCCTCCTCGCCCACCACGACCGAGCCGGGAAGCAGCCTCGGGAGCACCTCGGTGAGGTAGGCCTCGGCGTTGCGGTCGGCGTCCGTGACCAGGTCGTGCGGTCCGTTCTTCTCGTCGATCTCGTGCGCGGCGAGCCGGCAGAAGCGCGGCATGATCTCGGTGGCGGCCGCCTTGCGCACGGCCTCCTCGACGTCTGCCGTGCCGTGCGCGAGAAACCCGTCGATGGTTTCGTAGTCGTCGATCATGCCCTCAATGAGAGCACGCGTCACTGACAATCCTCACCGGCCCGGTGTACTCCGGCTGGAATCGGCATGAATTCGGCGCTTCTCCCCTGGTGCCGCGGCAGGCGACGTTTGCCCGTCAAGGAGCGGCGTCCGGTGCGTGCTCTGGGGGTACCCCCTGCTCGAAGAGCTTGGGGGAGTGCCGGCCGGAAGTCCTCGTACTGGACGTACTTGGGCTTTCGGCCGGTGCGGCGAGTGGGGGTCCCCCCTGCTCGAAGAGCTTGGGGGTGGGGGTCCCCCCCTGCTCGAGCGAAGCCGAGAGCTTGGGGGTGGGGGTCCCCCCCTGCTCGAGCGAAGCCGAGAGCTTGGGGGAGTGCCGGGCGTCGCGACGGGGCGAACGTTGCCTGTTGCGGCACTAGGACTAGGAGGGGGCGGCCGGGATGCCACTGCCGCAGTGCGGCGGCGATCGTGTCGATGCCGGTTGAGAACAGGGGCTGTACGCAGCTCTCTTTGGTGGGAAGTAGCGCCAGACGGTCCGCGCCGAGACGCCGACGGCCTGCCCGATCTGCTCGCCCGTGGTCGCGGCGACGCCTTGGGTGATGAACAGGTCGACCGCGGCGTGGGCGACTCACGGTTGCTGACTCCTCCGGGACCGATGCTGACAGTTTGGCTCACCGTCGGAGGTCCGGAACGCCGCTGACCTGCGCTGATGCGCGCAAGGTTCGCCATGTTCTGGAACTGGATCGGCCCCACCCAGGAGGAGATCGAGCAGGCACGTCGGGACTGGATGGAAGGGACGCGGTTCGGGGAGGTGAAGGGGTACGACGGTGCTCCGCTGCCGGCTCCGGAGCCGCCGGCGATGCCGTCGAAGCCACGGGGCCGGGTGCGCTGACCTGCGGAGGTGCTTGATGATCGGCGTCGGGTGGGTGACGTGCTTTCCGGTACTGCCTCCCGCCCTTCGGTCGCGCGCAGGGAGGGCGGCTGAGTGTGCCGCAGGTCGTTCGGCGCCGACAGACTCGACTGCGGGTACGTGGCGTCTCGAACCCCTTGTTGGAGCCGGACAGGTACGTGACCAGCGCCGCACCGGCGCCGGTCTTCGCGGTCGCGGTGGGGCCAGTGCCCAGGCGCATGCCGGTGGCCTGCGCGGGCGGAGAGGTGATGCCCGTCGCCCGCTCCATGAGGAACTGGTCGCCGATCTGCGTGATGACGGCCCCGCTCGTCCGCTCCCCGTGGCGGACGGGCGCGGCCGCAGCCCGCGCTCAGTGGCCGCGGAACGCCTCCTCCAGCCACCAGGCCCCTCGATCGCCGACCACCTTGGCGTCGACGAGCAGGGGCAGCGACCGCGGCCCGGCGACCCAGTCCTCGACGGCCTTCAGGTCCGCCGGTGTGCGCACGGTCACGGCCTCGAACCCGTAACCCCGTGCCACGGCGGCGATGTCAGTCGGCGGGAACCGGACCGTCCCGAGCGGATGGCCCTCGGGCCCGAAGTGGTGCACCTCGGCCCCGTAGGCCTCGTCGTTGTAGACGACGACCACCATGGGCAGCCCGAGCCGGCGCACCGTGTCGAGCTCCGCGGCGCCCATGAGCGCGCCGCCGTCCCCGAGCGCGGCCACCGGCAGCCGGTCGGGCCGCGCCAGCGCCGCGCCGATCGCGGTCGCGAGCCCTAGGCCGATCGACTGGAACGCCTGCGTGAAGCAGAAGCCGTTCTCGTCCGGCACGGACAGGTACATACTCGGGTAGCCCATGAAGTTGCCGGAGTCCACGCCGATCACCCGCTCCGCCGGGAGGAGGTCGTCGAGCGCGATGCTCAGCGTCCGCGGGTCGATCCGCTCGTGGCCGCTCGTGTCCTCGTAGGGCACGTCCCGCCAGCGCCCCCGCGCGGCGAGGGCCGCGGCGACGTCCGGTGTCCGGTAACCCCGCCGTCGTCGCTCCGGGCCCGAGTCGAGGAGGCGCCGAGCCGTGAGCTCCACGTCGCCGGTGACCCCGACGTGCACCTCCCGGTGCCGACCGAGCGCCGACGCGTCGTCGTCGACCTGCGCCACGGTGGCGTCGGCACCGATCAGGCGGCCGTGCCGCGTCGTCCACATGTTCAGGGTGCAGCCCCAGCCCACGACGAGATCCGCGCCTCGGACGAGTTCGGCCGTCAGGGGCGAGGCGAAGCCTCCGGACACGTCGAGGGACCACGGGTTGCCGTGGAACAGCCCGCGGGCCACGGCCGAGGTCGCCGGCAGCGCGCCGCAACGCTCGCTGAGGGCCGCCAGGGCGTCCCGAGCGCCCGGCGAACGCGCTCCCCGGCCGGCCACGAAGACCGGCCGACGGGCCCGTTCGAGCACCTGCGCCAGGGCCGCCACGTCCGCCGCGGTGGGCTCGACCGCCGCCCGTTCCGGCGGCGGCGCGGCTCCCTCCGGCAGACTCGCGGGCACGTCAAGGGCCTGGACCTCCAAGGGGAGGTTCAGCAGGACGGTGCACCGTTCGTGCACGGCCCGTCGCACCGCCTCGCAGGCTTGCGCCACCGCGTCCTGCGCCGACGTGACCCGCATCGGGACTGCGCCCACCGAGCAGGCCAGGGCCTCCTGGTCGATGTGGAAGTTGGACCGGGGCTCGGTCACCTCGGCGGCCAGTACGACAAGCGGCGTACGGCTCTTGGCCGCCTCGGTGATCCCGGTGAGGGCGTTCGTCAGGCCGGGGCCCTGATGGAGGCTCACCGCGGCCACCGCGCCGCTCATGCGGGCGTAGGCGTCGGCCATCGTGGCGGCGCCGCCTTCGTGGCGTGCGGCGACGAACCGCGCCCCGGCCGCGATCATGGCGTTGGTCAGATGGAAGTTGCCCGATCCGACCACGCCGAAGACCTGACCGACTCCGGCCGCGACCAGTGCCCGCCCGACGGCCTCCGCGGCCTTCACGACCGCTCCACCAGCGCGAGCACCCGCGCCGGAGCCCCGGACCCGGTGACGATGGGCAACGGTCCCGCGACGACGACGCTTCCGGTCGGCGGCAGCGTCCCCAGGTTCCGCAACTGGGTCAGCCCGTACTTGCCGCTGCCCATGAGATAGGAGTGGCAGGGGAAGGCCGGGTCGAAGGCGTGCCCGCGTCCGGCGTCGGTGCCCACGGTCTCGACGCCGAGGCCGATCACCGGCGACTCCTGGGCCACCCAGCGGGCGCACTCCGGGGACAGGCCGGGGGTGTGCGGGCCGTTCTCGTCCGCGTTCAGGAAGGCCTCTTGCGAGTCCGAGCGGGCGTCCCAGCCGGTGCGCAGCAGCAGCCAGCCGCCGTCGGGCAACGGCCCGTTCCCGGCCTCCCAGGCCTTGACGTGGTCCACCTCGACGAGGAAGTCCGGGTCCGCCTGCGCCTCGGCGGTGAAGTCCAGCACGGCCGCCGGCGCGATGAGCCGGCGCACCGGCACCGACGCCACGTCGGCGAGGTCCTTCCCGGTGGCCCAGTGGTTCGGGGCGTCGAAGTGGGTGCCGGTGTGCTCGCCGCTGCGGAAGTTGTTCCAGTACCAGGCCGGACCCCGGTCGTCGTACCGGCTGATCTCCTCCAGTTCGAACACCGCGCTCTGGCCGAACTCGGGCGGCAGCTGGATGACCGGCGTCGAGGACGACAGCGGGGACGTGAGGTCGACGACCTCGATCGACCCACTCCGCAACCCGGACACGAGCGATGCGAGGACGGACGGCTCGGACATGAGGGCCTCCTGAGACGGTGTGGAACCGCCAGGATGGCAGCCCGACGTGACGGCGTCCGATCAACGCGCGTCGACGGGCCGGATCTCCGGACCTGGTACGAGCCGTCGGGTCCCGCGTGTTCGCGTGCCGGCACCGGCCGTGACTTTTGACGGTGCGCGGAGGAGGGTGGTGCGGGCGACCATACGCAGCCGCTGCTCCCTGTCGTAGCGGGCGAGGAGCAGCGCGGTGGCGGGGCCGGTGATGCCAGCGGTGATCGTTTCGGTGGGGGTGCGGGCCCACTGGTGAAGGGTCAGTATTCGAAAATTGCGGTATTCGCCGCGGCTTGCGACGTGGGACCAGCAAGGGTAGGCACCCGTGTGCTTGGGTGCCCAGCCTTGGGTTGCAGGCCGGGTGCCTGCCCGGCGCGGCCGATTTCGGAGGGGCGGATTACAGGTGGTAGACCTCGGCGACGCCCTGGCCGAGGGAGGCGGGTTCGCGTCCGAGGAGGGTGGCGAGGTCGTCGGTGAGGAGGTTGGTTGTGGCGGCCTTCGCGCATGCCGGTGACGAAGGCGGAGAGGACGCCGACGCCGGGTTCGGGGACGCCGGCGGAGCGCAGGGCGTCGGCGAAGGCTTCGGGGGTGGGGCTCGTGTAGGGGACGTGCTTGCCGGTCAGGTCGGACAGGACCCGGGCCACGTCGCCGAAGGTACGTGCTGGTGGCGGTGAGGTGGTAGGTCTTGCCCTGGTGGCCGTCCTGGAGGAGAACGTTGGCGGCGGCTTCGGCCATTTCCCGGCGCAGCGCGAAGGGGACCCTGCCGGCTGCGGCGGCCAGGTGGACGCCGCGGTCGGCGGCGTCGGCTCCGAGGAAGACCGGCAGGACGTCGGTGTACATGGAGTTGCGCAGGACGGTGTAGGGCAGGCCGCTGGCCTTGAGGTCGTCCTCGGTGTCGAAGTGGGCCTGCAGCATCGGGCTCGTCGGCGAGTCCTGCACGTTCTTGACGGCGGTGCCGGTGTAGGCGAGCTGCCCGGCCTGTTGGGGTGGGCCATCGCCTGCTTGTAGTTGCGCCACGACCAGGCGTCGATGAGTAGTTCACGCATGGGCCTCACGGCTGCCCCTCCAGGCATGCAAGGCCCCGCGCCCGCGCCAACCAGGATACGCGGCACTGCAATCCGTCCCTTCGGCCTTGACGAGGCAGCGCATTTGGAGAGTACAACGGTCAGGGCGGGTCCATCGCCGTGACGACCGCGAGGAGTCGTATCTCGTCGGTCTCGTCGCGCTCGGCCACTCCCAGGGCGACCCACCGGCCGGTGCCGTCCGCCTGCCACAGGTGCACCTCATGCACGAGGTCGCCGAGCAGCGCCCACGGCTGCGGTATCTCCTCGCCGCGCGCCCTGCGCACGCCGAGGGTCAGCATCCCCCAGCGCTGTCCCCGCCCCCACCGGTCGTTCAGCCGCTGGGCGATCGCTTCCCTCCACGCGTCGAAGTCCTCCGCTGTGCGCTCCCGTGCCGCGCCGTCACCCGTCCCGAGGCCGACGCTCACCGTTAACTCGGCGACGTGGAACCCGGGCCGCCCGAACCCCACGTCCGACCGGCCGGGTCGCGCGGGGAACTCGCGCAGACACAGCCGGTCGATCGTGGCCAGGTGGTCGTCGACGTTCATGGGTCCAGTAGACCAGTCACCACTGACAATTGGTGTGGCGTCAGAGGACCGGACCGTCACGGGCCCTGGCGCCCGCACTCCACGCGCCCGCGAGCAGCAGCACCGCCGTCCGCACCTCCGGCGCACCGCGAGCCCCGTCCACAGAACCGGCACGGCCGTCTCGCGCAGGACGGCCTTCCTCCCTTGTCGGGCAGGAGGTCGGTGGCCGTGCCGGATCGCGGACGGCGCCCGGCCCTCGCGGGAGGGCGCGGTGCCGAGTACGATCCGGCCAACACGCGCACGACCTGGGAGGACGACGGTGGGGCTGACCGGCGGGGACCCCTCTCTGCTGCGACGGATCAACTCCGCCGTGGTGCTGCACGCGCTGCGCGCGACGGACTGTGCGACGCTCACCGAGATCACCCGGGTGACCGGGCTGTCCCGGCCGACCGTCGAGGGAGTCGTCGAGGGGCTGATCGAGGCCGGGCTCGTGGTGGAGGCGGCGGCCGAGGAGGGCGCGGCCCGGCGGCAGGGACGGCCCGCGCGCAGGTTCCGGTTCCGGGCGGAGGCGGGCCATCTGCTGGGGCTGGACGTCGGCGCGCACAGGGTGACCGCTCTCCTCGCCGATCTCGACGGCCGTGAGCTCGGCAGCCTCTCCAAAGAGGTCGACGAGTCAGCGCCGGCCGACGAGCGGCTGGAGCGGCTGCGGAGCACGGTCGCCGAGCTGCTGCGCCGGTCGGGCGTGTCCCGTGGTTCGCTACGCGCGGTCGGGGTGGCCACCCCCGGGATCGTGGAGGCGGACGGCACGGTGCGCCTGGGCACGGCCCTGCCCGAGTGGACCGGTCTGAGGCTGGGCGAACGGCTCAGCCGCTCCTTCAAGTGCCCGGTCCTCGTCGAGAACGACGCCAACGCGGCGGCCGTCGCGGAGCATTGGAAGGGCGCCGCCACCGAGTCCGAGGACGTGGTGTTCGTGCTGGTCGGGCTGAGTCCCGGCGCCGGTTCGTTGATCGGCGGTCGGCTGCACCGCGGCTACGGCGGGGCGGCCGGGGAGATCGGCGCGCTGCATCTGCTGGGCCGCGAGGCGACGCCCGAGACGTTGTTGTCGACCACGGACGAGCCGCTGCAGCCGCTGGACGAGCAGCAGGTGGCCGATGTGTTCGCGCTGGCCCGTGAGGGCGACCAGCGGGCCCGCGCCGCCGTGGACCGTTTCCTGCAGCGGCTGGTGCACGACGTGGCGGCCCTCGTCCTGGCACTCGACCCCGAACTGGTCGTGATCGGAGGCTGGGCGGTGGGCCTGGACGGCGTCCTGGACCCGCTGCGCCACGAGCTGGCCCGCTACTGCCTGCGCCCCCCGAGGGTGGCCCTGTCGCAGCTGGGCGAGGCGGCGGTGGCGACGGGCGCGCTGCGGCTGGCGCTGGACCACGTGGAGGAGCAGCTGTTGGCCGTGGAGGGGACGGTCACGGCGCGGCGCTGAATCCCGGCCCCTGACCCGTAGGTGTCCGGACGGCGTCGCGCCCCGGATGACCGGGGCGCGACGGGTGCGGCTTTCGATGCCGGCTGCGACGGGTGCGGCTTTCGATGCCGGCTGCGGCGGCGTGGTCAGGAGGCGCGGCGCTCCGGGCCGTGGTGGATCTCGATGTCGCCCCCGAAGGTCAGGCGGCAGGTGTCGGCGCGGTAGGTCGCGACGGAGACGGCCGCGGTGCGGCCGCCGGAGTGGAAGCGGGTGGTGACGACGAGGACGGGCGCACCGGGCAGCCGGTCGAGTTCCTTGGCGTCCTCGGCGCTGACCGAGCCCAGCTCGACCGCCTGGTCCCGGCCCTCCAGCTCCAGGTGCTGCAGCTCGCGCAGCACAGCACGCGCGCGTGCCGCACCGGAGGGGGCTTCGATCGCCGAGAGGTCGGGCACCGAGGAGTGCCGGATGTAGAGCAGCTCGGCGGCCACGGGCCGGCCGTGCGACACGCGGGAGCGGCGTACCGTGTGCACCTGCTCGCCCTGGTCGGTCTCCAGGAGGTCGGCCACCGCGGCGGGCGGGACCACGTCCGTGCAGTCGGTGGGCTGCCAGTCGTCGCCGACCGCCCCCGGCCAGGTGTACCCCTCGGCGCCCACGGCCACGCCGACGCGCGGCGGGGCGACAGTGGTGCCGACCCCGCGGCGGCGCTGCAGGCGGCCTTCCAGCTCCAGCTGTTCCAGCGCCTGGCGGAGCGTGGCGCGGGCGACGCCGAACCTGGCGGCGAGGTCCCGTTCGTTGGGCAGGATCTCGCCCACGGAGAACTCGGAGTCGAGTGCTTCGGTGAGCACGGTCTTGAGGTGCCAGTACTTGGGCTCCGGCACCGATTCCAGCTGCGTGGTCCCCACCCTGTCCTCCGCGATCGCCGTGGCCCGGCGGCTTTAAGCGCCCTTGTTTTTTAAAGGTTGTTGCACTTCTCTGCGACCATAGGGCGGCCCCCACCCTTGGTCAAGACCAATCCTCGATCGGTTGCGCGGTACCCGGGCGGTGTGTCACGGAGCGTTCACAGTGCGTTCGCGGTGGGCGACGCGTACGACAGGTCGACGAAGCCTCCGTTCGCGGACCTCGCGCCAGGGAGACTTCGCGGGACGTCGTCGTACCGAGGCCTCCCGATCACTCTTTCGTACGGAGGCCTCCCGATCACTCTTCCGGTTGCCGGTCGATCGGCAGGGAGGCCAGCTTCTCCGGGTTGCGGATGACGTAGACGCACTGGACCCGCCCGTCCACCACGTCCACCTGGAACACGGTGTCGGGCTTGCCGCCGGACAGGACGAGCAGGGCGGGACCGCCGTTGAGCTCCAGGTGGCGCAGCGACATGTCCGCCGGGCGCTGCCCGGCGACGGCGGCGAGGAACCGGCCGACCTTGTCCGCGGTCTGAAGGACGCGCAGCGGTGCCTTGGCGCGACCACCGCTGTCGCCGACCAGCCGTGCGTCCGATGCGAGCAGTTCCATCAGCCCCTTGAGGTCGCCCTCGACGGCCGCGGCGAGGAAACGCTCGGTCAGGTCGCGGCGTTCGGCGGGGTCGACGTCGTAGCGCGGCCGACGTTCCTCGACGTGCTTGCGGGCGCGTGCGGCGAGTTGGCGCACCGCGGCCTCGCTGCGGTCGAGGGTGGCGGCGATCTCCCCGAACGGGAATCCGAAGGCCTCCCTGAGCACGAACACCGCGCGCTCAAGGGGCGACAGGGACTCCAGGACGACGAGGACGGCGAGCGAGACGGAGTCGGCGAGCGCGGCCCTGTCCGCCGCGTCCGGCGCCGTGTCGCCGAAGTCGGTGACGTAGGGCTCGGGCAGCCAGGGCCCGACGTAGTCCTCCTTGCGGGCCTGCGCCTGGCGCAGCCGGTCGACGGCCAGCCGGGTGGTGACGCGGACGAGGTAGGCGCGCGGCTCGCGCACCGCGTCGCGGTCGGCCCGGGACCAGCGCAGCCAGGCCTCCTGGACGACGTCCTCGGCGTCGGCGACCCGGCCGAGCATGCGGTAGGCCACTCCCATCAGGATCGTACGGTGCTCTTCGAAGACCTCGGTCGTGGTGTCGGTCGTCACCGTCCCATCCCATCCGACACGCTCCCACCATGTCCAGGAGACAAGGCGGTTGACGCAGCACAATGGCCGGCGGACCGCCTGTGGCCGAACAGCGTCGACACGGGGCTACCCGCCGGTAGCGATTGCTGACAAGCTGTCTACCGCATCGTCCGTGCCCCCAGACGAGGAGCAGCACCATGCCGGCCACGGTCTCCTTCAGCGTCCCTTCTCCGCACGGCCCGCGGACCGTGACCGTCTCCTACGCGCGCGTGGGCGCGGGCGAACCGCTCCTGCTGCTGCACGGCATCGGCCACCACCGGCAGGCCTGGGACCCGGTCGTGGACATCCTGGCGACCGAGCGGGACGTGATCGCTGTCGACCTCCCGGGTTTCGGCGCGTCTCCGGCCCTGCCGGAGGGGCTGGCCTACGACCTGGCGACCGTGGTGCCGGCGCTCGGCTCGCTGTGCGAGGCGCTGGGGATCGAGCGTCCGCACGTGGCGGGCAACTCCCTCGGCGGACTGCTGGCCCTGGAGCTGGGCCGCGAGAAGCTCGTACGGTCCGTCACCGCCCTCGCGCCCGCCGGTTTCTGGACCCCCGTCGAGCGCCGGTACGCGTTCACGGTCCTTTCCGCGATGCGGCAGGCCGCGCGGAACACGCCGCTGCCGGTGGTGGAGCGGCTGTCGCGCACGGCCGCCGGACGAACGGTCCTGACGAGCACCATCTACGCCCGTCCCGGGCGCCGTTCACCCGAGGCCGTCGTCGCCGAGACCCTGGCGCTGGCCCGCGCCGAGGGGTTCGCCGAGACCCTCCGGGCGGGCACGTCCGTCCAGTTCACCGAGGACGTGCCCGGGCTGCCGGTCACCGTGGCGTGGGGCACCAGGGACCGGCTGCTGCTGTACCGTCAGGGCGTTCGCGCCAAGCGGATCATCCCCAGGGCCCGGCTGGTGCGGCTGCCCGGCTGCGGGCACGTCCCGATGAACGACGACCCCGCTCTGGTCGCCCGGGTCATCCTGGACGGCAGCCGCTGACCCGGCCGGGCGGTCCTGGAGCGGGCGGCCGGGGCCGGTTCGGCGGTGCGTCCGTGGTCCGCGTACGGGACGGCGGCCGGCGACGGCGTACGACTGGTGCTGGGTTTCGCGCACCTGTCACTCCGCACACGTCCGGGAGGGCGTACGGGTGACGGGGGACGCCACGCGCGCGTGACGTGTGTCCTTCACCGTGCGGCCGGGGTCCGTTGTTCACGTGCGGTTTCCGTGCGCGCCGTGGCGCACCAGTAGGTGTTGCGGTGCCCATTGACCGGAATACGTCCCTGGAGGCGCATCCCATGTCACACCGTCCCTTCCCCGGCCGCCGCAGCGTGCTGCGCGGCTCCCTGGCCGCTTCTGCGGCCCTCACCCTGCCCACCGCGCTCGGCGCGGCGCCGGCATTCTCCCTGTCGGGACGCCCGAAGGCGGGATGGGGCGTCCAGGCCGGTGACGTGACCGCCCACTCCGGTCTGGTCTGGGTGCGCTCGGACCGCCCGGCCCGGATGATCGTCGAGACCGCCGCGACGGAGTCGTTCCGCAACCCGCGCAGATGGCAGGGGCCGCTGCTGGGCCCGGACACCGACTTCACCGGCACCACGCGGCTGCACGGGCTGCCGGCCGGCGAGCAGATCCACTACCGGGTGCTGCTGGCCGACCCGGACGACCCTCGCCGCACCGGCGAGCCGGCGACCGGCACCTTCCGTACGACGCCCGCCGGGCGGCACGGCGGGGTGCGGTTCCTGTGGTCGGGCGACCTGGCCGGGCAGGGCTGGGGCATCAACCCGGACCGCGGCGGTTACCGGATCTACGACGCGATGGCGAAGCTGGACCCGGACTTCTTCCTGTGCAGCGGTGACAACATCTACGCCGACGGCCCCGTCTCGGCCACCCAGGCCCTGCCCGACGGCAGCACCTGGCGGAACATCAGCACCGAGGAGAAGTCCAAGGTCGCCGAGACCCTGGCCGAGTACCGCGGCAACTTCCGCTACAACCTGCTCGATGAGAACCTCAAGCGGTTCAACGCCCAGGTGCCGTCGATCATCCAGTGGGACGACCACGAGGTCCGCAACAACTGGTACCCGGGCGAGGTGATCGCCTCCTCCGACACCCGCTACACCGAGAAGAGCATCGACGTGCTCGCCGCCCGCGCCCGGCGCGCGTTCAGCGAGTACTTCCCGATCTCGACGCTGCAGCCGGGCGACAAGCACGGCCGGGTCTACCGGGTCATGCGGCACGGCCCCCTGCTGGACGTGTTCGTGCTGGACATGCGCACCTACCGCGACCCCAACTCACCCGACAACCAGACGGTCGACCCGCAGGGCATCCTCGGTGCCGAGCAACTCGAATGGTTGAAGCGCGAGTTGGCGGCATCATGCGCGGTCTGGAAGGTGATCGCCGCCGACATGCCGCTCGGCCTGGTCGTGCCGGACCCGATGGAGAACAAGCCCAACTTCGAGGCGGTGGCACAGGGTGACCCGGGCGCGCCGCTCGGGCGGGAGCTGCAGATCGCGGAGCTGCTGCGGTTCATCAAGCACCGGAGGATCACGGGCACGCTGTGGCTGACGGCCGACGTGCACCACACCTCGGCGCAGCACTACCACCCCTCGCGGGCCGCCTTCACCGACTTCGAACCCTTCTGGGAGTTCGTCTCGGGTCCGCTCAACGCCGGCGCGTTCCCGGCGAGCGCGCTCGACGGCACGTTCGGCCCGGAGCGGGTGTTCGTGAAGGCGCCGACCGCCTCGAACGTCTCCCCCGCCGGCGGCTACCAGTTCTTCGGTGAGGTCGACATCGACGGTGACAGCGGTGAGTTGACGGTCCGTCTGCGAGAGCAGGACGGTACGGTTCTGTTCACCCAGGTGCTGCAGCCGGGTCGCGTGGGCCAGTAACGGGCCCGCCGCTTCGGCTACCCTCGATCACCGCGCCGCGCACCGGTGTCATCCCCCGGTGCGCGGCATCGCGGTCGCCGCCACCTACGCATCTCGTACAACAGGCAACAAAAGGGACAGATCTATACTTAACCGATCAGTCACAAAGCGTTCGTGATCACGCAACACCCTTCCTGCACAGTACTTGCATGACTCCAGACATGTCTGATGTGAGGCGCGCCAAGAACGGCCGCCTGGTGCACCACTGGCGACGCGACCTGGTGGAGCTCGCCGCCCTGTTCACGGCGGTCGCGGTGGCGGACGTGACGGCCAACCTGGTCGGGCACGGGCCCGACGGCCCCGCCCTCCTCGTGATTTCGGCGGTGGCGCTGGTGGCGACGGCCGCGTTCCACTCATGGTGGTCACGCCGCCACGGCCATGCGCCGCCCTCGGCCGATACCGGCGCCCGGCCGCTCCCCGAGGCGGAGCAGGCCGGGCCGTCCGGGACCGACGCGGCCGACGGGGCGAGCACGCTGTGGCGGATGCGGACGACGGTGAAGGACGAGCCGGGCTCGCTGGCCGCGCTGTGCACGGGGCTGGCGAGGCTGCGCATCGACATCCTCAGCCTGCAGACACACCCGCTGGCGGACGGCACGGTCGACGAGTTCCTGCTGCGGGCGCCCGCCGGCGTGGAGGGGGGCGAGGTCACCCGGGCCGTGTCACAGGCTGGCGGCGACGGGACCTGGATCGAGCGGGCCGACGCACACGACCTGGTGGACGTCCCGACCCGGGTACTCGGACTCGCCGCGCGCACCGCCCTGGACGCGGCGGAACTTCCCCTCGCCCTGCGGCAGTTGCTCGGCCGGTGCACCATCCGTTCCCTGCCCGCCGTCTCCCCCGGCTCCGGCCGGGCCCAGGAGGAGGCTCCCGTCGAGGGCGCCCTGGAGGACACGGTGATGCGGCTGCGGGCGCCGGAAGGCGGCGTGATCACGGTGGAGCGGCCGTATCTGCCGTTCACGCCGACGGAGTTCGCGCGGGCACGCGCGCTGGTGGACCTGGACACGCGGCTGGGTCCGCGCATCCCGCGCAGCCAGGACGTGCTGACGCTGCCGGAAGGCAACGCGATCACCGTGCGGCGCGCCGACACCTCCGACCTGAAGGCGGCGAAGGAGATGCACGCCCGGTGCTCGGCGCGCACGCTGGGCATGCGCTACCACGGGCCGGTCCATGACGCGGAGCGCTATCTGGGCCACCTGCTCAGCCCGCGCTTCGGCCGCACCCTGGCCGTGCAGACGGGATCGGGCCGCATTGTCGGCCTCGGCCATCTGCTGTGGGACGGCGACGAGACCGAGGTCGCGCTGCTCGTCGAGGACGAGTGGCAGCGGCGCGGCATCGGCAGCGAACTCCTCGGCCGTCTGGTGTCGATGGCGGTCGAGGCGGGCTGCGAGAACGTCTACGCGGTCACGCAGGCGTCCAACACGGGCATGGTCGCCGCGATGCGCGGCCTCGGGCTGCCCCTCGACTACCAGATCGAGGAGGGCACCCTGGTCGTCACGGCCCGCCTGGACGCGACCCCGGTGGCCTCCCGTCTGCCGTACGGCGAGGCGTTCGAGCGGCCCGGTTCGAGGAGCACGCGCGACTGACGAGGCACACACGCACGACCGACGGGGAACGGCCCGGCGCACTCCGCCGGGCCGTTCCCCATGCCGCGACCGGGCCCGCTACCGGCCGGCCATCTCCTCCCGGCGCCGATCGCCTCCGCCCTGTTCCGCTCCCAGGGCCCGCTCCAGGTCGGCCCACAGGTCCTCGGCGTCCTCCAGGCCCACCGACAGCCGCAGCAACCGGTCGCTGACCCCGGCGCCCCGGCGGTCCTCGGCGTCTACGATGCGGTGGCTGATGGACGCCGGATGCTGGATGAGGGTGTCGACGCTGCCGAGGCTCACCGCGGGCGTGATCACACGGACCCCGGCGATCACCGCGTGGGGATCGCCGTGGATCTCGAAGGCGACCATCGCGCCCCCGACGCGGGGGTAGTGGACGCGGACGATCCGCGGGTCGGCGGCGAGGCGCCGGGCCAGTTCGGCGGCAGTGGCGGAGGCCGCCCGCACCCGTACCGGCAGCGTCGCGAGGCCGCGCAGCAGCAGATAGCCGGCGAGCGGATGCAGCACCCCACCCGTCGCGAAGCGCACCTGCCGCAGCCGGCGTGCCAGTTCCTCGTCGCAGGCCACCACCCCGCCCATCACGTCGCCGTGCCCGCCGAGGTACTTGGTGGCACTGTGCAGCACCAGGCGCGCCCCCTGCTCGACGGGCCGCTGCAGCACGGGCGTGGCGAAGGTGTTGTCCACCAGCAGCGGAATCGACCCGCACGCGTGCGCGACCGCCCGCAGGTCGACCTCCGCGAGCGTCGGGTTGGCCGGGGACTCGACCATGACCAGGCCGGTGTCCGGGCGCAGCGCCTCCTCGATGCCCGCCGGGTCGGTCCAGGTCACCTCGGAGCCGAGCAGCCCGGCGGTCAGGAGGTGGTCGCTGCAGCCGTACAGCGGTCGCACCGCGACGACATGCCGCAGGCCCAGCGCGCCCCGGGCGAGCAGCACGGCGCTCAGGGCGGCCATGCCGCTGGCGAACGCGACCGCGCTCTCGGTGCCCTCCAGGCGGGCGAGCGCGGTCTCGAAGCGGGCGACGGTCGGGTTGCCGAGCCGTCCGTAGACGGGCGGGCCCACCAGTTCGGCGCCGTCGGCCGCGAAGGCGTCGAGGCGGGCGGCCTCGCCCCGGCTGTCCGGGCAGGGGTAGGTGGTGGACAAGTCCAGGGGCGGGGCGTGCAACCCCAGGGCGACGAGGTCCTCGCGCCCGGCGTGCACGGCCTCGGTGGCGAGCGCCCGGCGCCCGGACGGACCGCCCGCGGGGAATCCGTTCCGCATGTCATGAGTACGGGAATCCATGGACGGCAGACTGAACAACGGCCGGGGTCACGGCGGCGAAACCCGTGTTACGTTCGGCGCATGGCCGAATCCGTCGTACTGGACCCGGTGGATCTGCATCTGCTGCGGCTTTTGCAGAACGACGCCCGGGCCACCTACCGCGACCTCGCCGCGCAGGTCGGGGTCGCGCCCTCGACCTGCCTGGACCGGGTGACCCGGCTGCGCCGCTCGGGCGTGATCCTCGGCCATCAGCTGCGGCTGGACCCGGCGAAGCTGGGGCGCGGCCTGGAAGCGCTGCTGTCGGTGCAGGTCAGACCGCACCGGCGGGAGCTGGTCGGTCCGTTCGTGGAGCGCATCCGGGCGCTGCCCGAGTCCCGTACCGTCTTCCACCTGACCGGCCCGGACGACTACCTCGTGCATGTCGCGGTCGCGGACATGGCGGATCTTCAGCGACTGGTGCTCGACGAGTTCACGGCACGGCGGGAAGTGGCGCGGGTGGAGACCCGGTTGATCTTCCAGCAGTGGGACTGCGGCCCGCTGCTTCCCCCGGGACAGGCCACTGCCTGAGCCGTGCCGAAACCCGCTGGGCAGAGGTAAGGGGGCCTTGCACTGCGCCCGCCCGGGTCGCGCGGCCTGGCACCGCACCTCGCCGCGTTGTCGGGTCGCCCGCGTACGCCCAGTACACGGGAGACCCTCCGCCTTGCGATGCACGGCACCAGACCACGCGACCTCATCGGGCGCTCCTAGTCCCGTTCTTCGCACATGGTTTTCTGATGCCCGCCGGTGACCGGCGCTGGGCTGGCTCGTTGGTTGCGGTATGGCTGTCATATCGGGTCA
>NZ_JBFBBS010000057.1:0-30146 GCF_040682835.1 Streptomyces sp. NPDC051104 | reverse complement strand
CGGCACTCCCCCAAGCTCTTCGAGCAGGGGGTACCCCCAGAGCACGCACCGGACACCGCTCCTTGACGGGCAAACGTTGCCTGCCGCGGCACTAGCGCGGGGTGCGGCGCAGCAGGCGTTTGAGGACCAGGACCACGGCCAGGCCGGCGGCGATGACCAGGGCGCCCACCTTGTAGTCGGCGTTCAGCGGCGAGCCGCTTCCGGCACCGGTCTGCGTACTCCCTTTCCCCGAGGGTGACTTGGACGACTGGTGACCGGGCGCCTTCTCGGGCTGCACCGGGCTGTCGGCGCCCTCGCTCCCGTACAGGAGCTCGGAGCCGTCGAGCGTGTAGGTGACCGACTCGCCCTGCCGCTGCAGGGGGACGTCCAGACGGGCCTGCTTCTTGATCCGCCCGCCGTTCCACGCGTATGCGATGCCGCCGAAGTAACCGCGCACGGCGAGCTGTTCGCCGTCGGGCGAGAAGGCGGCGTCGGTGGCCCACAGGTCGACGGCGGCGATGGGGCGGAAGACGTTCGTCCCCGTGGCGGAGAGCCTGGCCGGGCCCTCGTAGAGGTGGCCGCCATCCTCCTTCTTGTCGATGATGTAGACGCGCCCGGTCTTCGGGTGGACCAGCAGGGACTCGGCGTCCCTGGGGCCGTCCGCGTACTTCACGACGTACTGGGTGGCGCGGATCGTCTGGTCCTTGAGCACCTTCGGCTCGGGCAGCTTGTAGATCCACACGTACGGCCACCTGCCGCCGAAGTTGTCGCCGATGTCGCCGAGGTAGATCTCGTTGCCCGGGCCTATGGAGACGGCCTCCACGTCACGGGGCGTGCCGATGCCGCGGAGGGTGAGCGTGGCCACCGTCTTTCCGGTGCGACCGTCCACCGCATAGACGTACGGGCCGTCGTCGCTGTCGTTGTGCGTCCAGTAGATCCCCGGGTGGAGACGGGAGGCGGCGAGCCCGCTCGACTCGGTGATCCGGGGGTCCTTGACGGTGAAGCCGCCGTCGTCGGCGGACGCGGGCGCCGGCGCGGCGAGCGCGAGCGCACCGACGAGAAGGGCCCCGGAGAGGAACGCGAACGATCGACGCATGCCCCAAGCCTGCCATCCGTCGAACGGCGGCCGTCGTGCGTGTCGATCCTCACATCCCGCCCGTCCCATACGTCCCGTCCGGCTTCCCCGCTGATCGTCCATCATGAGCGGATGCTCAGGTTCATGCCCGTAGGCGACTCCATGACGATCGGCAGCGCGGGCGAACACACATGGCGCTACTGGCTGTGGCGGCATCTGTGCGCGACGTACGGCGGCCCGTGCACGATCGTCGGTCCGCGCGAGACGCTGTACGACAAGGCCGCGGACGCGCCGACGTCGTACGCCTACGCCGAACCCGACTTCCCGCGCGCCCATCTGGCCGGCTGGGGCGAGGGCTGGCTGCACATGGTGCCACTGATCGCGGACGCGGTCCGCGAGTCCCGGGCGGACGTGCTGCTCGTTTCCCTCGGTCTGATCGACCTGGGCTTCTTCACGAACGCGGAGCAGACGGCGGAGAACGTGCGGCGCTTCGTGGCGGAAGCGCGGAGCGCCAACCCGCGCGTCCGGATGGTCCTGCTCCCGGTGATCCCTAACATCCGGGCGCAGGCGGACGCACTCTTCGGGGCCCAGGTGGCCCTCTTCAACGAGCTTCTGGCGAAGGCGGCGGCCGACCTGGACGAGCCCCGTTCGCCGATCCTGCTGGCGTCGCCGCCGCCGTCATACGACATCCACGTCGACACGTACGACGGTACGCATCCGAATGCCTCAGGCGAGCACAAGATCGCGGAGGCGTTCGCGGGGGCGATGTGGGAGGAGTGGGGGATCGGACGGGCGTACGCAGCCGGAACAAGTTGACCGATTTCCGGCGTCTCCTCGTCACCGTGCGTATCGTTGAACCGCGCGGCTGCACTCGTCCGTGGGGCAGTCGGGGAGGAGCGCCACGATGACCGTCCTTGAAGACAGGATCGAAATGGCCGACGCCGACGCCAACACCAAGCGTCTGGACGAGTGGTTCGAGCGTCTTGAGCGCATGCCCGTCCCCGAGGGATACAGGGTCGAGATCGTCGGGGGCAACGTCCATATGACGCCGCAGCGGGACACTCATTGGCTGATCATCCGCGAGTTCCTCTGGGCTCTCGAGGACAGGTTCGGGAGGAAGGTCAAGGTGTTCTCGGACGTCCGCATCGACTTCCCGGGCCACGAAAACGGCTTCTGCCCGGACGTCGCCCTGCTCAAGAGCTCGGCAAAGCCGGACGACACGGGCCACTGGCGTTACCAGGACGTCGAGTTCGTCGCCGAGGTCATCTCCCAGGGCACGGCTCAGAATGACTACGGCCCGAAGAGGGCCGCCTACGCTGACGCCGAGGTCCCTGTCTACGTCATCGCCGATCCCTACCAGGGGCGATGCTTCGTCTACACCGACCCGAAGGACGGCGGCTACGAGAACAGGACGCCGGTGGACTTCGGCACCGACATCGACCTCACCGGCACCGTGGTCAACCTCGTCCTCAAGACCGACGACTTCCCCCGCGACTGACCCGGCCCCACGCCCAACCCCCCTTGCCTAGAGCGCACTCCACCCCGTTGGCTAAGCAGTCATGAAGTACACGCAGCTCGGACGCACGGGACTCAAGGTCAGCCGGCTCGTTCTCGGGACCATGAACTTCGGTCCGCAGACCGAGGAAACCGACAGTCACGCGATCATGGACGCAGCCCTGGACGCGGGGATCAACTTCTTCGACACCGCGAACGTTTACGGCTGGGGCGAGAACAAGGGCCGTACCGAGACCATCATCGGCAACTGGTTCGCCAAGGGCGGCGAGCGGCGCGACAAGGTCGTGCTCGCCACCAAGGTGTACGGCAACATGGGCGCGGACGGGGAGGCCTGGCCCAACCACGACAAGCTCTCCGCCGTGAACATCCGGCGGGCGGTCGACGCCAGCCTCAAGCGCCTCCAGACCGACTACATCGACCTGTACCAGTTCCACCACATCGACCGGAACACTCCCTTCGAGGAGATCTGGCAGGCCCTGGACGTGCTCGTCCAGCAGGGCAAGGTCCTGTACGTCGGCTCCAGCAATTTCCCCGGCTACAAGATCGCGCAGGCGAACGAGACCGCGGCCCGGCTCGGCTCGCTGGGGCTGGTCAGCGAGCAGTGCCTGTACAACCTCTTCGAGCGCCGCGCCGAGATGGAGGTCATTCCGGCCGCGCAGGACTACGGCGTCGGGGTCATCCCGTGGTCGCCGCTGCACGGCGGGATGCTGGGCGGCGTCATCAAGAAGGAGGTCCAAGGCGGACGCCGGGCCGGCGGGCGCACCGCCGACTCGCTCGCCGACCCCGCGGTGCGGTCGCAGATCCAGTCCTACGAGGACCTGCTGGAGAAGCACGGTCTGGAGCCCGGCGAAGCGGCTCTCGCCTGGCTGCTGACCCGCCCGGGCGTCACGGGCCCGATCGTCGGCCCGCGCACCGCCGAGCAGCTTCAGTCCGCGATCAGGGCGGTGGAGCTGGAGCTGTCGGAGGAGGTCCTGGCGGGCCTGGAGGAGATCTTCCCCGGTCCGGGTCCGTCTCCGGAGGCCTTCGCCTGGTAGCCCGCGGCGGGGCGTGGGTGGTGTCCGCGGGCCGGGGAGCGCCTGGCCCGGGGCATCTTGCCCGCGTTCCGCGCGGTACCCGGATCTACTTCCCGACCACCGCCGCCAGCGCCACCACCGCGAACATCAGCACGAGCACACCGGCCATGATCCGGTTACGGGTCTTCGGGTCCACGTATCGAGCCTAACCGGACCTCGTCACTCCCCTGCGCCGAGCCCCCACCGCTCCACCGTCTCGTAGCGCGGCTGCTCCCCCGGCACGCCCGACCTCGGCAGGCGGCTGCGCACGAGGGCCAGGTCGGCGACCGTCCACTCGCGGCCCGCGAACTCCCGCAGCGCCGCCACATACGGCCGGAAGTCCGCCGTGCCCCGGCTGCGGGCCAGGGTCAGATGCGGGCGGTAGGGGCGGTGCTCCCCCATCTCCACGCCCGCCTTGCGCGCCGCGGACTCCACGCGGTCGGCGAGCAGCTGGAGCGCCCGTACGTCCCCGGACGCTCCCACCCACAGGGCCCGGTCCCCGAAGCGCCCGCCCCCGGACACGGACAGCGGGAACGGCTCGGTGCGCCGGGCCGCCCGGGCGAGCCGCTCGGACAGGTCCGCTACGACGTCCTCGGCGACCTCGCCGTAGAAGGCCAGCGTGAAGTGCCAGGCCGGCCGTTCCGTCCAGCGCAGTGAGCGCGCCCCCGGCAGTCCCTCCAACTCCTTTACCGCCGAGGCCAGTTCCCGGAGGGCGTCCGGGGGCGGCAGCACCGCGGCGAAGAGTCTCATGACCTCACCTTCGCAGGGATCGGGTTCCCCGGCCACACCGGTGACCATGCACGAAGGGGGCGCCCCGCGACGCGGGCGCCCCCGTTCTCTCAGGCCGTCACCGACCCGCTCAGGCCGTCACCGGCTCCCCGCGCGGCACGAACCGTACCCGCGGGTGCCCCCGGTGCCAACCCACCGCCAGGCGCAGGCCGCTCGCCCGGACCAGGATCAGGCCGATGGTCACGGCGGCCAGGGCCGAGATCAGGCCGCCCAGGGCGAACCCGACACGGGCGCCGTACGCGTCCGTGATCCAGCCGACCACGGGCGCCCCGAGCGGCGTACCGCCCATGAAGACCATCATGAACAGGGCCATGACGCGGCCGCGCATCGCCGGGTCCGTGCCCATCTGGACGGCCGTGTTCGCCGTGACGTTCACCGTGAGGCCGAAGATCCCTATCGGCACCATCAGCAGCGAGAACAGCCACAGGGACGGCGCCCCGGCCGCCACGATCTCCAGCGTGCCGAAGAGGGCCGCCGCCGCGATCAGCACCCGCAGCCGGGCCGTGCCGCGGCGGGCGGCGAGCAGTGCGCCGGTCAGCGAGCCGATCGCCATCAGCGTGTTGAAGAGGCTGTAGGCGCCGGCGCCCGCGTGGAAGACGTCGTCCGCGTAGGCCGACAGCCACACGGGGAAGTTGAAGCCGAAGGTGCCGATGAACCCGACCAGCACGATCGGCCAGATCAACTCGGGGTGCCCGGCGACATAGCGCAGGCCCTCGCGCAGCTGGCCCTTGCCGCGCGGCGCGCGCTCCACGGCGTGCAGCTCACGGGCGCGCATCAGCAGCAGGCCGGCGATGGGCGCGAGGAAGGACAGGCCGTTGAGCAGGAAGGCCCAGCCCGTGCCCATGCCGGTGATCAGGACACCGGCGACGGCTGGGCCGACCAGGCGGGCGGACTGGAAGTTCGCCGAGTTCAGGCTGACCGCGTTCTGCAGGTGCTTCGGGCCGACCATCTCGGAGACGAAGGACTGCCGGGCCGGGTTGTCGACGACCGTGGCGAGTCCGACGGCGAAGGCGGCCACGTAGACGTGCCAGACCTGGACGTGCCCGGTCAGGGTCAGGAAGGCGAGGACGAGGCCGGTGGCTCCCATCGCCGACTGCGTGACGAGCAGCGTCGGGCGCTTGGGCAGACGGTCGACGAGGACGCCGCCGTACAGGCCGAACAGCAGCATCGGCAGGAACTGCAGCGCCGTGGTGACACCGACGGCGGTGGAGGAGCCGGTCAGGCTGAGCACCAGCCAGTCCTGGGCGATCCGCTGCATCCAGGTGCCGGTGTTGGAGACGACCTGGCCGAGGAAGAAGAGCCGGTAGTTACGGATGCGCAGCGAGCTGAACATCGATGACGTGCGGGGCTCGGCCGGGACGGCGGTCTCGGCGCGTTCGACGGACTCGGCCGACGGGACGGTCTCGGTCCGCGCGACGGTCTCGGTCCGTTCGGCAGGCTCGGGGCTCTCGGTGGCGGTGGGGGACTGTGCCGGTTGTGCGGTCTCGTGGGCGGGCGGGGAGTCGTGGGTGGCTGGTGCGGGGGCGGAAGCTGCTCCGGTTCCCGTACTCAAAGGGATTCGCCTCCTTGCGATGACGGCTTCGTACGTGCGCGAGTGGGGGCCGCGTCGGTCACGGTGGGCGTCCGGCACGGGCACGCACCCGTAGCCGCGACACCCCTGCTCGGGGTGGTGCGGTACCCCGGATGCGCCCCGGTCACAGGTGCGCGAGCTTCTCGAGGACGGGGGCCGCGGCGCGCAGTGCCGCCCACTCGTCCTCCTCCAGGCCCTCGATCAGTCCGGCCAGGAACGCGTTTCTCTTGCGGCGGCTCTCCTCGAGCATCGCCTCGGCACGCTCGGTCTGGGTGACCACCTTCTGGCGCCGGTCCTCGGGGTGGGGCTCGAGGGCCACCAGACCCTTGCTCTCCAGCAGGGCCACGATGCGGGTCATCGAGGGCGGCTGGACGTGCTCCTTGCGGGCGAGCTCGCCCGGGGTCGCGGAGCCGCAGCGGGCCAGGGTGCCGAGCACCGACATCTCGGTCGGGCTCAGCGACTCGTCGACCCGCTGGTGCTTGAGTCGGCGCGACAGACGCATCACGGCGGAGCGGAGAGCGTTCACGGCGGCAGCGTCGTCGCCATGGGTCAGGTCAGGCATGCTCTTTAGGATAACTCATTACTTTCCCTAAAGACCACCTGGACGTACGCCCACAAGGGTGACTCCGGCCACTTCCACAGCGGCACATCTGGATCAGGCAAGAAACCCCTGAACTGCCCACATCACTCGAATGAGTGATCCGGCAGCGGAACGCGACCCCTCGCGCGCCCGGGTCGGGCAACCCTCATGGCCATGGGGACCAGCGTGCTCAGCCTGCGGATGGACAGGGAGCTGCTCGAGCGGCTCCGGCACCACGCCGCCAGAAGAGGAATGAGCGTGCAGGACTATGTCGTCCGGACGCTCATTCGGGATGACTTCGACCAGCGGTTCGAGGCCGCCGTCGAGGAGACGGAACGGTTCTACAACGGTTCTAGGGTCACCTGACCCTCGCCCGACCCCGGAGGCCGATCCGGCGGATCAGGTCAGGCCCAGCGCCGGCATCAGGTAGTAGAAGGCGAAGACCGCCGCCACCATGTACATCGCCGCCGGGACCTCGCGTCCGCGGCCCGCGGCCAGACGCAGCAGGGCGAAGGTGATGAAGCCCATCCCGATGCCGTTCGTGATCGAGTACGTGAACGGCATCATCAGCATGGTCACGAAGGCGGGGATGGCGATCGTGTAGTCCGCCCAGTCGATCTCCTTGATCGAGTTGGAAAGGATCAGGAAGCCCACCGCGACCAGGGCCGGGGTGGCCGCCTGGGACGGGACCATCGTGGCGACCGGGGTGAGGAAGAGCGCCACCGCGAACAGCAGGCCCGTGACGACGTTCGCGAAGCCCGTGCGCGCACCCTCGCCGACACCGGCCGTGGACTCCACGAAGCAGGTGGTGGCCGAGGAGGAGCTGGCGCCGCCCGCCGCGACCGCGATGCCGTCGACGAAGAGGACCTTGTTGATGCCGGGCATGTTGCCCTCGGCGTCGGTCAGCTTGGCCTCGTCGCTGATGCCCATGATCGTGCCCATCGCGTCGAAGAAGCACGACAGCAGGACCGTGAAGACGAACAGGATGCCGGTCAGCACACCGACCTTGCCGAAGCCTCCGAACAGGCTGACCTTGCCGATCAGGCCGAAGTCGGGGCTGGCGACCGGGTTGCCGGGCCACTTCGGGACGGTCAGCCCCCAGTTGGGGATCTTGGCGACGGCGTTGAGGACCACCGCGAGGACCGTCATCGCGACGATCGAGATCAGGATCGCGCCCGGCACCTTGCGGACGATCAGCGCGAAGGTGAGCAGCGCGCCGAGGAGGAAGACCAGCACCGGCCAGCCGTTGAGGTGGCCGTTCATGCCGAGCTGGAGCGGGACCGTGGTCTGGGCGACGTCGGGGATACGGGTGACGAAGCCGGAGTCCACGAGACCGATCAGCATGATGAACAGGCCGATGCCGATCGAGATGCCCTTGCGCAGGCCGAGCGGCACGGCGTTCATCACGCGCTCGCGCAGACCCGTCGCGACGAGGAGCATCACCACGAAACCGGCGAGGACGACCATGCCCATCGCGTCCGGCCACGACATGCGCGGGGCGAGCTGGAGGGCGACGACCGTGTTCACGCCGAGGCCGGCGGCGAGGGCGATCGGGACGTTGCCGATCACGCCCATGAGCAGCGTGGTGAAGGCGGCGGTCACGGCGGTCGCGGTGACGAGCTGGCCGTGGTCCAGGTGGTGCCCGTACATGTCCTTCGCGCTGCCGAGGATGATCGGGTTCAGCACGATGATGTACGCCATCGCGAAGAAGGTGGCGAAACCGCCACGGATCTCGCGGGACAGCGTGCTGCCCCGCTCGGAGATCTCGAAGTAGCGGTCGAGGGCGCCGGACGGCGGCCGGGTGCCCGGCTGCTGCGGGGCGGAGGCCTTGGCGGGGGCCGAGGTGGGCATGCGGGACCTCAATGTGCACGGGGATCACGGGGATCGCTGAACAAACGTGATCGAGTCTCGCCCTCGCCTGTCACCAACAGATTCCCCCATGCCTCTGTTGGTGCTTCATACGAACATAAGCGGCCAGACTCGAACCGTTTCAGTATGAACATATAGGGCCCTGATCGCTATCTCCGCGCGTAGACCCTTGGTATGCAAGGCCGCGGCTCGCGCCCGCGTCACGCCCGGGTCGCGGTCGGGGGCGGTTTCGGCTCCTCGTAAGCTGTGCGCATGGCGAAGTGGACCCCCAGGCACGAGGCGCCGGAGCCCCTTGAGGGCCCCGTGGTGCCCGTCGTCACCGGCGGCACGATCCTCTGGCTCCTGATGTTCCTGGTCCAGCTGCCGTTCTACGGCTGGTTCGCCGACCACGGGCACACATGGTGGCTGTGGACGTGCCTGGCGGGAGCGGGTCTGGGCTGCGTGGGCATCTGGTACGTACGCAAGCGGGACGCGGCGATCAAGCGGGAGACGGCGATCAAGCGGGCCGCCGACGCCGAGCGGTGACTTTCGCAGTACCTCTCCCGCGCTCCTCCGACCCCCGCGTGAGCCGCCCTCCTGCCCTGGTCGGATCTTTGAGGTGCTCGGCGGGTGAAGGCGCAAATCCGCACGTACCGTCGAATGCATGACGCACATCGACGCGGGTGCCGAACTCGATCCCGTGCACCCCGCCCCGATGCCCGTGCGGACGCGCGGCCTGACCGCCGCCGAAGTGGCCGAGCGGGTCGCCCGCGGTGACGTCAACGACGTTCCCTTGCGCAGCAGCCGCTCCCTGGGCGAGATCGTCCGCGCGAACGTCTTCACCCGCTTCAACGCGATCATCGGTGTCCTCTGGCTGATCATGCTGTTCGTGGCGCCGTTCCAGGACAGCCTGTTCGGATACGTGATCATCGCCAACACCGGGATCGGCATCGTCCAGGAGTGGCGGGCCAAGAAGACCCTCGACTCCCTGGCGGTGTTCGGCGAGGCACGGCCGACCGTGCGCCGGGACGGGACGGCGGCCGAGATCAGTACGTCCGAGATCGTGCTGGACGACGTCATCGAGATCGGGCCGGGGGACAAGATCGTCGTCGACGGCGTCGGCGTCGAGACCGACGGGCTGGAGATCGACGAGTCGCTGCTCACCGGAGAGGCCGACCCCGTCGTCAAACGGCCCGGTGACCCGGTGATGTCCGGCAGCTTCGTGGTCGCGGGCGGTGGCGCGTTCCAGGCGACCAAGGTGGGCCGCGAGGCCTACGCCGTCCAGCTCGCCGAGGAGGCGAGCCGTTTCACGCTCGTGCACTCCGAGCTGCGCACCGGCATCTCCACCATCCTCAAGTACGTCACCTGGATGATGGTCCCGACCGCGATCGGCCTGGTCATCAGCCAGTTGGTGACGACGCAGCACGGGATCAAGGACTCCGTCGCCCGCACGGTCGGTGGCATCGTGCCCATGGTCCCGGAGGGGCTGGTCCTGCTGACCTCCGTGGCCTTCGCGATCGGTGTCATACGGCTGGGCCGCAAGCAGGTCCTCGTCCAGGAGCTGCCCGCCATCGAGGGGCTCGCCCGCGTCGACACCGTCTGCCTGGACAAGACGGGCACCCTCACCGAGGGCGGCATGGACGTCACCGAGCTGCGACCGCTCCAGGGCGCCGACGAGACCCACATACGCAAGGTCCTCGGCGCCCTCGGCGAGGCGGACCCGCGCCCGAACGCCTCCCTCCAGGCGATCATCGACGCCTACCCGGACAGCGAGGACTGGCGCTGCACCGAGGCCCTGCCCTTTTCCTCCGCCCGCAAGTACAGCGGCGCCTCCTTCAGCGAGGGCGACGGCCAGACCGGCACCTGGCTCCTCGGCGCCCCCGACGTCCTCCTCGACCCCGACGACCCGGCGCTGACCGAGACCGAGCGGCTGAGCGAGCAGGGGCTGCGCGTGCTGCTGCTGGCCCGCGCCTCCCGGGACCTGGACGACCCCCGGGTCACGGCCGGCGTCCGGCCCACCGCGCTGGTCGTCCTGGAGCAGCGGCTGCGCGCGGACGCCGCCGACACCCTGCGCTACTTCGCCGACCAGAACGTCCGCGCCAAGGTCATCTCCGGCGACAACGCGGTGTCGGTGGGCGCGGTGGCCGGAAAACTCGGCATCCGCGGCGAGGTGATGGACGCCCGGCACCTGCCGCAGAACCAGGACGAGATGGGGAAGTCCCTGGACAAGGGCACCGTCTTCGGCCGGGTCACCCCGCAGCAGAAGCGGGACATGGTGGGCGCGCTCCAGTCGCGCGGGCACACGGTGGCGATGACGGGCGACGGCGTGAACGACGTGCTGGCGCTCAAGGACGCGGACATCGGGGTGTCGATGGGCTCCGGCTCGGAGGCGACCCGGGCCGTGGCGCAGATCGTGCTGCTCGACAACAGCTTCGCGACGCTGCCGTCGGTGGTCGGCGAGGGACGGCGCGTCATCGGGAACATCACCCGGGTCGCGACGCTCTTCCTGGTGAAGTCGGTGTACTCGGTGCTTCTGGCGGTGCTGGTGGTGTGCTCGCAGGTGGAGTACCCGTTCCTGCCCCGGCACCTGACCCTGCTGTCGACCCTGACGATCGGCGTCCCGGCGTTCTTCCTGGCCCTCGCGCCGAACAATGAGCGGGCGAGGCCCCACTTCGTCCGGCGGGTGATGCGGTACTCGGTCCCGTGCGGGGCGGTGGCGGCGGTCGCCACGTTCGTCACCTACCTGATCGCCCGCCACCACTACAGCGGCCCCGGCTCCCTGGAGGCGGAGACCAGCGCGGCGACCCTCACGCTGTTCCTGATCGCCATGTGGGTGCTGGCCATCGTCGCCCGCCCCTACACCTGGTGGCGGATCGGTCTGGTGGCCGCGATGGGCGTCGCGTTCATGTGCGTGCTGGCCGTGCCGTGGCTGCAGCACTTCTTCGCCCTGAGGCTGGTCGGGGAGACGATCCCCTGGGTCGCGGTGGGCATCGCGGCGGTGTCGGCGGCCGCCCTGGAGGTGCTGTGGAAGTGGGTCGACCGCCGGTTCCCCGCGTGATGCCTCAGTCGAACCAGCGGTCCCGCGCCAGCTCCTCGGTGCGGGACGGGTCCTCCAGCAGCGCCGCCACCTCGAAGCGGCGCGGCCACTGGCCCGCCGCCCAGGCCAGGCCCGCCGCGACGCCCTCCAGGGTGGCCGCGTGCAGGACACCGTCGGACGTCAGGCGCCAGTCCAGCTCGACCCCGTCGACGACGAGTTCCTCGTGCTCCACGTACGTCTGCGGCGTCCGCGGTCCGAGCAGGACCCGCACCGAGTCCGGTACGTCGTGCTCGACACCCTCGGAGGTCACCTGGCCCGTCACCGACTCGCTCAGCCGCCGCACCTGGAACAGCTCGGCCAGGTCGGCGGCCCGGGCCGGGCGGACCGGCAGCAGGGGGACGCCCTCGGTGAAGGGCAGCAGGTCGGGCGAGTCGACGACCACCGCGTCGGCGGCGTCCACGACGGTCACCCGCCCGTCGACCACCGCCCGCAGCTCCTCCGGCAGGGTCACCTGCTGCGGGTCCAGCTCGGCCAGCGCGCCGTACAGCGCGTGCAGTTGGGCGGCCGTGACGGCGCGGTCCGGGTCGGCAAGCCGGTCGAGGAGTTCCGCGGCGCCGCCGGGCTCGTCGAGGAGGGCGGCGACCGACGTCCGTACGCCGAGGGCGCGCAGCACCTGCTCGTCGTCGAAGCCGGTGGCGTCCGCCTCGTCGTACAGGCCGTGCAGCAGCGGGTCGCCGCCCGCCGAGCGCAGGCCGGCCGGGCGGCGGCCGTCCAGCACCGGGTGGCCGCGCAGCCACCAGGCCGTGTAGGGGCGTACGACCTCGTGCGTGCCGTCCGGCAGCAGCACCCGCACCGGCTGGGTGAGCGCGTCCCTGAGCGGGGGCTGCGACAGCAGGGCGAGGGCCTGCGGCCAGCGGTCGTCGTCGACCAGGTCCAGGTCCCGTACCGCGACGACCTCGGTCGCCACCGGCGGTACGGGAGTGTCGGGCAGCCGGTCGAGGACGTCCTCACACCACACGTCGACCGCGTCGAGCAGCCCCACGTCGTCGGGCTCGGCGAAGTCGGAGTGGCGGGGCTCCAGTTCGTCCGGGTCGAGGACGACGTCGGTGGCGCGGACGAGGGCGAAATCGGCGAGCACGCCGCAGGCGGCCAGCGGCTGCTCGCCCCAGCGTTCGGCCAGGTCGGCGTCCACGAAGGCCAGTTCGCCCTCGCGCATGACGCTCGCGAACGGGCTGCCGGGCAGCACGAGTTCCCCGGCGGGCGCGAGTTCGCCGTCCTCGTCGGGCAGCGCGAGCGCGCCGAGCCACGGCTCGTCACCGGGGTCGAGGCCCGCCTCGCGGACGAGGGCGAGCACCGTGTCCGCCAGCTCCTCGGCGTCCAGGCCGTCCTCCTCCCAGCCCACGCCCTCGTCCTCGAGGGAGGCGGCGACGGCGGCCCGCACCTGCGGGGTGGTGAGGATGGCCCGCGGGGTGGCCGGGAGCGCGCCGAGCTTCTCCAGCAGCGGATGGGCGCCGTCCGCGTGGGCGACCTTCAGACCGAGGCGGGCCAGCGCCTCCGCAGCCACCGGCGGCCCGTCGAAGGTCGGCAGCAGGACCTGCCGGGGCCCGATCGTGGTCCGCCCGTCGGCCAGCGGCACCGGCAGCCCGGACAACCGGTCCGGGTCGACCCCGGCCAGGCTGTCGTATAGCCGCCACCACCACTCCGGCGCCTTCTCCAGCCCCGCGAGCCGGTCGATCGCCTCGGTCAGCGGCACCCGGGCCACGCCCAGCGTCCGCAGCTCCACGCGGCGTTCGAGGCCCGCGGGCAGCAGGCAGGGCAGCACCTCGGCGAGCACCCGCACGGTCCCGGCCCCGGCGCCCTCGACGATCTCGGCGTCCCGGGGGCGCAGTGCCTCGGGCAGTTCGTCGTCGTCGCCGGGCTCGTTCGCGGGCGGCAGGAAAGCGGTGCGCGGCAGCCGCTCCAGGATGGCCCCGCGCAGCGCGCCGTCCAGCTCGCCCTTGCCGAGCGGCCCCGGCACCAGGTCGAGGATGCCGGAGGTCACCGGGCGCCAGGCGGCGAGGAGTTCGGCGTAGGCGTCGGCGGCGCGCTTCACCAGGAAGTCGGTCAGCGGGCCGGGCGCGGCGTGGCGGCGGCTGGTGTCCAGCGGGAACGACGCGATGAGCAGGGCGGGCACCCCGAGCGGCTCGTCGCTGGGGGTCGGGGCGTGCACCACCGGGGCGGTGCGGGGACGGCCCGGGGTGCCGTCGGCCTCGGCGGGGACGGCCCAGGTGACGGACCAGTGGGGGCGCAGCCGCTCCTCGACCGGGCGGTCGGCGAGCAGGTCGGGGGTGAGGGGGCCGTGCTGGGAGACGGTACGCCAGCGGGTCGTGCCGTCCCGGGAGTCCTCCACGACGGTGTCGGTGCCGTCGGTGCGGCGGACCAGCGTGCGGGGACCGAAGTCGTGGATCTCGACGACGACCTCTTCGAGGCCGGGCAGGGCGAGCAGCAGCGCGTCGTCGACGGCCCCCAGCAGCCGCTCGGCCAGATCGGCGGCCGCCGCGTCGCGCAGCGGGAGGATGACGGCGGTGTCGTAAGGGTCGGGGGCGGTGCCCTCGGCGGCGAACGGCAGCCTCAGCAGCGGTACGTGCCCGTCGCGGCGGCGGATCTCGTCGCCGAGGCCGGGGCTGTGCCGGGCGGTCTCGGTGGCGAGTTCCCGGGCCTCGGACAGGGACCAGCGCACCCCTCCGTGCCGGCCTACGACCGCGGGTTCGTCACTGACGGAGAGGACGGCCGCGAAGCCGACGCCGAAGCGGCCGACGGCCTGTTCCCGTTCGTCGCGCTTGGCGGAGGCCCGCAGGGTGGACAGCGACTCGACACCGGCCGCGTCGAGCGGGGCACCGGTGTTGGCGGCGACGAGCACGCCCTCGCGGAGGGTCAGCCGGAGCCGTCCGGGGACCCCCGCCCGGGCCGCGGCGTCGGCGGCGTTCTGTGCGAGCTCTACGACGAGGCGGTCGCGGTAGCCGCCGAGGACCAGGTCCTCCTCGGCGTTGGCGTCCTCGCGGAACCGGGCCGGGCTGGTCGCCCAGGCGTCCAGCACGCCGCGGCGCAGGCGGGCCGTGCCGAACGGGTCGCCTTCGGCTGCCGGTCGCACGAACTTGCTCACGGTTCACTCTCCCTCTGGCGGCGGGGGGCTGCCGCCGGACGAAGGTACCGTGCACGAGGTCGGCCGTTCGCTGTGGGAAGGCACCGTCTGACCGGGTGGCCGTTCCGGCGGCTCCGCCCCCGAGCCCCCGTGTCGGCCTGAACGGCCTCGTCCTCGAACTCCCCCAGCTCTTCGAGCAGCGGGACCTCCAGACGGGCTGGTCATGCCGGACCAGGCTCCGAACGTGCCCCCTACGAGTGCCCCAGCTCCGCCGACGACTCGTCCGCCACCGCCGGCACCGACCCCTCCGGCGACGGCCGCAGCGGAAACGGTTCGACCTTCGTCTCGTCGACCACCGGCGGAGCCGGGCGCGGCGTCTTCGGCATGACCGCCGCCTCCGAGTGGCCGCCGCAGCCGTACGACAGCGAGACCACGTGGCCGTCCGCCGGGGAGAACTCGTTGGCGCACACCCCGAAGGCCTGGCCGAGCGAGCCGCCGATCGGGACCAGGAAGCCGCAGGAGACACAGGAGGCGGGAGCCGCCTGTGCCATCGGCGTCTTGGCGCCGAACGTCTCCTCCCAGCGGTCGGCGGCGACGTGCAGTCCGTAGCGGGACAGGACCCGGGCGCGGCGCAGGCCCAGCTCCTCCGCCACCGCGGAGATCGAACCGCGCGACGGGGTGATCGGCAGGTTCGCCGGGGCCCCGCCGGTCACCTCCGCGTCCTCCGCCTCGACCAGCTCGGCCATCTCGCCGGAGACCGCCGCGTTCGGGAGCGGCTCCTCCTCGCCGGTGAACCCGGGCTCCAGGCGCAGGTCCTCGGCGTCCGTCGGCAGCAGGTCGCCCGGCCCCAGGTCGCCGGGGCGCAGCCGCTCGCTCCACGGCACCCACTCCGGGGCGAGCAGCGCGTCGGGGCCGGGCAGCAGGACCGTCTCGTCCACCGTGACGACCTTCGCGCGCGAGGCCCGCGCGACCGTCACCGCCCAGCGCCAGCCCCGGTACCCCAGTTCCTTGCACTCGAAGAAGTGCGTGACAACACGGTCACCCTCGGAGACCATCCCGGAGTGCTCGCCGACGACGCCGGGCGCGGCGGCCTCCTCGGCGGCGGTACGGGCGAGGTCGATCGCCTCGGCGCACAGGCGGTCGGGGGTGCGGCTTCGCGTTGTCGCGCTCACAGGTATCGCTTCTCTCCTACGCCGTCTCACGGGTGCGCCCTTTCTCGGCTGGGAGCGGACGGAGCGGACCAGAGGGCCGCGTCGACGTCCGCGCCCGATCGCGCTCGGGCGCACCCACACCATCCATTCTGCGGGATGGATTTCAGGCGCGCGGCCGAGAACAATCGCCACGGCGCGCTACGCACGCTACCCTCTCCGGGCCCCTGGGCCCACACCGAGTCGCTGCGCTTTCCCGGAGCCCGGCCCTCCGCATGCCGTTCCGGACGTGTCGCCGCGGCCCCTTCGGGTGGGCGCGCCCCGCCCCCGGTACGACACCCATCGATCCCGTACGTGCGGTAACGGCACTACACCCGCGCTTCTCGGGGCACTATGACGGGGTGGCAGCCGCGAGGTCGTCCGAGGGAACCACCGGGGCCGGTGGGGCCGGTGGGCGCAGCCGGGGTGGCGGTTCGGGCCGGTTCGGCGGGTCCGTCCGCGCGGTCGGCCATGCCGTGCGCCGTCCGCTCACCGGTGTCGCCCGCGGTATCCGGAAGGCCACGAACGCGCACGGCGCGGGCGAGTCCGGCCTCGGCAAGCTGATCGAACTGCACGCCGTGAACGGGGCCGGCGACGTCATGATCACGGTGGCTCTCGCCTCCACCGTCTTCTTCTCCGTGCCGACCGACGAGGCCCGCGGGCGCGTCGCGCTCTACCTCGCCATCACCATGGCGCCGTTCACGGTGCTCGCCCCCGTGATCGGCCCCCTCCTCGACCGTCTCCCGCACGGCCGGCGGGCCGCGATGGCGGGCGCGATGCTCGCCCGTGCCCTGCTCGCGCTGATCATCTCGGGGGCGGTGGCGAGCGGAAGCCTCGAGCTGTACCCGGCGGCGCTCGGCGTCCTCGTCGCTTCGAAGGCGTACGGCGTCGTCCGCAGCGCCGTGGTGCCACGACTGCTGCCGCCTCACTTCTCGCTGGTGAAGGCCAACTCCCGGGTCACCCTCGGCGGCCTGCTCGCCACCGGGCTGGCCGCCCCGGTCGGGGCCGCGCTGCACGCCATCGGTCCCAACTGGCCGCTGTACGGCGCCTTCGTACTGTTCGTCGCGGGGACGTTCCTGTCGTTCTCGCTGCCGCCGAAGGTCGACTCGGCGAAGGGAGAGGACCGTGCGCTGCTCGCCTCGGACGAGGAGCATCTGCACGGCCCCAAGCGCAGGGCGGCCTCACGCCGGCCCGGGCTGCGCACCGTGGGCCCCGCCGTCATCCACGCCCTGGCCGCCAACGCCGCGCTGCGCTGTCTGTCCGGCTTCCTGATCTTCTTCCTCGCCTTCCTGCTGCGCGAGCACCCGCTCACCGGGGAGAGCGCGGCGGTGTCGCTGGGCATCGTGGGCGTGGCGGCGGGCGCGGGCAACGCGCTCGGTACGGCCGTCGGCGCCTGGCTGAGGTCACGCGCACCGGAAGTGATCATCGTGACGGTGGTGGCGATGGTGCTGGGCGCGGCGATCACCGCGGCGGTGTTCTTCGGATCGTTCCTGGTGGCGTGTCTGGCGGCGGTCGCCGGGTTCGCGCAGGCACTCGCCAAGCTGGCGCTGGACGCGCTGATCCAGCGGGACGTGCCGGAGCTGGTGCGCACGTCGGCGTTCGCGCGCTCGGAGACCTTGTTGCAGATGGCGTGGGTGCTGGGCGGGGCGATCGGGATCGTGCTCCCCCTCAACGGGGTGCTCGGGCTCTCGGTCGGCGCGGCGATCGTCGCGGCGGGCTGGCTGCCGACGGTACGGGCGCTGCTGACCTCGGCACGGCGCGAGGGCACGGCCCCGGCCCGGGTGCGTGGGGCCTGATCGCGGGAGCGGGCGGCACGTCGTCGACCCCGCGTGGGGGGCGCTCCGGCCGTGCCCGATAGCCTTCGGCCATGACCGCACTGCGTTCCCGTCGCGCCGTAGCCGCCTTCGGCGCCGTTTCCGCCGGACTGCTCCTGCTGTCCGCCTGTGACAAGCCGTCGCCGCTGGCGACCATCACGGTCGGCACGAACTCGGTGAGCTCCCAGACCGACTGCTACAACGACGGCAAGGAAATCCCCTCCGCCGATCTGGCGAAGTGCCTGAAGTCGAAGGACATCAAGTCGATCAAGGTGGACCCCGACGAGACGGTCCGCTTCGGCGTGGACCCGACCATCGCGGACAAGGGCTGGACGATCCTGATGAACGGCCAGCCGCTGACCGAGTCCAGCACCAAGACCTACCGCACGATCCCGGGCAGCGTGTTCTTCAACGCCCAGTACGGGGCGAGCGGCAACTCCACGCTCGTCTCCATCAAGGAGGGCGAGAGCAAGGTGACGGGGCTGTGGTCCTTCAAGCTCGAGAAGGCCTCCTGATCACGTCCCCCCAGGTTGGGGTGTCCCCTGCTCGAGCGGAGCCGAGAGCTTGGGGAAGTGTCCTGGTGGCCACCGCTGTTTCCGTGGAACGGGACGCGGTGGCCAGGGCCTTCGTATCCCCGGCCGCCGAGGTACGGCTCCCCGGGGTGACCCTGCACCGCACCGGCGCCTACGACCTGCTCGCCGCCGGGGTGGGCCCCGCCCTCGCCGCCGCCTCCACCGCCGCCGCGCTCACCGCCGCCGCCCTCGACGGCACCCCCTACGACCTGGTCGTCTCCGCCGGCATCGCGGGCGGCTTCGCGCCCGACGCGCCCGTCTGCTCGCTCGTCGTCGCCGACGACATCGTGGCTGCCGACCTCGGGGCCGAGACCGGGGACGGGTTCCTGCCGGTCACCGAGCTCGGCTTCGGGACCGTCAGCCATCGGCCGCCGGAATCACTCGTACGAGATCTCGTCACCGCCACCGGGGCGCGCGCCGGGACCGTCCTCACCGTCTCCACCGTGACCGGCAGCGCCGTGCGCGCCGCCGAGCTGCGGGCCCGGCATCCGCGGGCGCTCGCGGAGGCGATGGAGGGATTCGGGGTCGCGGAGGCGGCCGCCGCGCACGGCACGCCCGTCGTGGAGGTCCGGGCCGTCTCCAACCCGGTCGGCCCGCGCGACCGCGCCGCCTGGCGCATCGGTGACGCGCTCACGGCCCTCACGGAGGGCTTCGGGAAGCTAGCGCCCGTATTGGAGAGTTGGGAGGCAGCATGACCGCATCCGCCGAGCCCCTGAAGATCGCCTACTCCCCCTGCCCGAACGACACGTTCGTCTTCGACGCCCTCGCCCACGGCCGCGTGCCCGGCGCGCCGGCGCTCGACGTGAGGTTCGCCGACATCGACATCACCAACGGGATGGCCGAGCGCGGCGAGCTCGACGTGCTGAAGGTGTCGTACGCCGTCCTGCCGTACGTCCTGGACGAGTACGCCCTGCTGCCCTGCGGGGGCGCGCTGGGGCGGGGCTGCGGGCCGCTGGTGCTCACGCGGGGGGAGGGGGTCGATCTCACCGGCAAGACGGTCGCCGTGCCGAGCGAGAGGTCCACGGCGTATCTGCTCTTCCGCCTGTGGGCGGCGGACACCGTCCCCGGTGGGGTCGGGGAGATCGTGGTCATGCCCTTCCACGAGATCATGCCGGCCGTGCGGGACGGGAAGGTCGACGCGGGGCTGGTCATCCACGAGGCGCGGTTCACGTACCAGAACTACGCTCTGCACAAGCTCGCGGACATGGGCGAGCACTGGGAGGACACCACCGGCCTGCCGATCCCGCTGGGAGCGATCATCGCCAAGCGGTCGCTGGGCGCGGACGCGCTGAAGGTGCTCGCCGACTCGATCCGCACATCCGTACGGGCGGCCTGGGACGACCCCGAGACGTCACGCCCGTACGTCATGGAGCACGCGCAGGAGATGGACCCCGCGGTGGCGGACCAGCACATCGGCCTGTACGTGAACGAGTTCACTGCCGACCTGGGCGAGGACGGCTATGCGGCGGTCCGGGGCCTGCTCACACGCGCGGCGGCCGAGGGGCTGGTACCGCCCCTCGGTCCGAATGCGCTCGCGTTCCCCTGACGGGGCCGGTGCCCTGTGCGCGTGGTCAGACGTCCAGCTGGTCGGCGACCGCGCGCAGCAGGCCCGCGATCTTCTTGCCGGAGGCCTTGTCGGGGTAGCGGCCCTTCTCCAGCATCGGGGTGATGTTCTCCAGGAGGGTCGTCAGGTCCTGGACGATGGAGGCCAGTTCGTCCGGCTTCTTGCGCTGCGCGGCGGCGACCGAGGGGGTCGGCTCCAGAAGGGTGACGGACAGCGCCTGGTCGCCGCGCTGGCCGGCGACCACTCCGAACTCCACGCGCTGTCCCGGCTTCAGGGAATCCACTCCGGCGGGGAGAACCGAGGAATGGACGAAGACGTCGCCGCCGTCGTCGCGGGAGAGAAAGCCGAAGCCCTTCTCGCTATTGAACCACTTGACCTTGCCAGTCGGCAAAGCACACACTCCCTCGGTCACCCCAGGTACGCCCTGGTACTGCTGCCCATCGGCCGTCGAACCAGCCTACCGGGCCTCTCCCCACCTGCACATGAGGGGAAACGGACGCATGACCCCCTTCCGGCTACTGCCCTCCCCCCAGGGAACCTCAGCCACGAGAGAGACCAGGCGGGACGGTCGGGATTTCGAAGGGGAGGACTGTAGCGGGTCTCTGTGCCTAGCAGACTCACTTGCTTGCCGGTAGGCACGTCTGCCCTCGTCCTCGTACTCGTCGGAAACTGCGTCTGCAAAGTGTTTCGGGAAACTGCTCTGGAGAGCACTGCAGCGGGCCGCGTGGACCCGCCGGTACCAAGGCTAATGGTCCCCGGGCCGGTGACAAGACGTCGCTGAGTGGTTCCTCGCGGTGGGAACTACCCTGGTCCAGTGCGTGACAAAACCCAAGCGAATTCCGCCGCGGCCGGCGACCGGCTGATCCGTGCCGGCGCCATCGTGTTCTTCCTCGGGGCCGTGTCCACTTTGGTCACCGTGGCCCCGTTGCTGCTGGGGACGAAGCCTTTCCCGACGTACATGTACGGCCTGTGCATGCTCATGGGTGTGGGCTTCCTGATGGCGGGAGCCGGTGTGCTCCAGTCGATCGCGGAGGGGCGCAGGCAGGCGCATGGAGTGGGGCAGCGGTAGCGGGTCGCTACCGAGCCCGGTACGTCGCGAGCCAGGCCGGGAACTCGGTGAGGTCGGCGAGGACGACGTCCGCGCCCGCGGCCCGCAGCTCGTCGGCGTCGCAGGGGCCTGTGGCGACGGCGACGGAGTGGGCCCCTGCCGTACGGGCACCGCGCACGTCGCCCGTGTGGTCGCCGACGTAGACCGCCGCGCCGTGGTCGAGCAGGGCCTCCGCCTTGCGCTCGGCCCACAGGTCGCCGATCACCGCGTCGGGTTCGATGCCGAGGTGCTCCATGTGCAGCTTGGCGTTGGGCTCGTACTTGGCGGTGACGACGATCGCGCGCCCGCCGGCCGCCCGTACGGCGTCGATCGCCTCGCGGGCGCCGGGCAGGGCGGGCGTCGCGGCGATGGCGATGGCGGGGTACATCTCCCGGTAGAGGTCGGCCACGGCGTCGATCTCCTCCGCCGGGAACCAGTTCACGAGCTCCTCCGCGAGCGGCGGCCCGAGCCGGGTGACGGCCAGGTCGGCGTCGATGTACGTGCCGGTCCGGGCGGAGAGTGCCTGGTAGCAAGCGTGGATTCCGGGCCGGGAGTCGATCAGCGTCATGTCGAGGTCGAAGCCGACGGTGAGGGCGCGAGAAGTCATATCGGCGATTGTTCCAGGGGGGAACAGGAGTAGAGGAGTAACGGAGGACGCGGGTAAGCGCGACCGAGCAATCGCGCAGCGATGAGTACGGAACGGCCCCTGGAATCCGCCCGGTGAGCCCGGGCCTTTGTGGTGTCACCGGCGGCGCTGTGAGCGCCAGACCAGGAACAGGGCCGAGGCGACGGCGGCGCCGCGGACCACCCAGGGCCAGGTCTGGGCGATCGCGTCGTTCATGTGGCCCTGCGGGATGGGGGTGCCCCAGCGGCCGTCCGTGCGGCCCCACAGCCAGACGATGCCGGCGGCCGCGACCAGGCCGGGCATGCCCATGACCGCCCACTTGGACTCGGTGGGGGTCAGCCGACGGGAGGCCCAGGCGATGAGCCAGCCGAGGCCGAGGGCGATCCAGTTGCCGAGCACGGCGCCGGCGACGAGGAGACCGGCGGCCAGGAGCAGCAGCGGGTTGCGCCGTCCCGTCAGTCGCGGCAGACGGCGAGCGGGGGCGGCTGCGGTCTCCTCGGCGGCGGGGGCGGACTCCACGGCCGGTACCGGCTCCGGTTCCTTCCGCTCGGTCTCCGGCTTCAGCGGGCGGCGCGGCGGCGGCTTCAGCAGTTCAGGGATCTCCACACCGCCGACGAACCCGGGGACGCCGTCACCGGCCTCGAACGCACCGCCGGGCCCGCCGTCGACCCGCCACCAGTCGGGCCGGGTGGCGCTGTCGCCGAGCTCGTGGGCACCGGCCAGGTGGGGCGGGGAAGGGGCGTTCCGGGAGGTGTCGACGGGCGGCGGATCGGCCTGGCGGGGCCGGGGTACGACCCGGCGCAGGCCCTTGGGGCGGTCGTCCGTGTCGTCCGCCCGCTGGAGGGGGACGGAGGCGGGGCGGCTGTCGGTGGCGCCGGCGGGGGCGTCGGCGGACGCGGCGGCGACGACCTCGTCGGGGGTGCCGAGCCGGGCGAGGATCCGGCGGACGGCCGTGGGGCTGTCGACGGCGGCCTTCGCCCGCCGCCGGTCGATCTCGTTCCGCAACTCGGACACGAGGCGCATGCGCGCGGCCGACGGCAACTGGCGCTGCTGGGCCACGTCTCCGACCCGGCTCAGATAGTCGAAGACGAGCTGATCGCTCTCAATCCCCACGAAGCCCCTCCGGGGTGGCGCCGCATCTCCCCCGTACCGTACCGGGGCGAACCGTACTCTGGGGGCTTCGCCCCCAGCCCCCCCGGTCGGCCTTCGGCCTGAAGGGTGGGGTGGCTCGGGCGAGTGTCCGGCTGCGGGCCGGAGGTGGCTGATCGCGCAGTTCCCCGCGCCCCTTCAGGGGCTCCGCCCCCAACCCCTGGGTGGCTTGGGCAAGTGCCCCGCTGCCGGCCGCAGGTGGCTGATCGCGCAGATCCCCGCGCCCCTTCAGGGGCGCCGCTGCCGGCTCCCTGGAGCGCGTGCAGGGGCGCATTCCCCGTCCGGCCCCGGGGTGCAGCGCCGCAGTCCCCGCCTGCCCGGGGGCGTAGTCCCCCGTGGCGTAGTCGCCGCCGGGGTTTCAGGGGCGGAGCTCCTGAGGTGGGAGGTGTAGGGGCGGCGGGGGCGGGATCTCTCGGTGGCTGCGCCGCCGGGGCAGGCGTCGGCACCGTTACACCCGCTACCGTTGACCGGATGACGACCGAGGAGCGCTCACGCAAGGCAGCCACCGGCACCGGTGCGCCCCGTTCGCTGGCCGAATCCCTGCGCGCCCGGGACGACGCCTCCCTGGCTGCCCTCCTCCGTGCCCGCCCGGACCTCATCACCCCGGTCCCCACCGACCTCACCCAGCTCGCCACCCGCGCCGCCACCCGCGCCAGCGTCGTCCGCGCGCTGGAGCGCCTCGACCGGTTCGCCCAGCAGACGGCGGAGGCACTCGCCGTGGCCGCGGACCCGGCGTCGTACGGCGAACTGGTGCAGCTCATGACCGGTGACGGCGGCGCCGAAGCCGATCCCGTGGTCGCCGAGGCCGTCCCCCACGCCCTCGCCACCCTGCGCGAGCAGGCCCTCGTGTGGGGCACCGACGACCGGCTCCACCTCGTCCGCACCGCCCGCGAGCTGCTCGCCCCCACCCCGCAGCACCCCTCCCCCACCGGCCTCGGCCCCACCGTCGCCGAGGTCACCGCCGGCCTGTCCCCGGGGCGGATCCAGGAGATCCTCACCACCGTCGGGCTGCCGACGACCCACGACGCCGTGTCCGCCGTCTCCTCGCTCACCGGCCTCTTCAGCGACCGCGCCCGCATGGCCGCACTCCTCGCCACGGCCCCCGCCGAGTCCCTCGAGGTGCTCCACCGGCTGGTGTGGGGGCCGCCGTACGGGCAGGTCACACCGGACCCCGCCCCACGTCTGCGCTGGCTCCTCGACCGCGGTCTGCTGCTGCCCACGGCACCCGGCACCGTCGTACTCCCCCGCGAAGTCGCCCTGCATCTGCGGTCCGGGCGGGCGCACCGCCGTCCCGAGCCGCTGCCGTCCGCCGTGGAGCCCGCCGCCACACACCGTCCACAGGTTGTGGACGCGACCGCGGCCGGTCAGGCGTACACGGCGCTCGCCACCGTCGAGGAGCTGCTGAAGGACTGGGACGAGGGCGGGCCGGCCGTGCTGCGGGCCGGCGGGCTCAGCGTGCGGGATCTGAAGCGGACGGCCGTCGCCCTCGACGTGCCCGAGCCCGTCGCCGCCTTCTGGGTGGAACTCGCCTACGCGGCGGGCCTGCTCGCCTCGGACGGCGAGGCCGACGAGCGGTACGCGGCCACCCCGGCCTACGACGAGTGGCTGGAACGCCCCGCCGCCGAGCGGTGGACCCGGCTCGCCACCGCCTGGCTGGCCGCCACCCGCACCCCCGGTCTGGTCGGCGGGCGCGACGCCAAGGACCGCGCCCTGTCCGCGCTCGGCCCCGGTCTCGACCGCTCGTCCGCGCCCGAGGTCCGCCACCGGGTCCTGACTCTGCTCGCCGGTCTGCCGGAAGGCACCTCGGCCACCCCCGAGTCGATCCTGGCCCGGCTGCGCTGGGAGCGGCCCCCGCGCGGCACCCGGCCCGCGGCCGTCCAGCCCGCCGCCACCCAGCCGCCGGCCGACGACCCGCGTACCCGCCTCGCCCAGTGGACGCTCTCCGAGGCGGAACTCCTCGGCGTCACCGGCCGCGGCGCCCTGTCCGCCCACGGCCGCGCCCTGATCGGGGAGCCCTCCGGTCACACTCCGGCCGTCGAGCCCACCGCGACCGGCCCCGGCGACAAGCTCCCCGTCCACCACCAGCACCACCGGCCCGCCGCGCCCCGCGCCCCGCTCACCCCCGCCGAGCAGGCCGCGGCCGCCTCCCGCGCCGCCCGCCTGCTCGCCCCGCTGCTGCCCGAACCGCTGGACCACGTCCTGCTGCAGGCGGACCTCACGGCGGTGGCCCCCGGCCCGCTGCAGCGCCCGCTGGCCGACGTGCTCGGCGTGCTCGCCGAGGTGGAGTCGAAGGGCGGCGCGACCGTCTACCGCTTCACGCCCGCCTCCGTCCGCCGCGCCCTGGACGCCGGCCGCACCGCGTCCGACCTGCACGCCTTCCTCGCCGCCCACTCGCGCACGCCGGTCCCGCAGCCGCTGGCCTATCTGATCGACGACGTCGCGCGGAGGCACGGTCACCTGCGCGTCGGGGCGGCCTCGGCGTATGTGCGCTGCGACGACGACGCCCTGCTCAACGAGATCCTCGCCGACAAGCGCTCGGCCGCTCTGCGCCTGCGCCGCCTGGCCCCGACCGTCCTGGCCGCCCAGACCGACCCGGCGACCCTCCTGGAGGGGCTGCGCGCCATGGGGCTCGCCCCGGCCGCCGAGTCCGCCGAGGGCGACGTCCTGATCGCCCGCGCCCACGCCCATCGCACCCCGCCGCGCACCCCGCCCGAGCCGGTCCCGGACGGCCCGCCGCCCCCGGACGCCACCCTCCTCACGGCCGCCCTGCGCGCCATCCGCGCCGGCGACCTGGCCTCCACGGCCCCCCGCAAACCCACCGGCGCCCCCGCCACCGGCGGCGACCTCCCGCGCACCACCTCCGCCGAGACCCTCGCCACCATGCAGGCCGCCGTGCTCACCGGCGAGTCCCTGTGGATCGGCTACGTCAACGCAGAGGGCTCCGCCAGCCAGCGCGTCATCGCCCCCATCCGCGTGGAGGGCGGCTTCGTGACGGCGTACGACCACACGGCGGACGAGGTCCGCACCTATCCGCTGCACCGGGTCACGGGGGTCGCGGAACTCGCGGACGACCAGGAGTGACCGTCCACGAGCCGGCCTTGATCGTCCTCCTATGAGGCACACTGGACGTTTGGCCGTGCAGAGTCGCGCAGAGCCATACAGATCCGTGCAGAGCCGTGCAGAGCCGTGCAGAAAGGCAGCCGCGCGTGAATGGTCCGCTGATCGTCCAGTCCGACAAAACCCTGCTCCTCGAAGTCGAGCACGAGCAGGCCGACGACTGCCGTCGGGCCATCGCCCCGTTCGCCGAGCTGGAGCGGGCGCCCGAGCACATCCACACCTACCGCGTGACCCCGCTCGGGCTGTGGAACGCCCGCGCCGCGGGGCACGACGCCGAGCAGGTCGTGGACGCGCTCGTGCAGTACAGCCGGTATCCCGTGCCGCACGCGCTGCTCGTCGACATCGCCGACACCATGGACCGGTACGGGCGACTGACCCTCGCCAAGCATCCGGCCCACGGGCTGGTCCTGAGCACCACCGACCGGCCCGTCCTGGAGGAGGTGCTGCGCTCCAAGCGGATCGCTCCACTGGTCGGGGCCCGGATCGACGAGGACACCGTTGCCGTGCACCCCTCCGAGCGCGGGCAGATCAAACAGGCGCTGCTGAAGCTGGGCTGGCCGGCCGAGGACCTCGCCGGGTACGTGGACGGCGAGGCGCACCCCATCGAACTGCGCGAGGACGGCTGGGCGCTGCGGCCCTACCAGAAGCAGGCCGTGGAGAACTTCTGGCACGGCGGCAGCGGTGTCGTCGTCCTGCCCTGCGGCGCCGGGAAGACCCTAGTCGGCGCCGGGTCCATGGCGCAGGCCAAGGCGACCACGCTGATCCTCGTCACCAACACCGTCTCCGCACGCCAGTGGAAGCACGAACTGGTGAAGCGGACCTCGCTCACCGAGCAGGAGATCGGCGAGTACTCGGGGACCAGGAAGGAGATCCGGCCGGTCACCATCGCCACCTACCAGGTCCTCACCACCAAGCGGAAGGGCGTCTACCCGCACCTGGAGCTGTTCGACTCCCGTGACTGGGGGCTCATCGTCTACGACGAGGTGCACCTGCTTCCGGCGCCCGTCTTCAAGTTCACGGCGGACCTGCAGGCGCGGCGGCGGCTCGGGCTGACGGCGACGCTGGTGCGGGAGGACGGCCGCGAGTCGGACGTGTTCTCCCTGATCGGGCCCAAGCGGTTCGACGCGCCGTGGAAGGAGATCGAGGCCCAGGGGTACATCGCGCCCGCCGACTGCGTGGAGGTGCGGGTGAACCTCACCGACTCCGAGCGGCTCGCCTACGCCACCGCCGAGACGGAGGAGAAGTACCGGTACTGCGCGACCACCGACACCAAGCGGAAGGTGACCGAGGCGCTGGTCAGACGCTTCGCCGGGCAGCAGATCCTCGTCATCGGGCAGTACATCGACCAGTTGGACGAGCTGGGTGAGCATCTGGGCGCGCCCGTCATCAAGGGCGAGACGTCCAACACGCAGCGCGAGAAGCTCTTCGACGCCTTCCGCCAGGGCGAGATCAGCGTGCTCGTCGTCTCCAAGGTCGCGAACTTCTCCATCGACCTGCCGGAGGCGACGGTCGCCATCCAGGTGTCGGGGACGTTCGGGTCGCGGCAGGAGGAGGCTCAACGGCTGGGGCGGGTGCTGCGTCCCAAGGCCGACGGCCACCAGGCCCACTTCTACTCGGTCGTCGCCCGGGACACGATCGACCAGGACTTCGCGGCCCACCGCCAGCGCTTCCTCGCGGAACAGGGGTACGCGTACCGGATCGTGGACGCGGACGAGATGCTGGCCGAGGAGAGCTGAGAGGGCTGGGCGACTAGGGGCGGCGGCGGATACCCGCCTCCTCGCCGTACTCGCCGAAGAGGACCACGTCCACCGCGGCGCCCAGGAACACCTTGACGGCGCGCAGGGCGTCGGCGAGGCGGTGACGGTGGTGGTCGCCGTCGATGGCCGTCGCGCCGGACGGCGGGCCGTGCCGGGAGGGGGTGAAGGTTGCTGCGCTCATGTCTCCATGGTGGAGCCGCACAACCCGAATGGCGTCGGACCAGGGACGTAACCTGCACGGCCCTCACCTCCCCCTGGAGTCGCCCCCGCGTAGTACCCGGGAGGGACACCGGCCCCTAGGGCACCCGGGCCGCACCCCTGGGGCGGCGGCCGGCACGGCGGAAAAACCGTTGGCCGCCGTATCCGCCCGTCACCTAGAATCCCCTCTCTTGCCCGCCTCCCTTCACGGAGAGCCGCCGTCCGGACGGAAACCGGACGGCAGAACCGCCACCCGTCACCGCAGCAGCCGGCCGCCGGTACGTGCGCGTACGCGAACCCGTACCGCCCGGCTCCATGCCACGCCCCGGAGGCACCTTTCCGTGTCCACCCCGACCGCCCCGTCCGACACCGACCCCCTCTCCCGCGAGCGCGCCCACCTCGCCGCCTCCCGGGCCGCCCTGCGGGCCATGCGCGAGGACGTGGAGAACCTCGACATCCGCGACGTCACCGCGAACTGGGTCAACGCGGAGGTCCTCGCCCACCAGATCGAGGAACGCATCAAGGCCCTCGCCGACCTCAGCCACACCCCCCTCTTCTTCGGCCGCCTCGACTACCTCCACGCCCCCGGCGCCGACCAGGCGGAGGGGGCAGAGGGCGAGCGCCCGCAGCCGAAGGCTGCTTATCAAACACTGCACATCGGGCGCCGGCACGTGCACGACGCCGACGGCGACCCCATGGTCATCGACTGGCGCGCCCCCGTCTCCCAGCCGTTCTACCGGGCCTCCAAGAAGGACCCGATGGACATCGGGCTGCGCCGCCGCTTCGGCTACACCGGCGGGGACCTCACCGCGTACGAGGACGAACACCTCTCCGACCCCGCCGAGGCCGCCACCACCAGCAAACTGCTCCAGCGGGAGATCGAGCGCCCGCGCGTCGGCCCGATGCGCGACATCGTGGCCACCATCCAGCCCGAGCAGGACGAGATCGTACGAGCCGGGCTGTCCGGGACCGTGTGCGTCCAGGGTGGACCCGGCACCGGCAAGACCGCCGTCGGCCTGCACCGCGTCGCCTACCTCCTCTACGCCCACCGCGAGCGCCTGGCCCGCACCGGGACCCTCGTCATCGGCCCCAACAAGTCCTTCCTGCACTACATCGAGCAGGTGCTGCCCGCACTCGGCGAGCTGGAGGTCAAACAGGCGACGGTCGACGACCTGGTCGCGCACGTCGAGGTGCGCGGCACGGACACCGCGACCGCCGCCGTGATCAAGGGCGACGCGCGCATGGCGGAGGTCCTGCGCCGAGCCGTCCGTTCGCACGTGACGATGCCCACCGAGCCGGTCGTGGTGGTGCGGGGCTCGCGGCGGTGGCGGGTGCCGGCGTACGAACTGGAGGAGATCGTCCGGGAGTTGCTGGACCGGGACATCCGGTACGGCGCCGCCCGCGACGCCCTGCCGCAGCGGATCGCGCACGCCGTGCTCGTCCAGATGGAGCGCTCGGGGGAGGCGCCGGACGACCGGGTGCAGGACGCCGTTGCCCGCAACGCGGCAGTCAGGGCGGCGGTGAAGGCGATCTGGCCGCCCGTCGACCCCGCCAAGCTGGTCCTGCGGCTCCTCACCGACGCCGACTTCCTCGCCGGACACGCGGACGGGGTCCTCGACGCGGACGAGCAGAAGGAGGTCCTCTGGTCGAAGCCGGTCAGGTCGGTGAAGTCCGCCACGTGGTCGCCCGCGGACGCCGTGCTGATCGACGAGGCCACCGACCTGGTGCAGCGCACGCACTCGCTCGGGCACGTGGTGCTGGACGAGGCGCAGGACCTCTCCCCGATGCAGTACCGGGCGGTCGGCCGGCGCTGCACGACCGGTTCGGCGACCGTGCTCGGCGACCTGGCGCAGGGCACCACGCCCTGGGCGACGAGGAGTTGGCAGGAGGCGCTGGCCCACCTCGGGAAGCCGGAGGCGGTGATCGAGGAGCTGACGGCGGGTTTCCGTGTGCCGACGGACGTGATCACGTACGCCTCCCGGCTGCTGCCGCACATCGCGCCGGGCCTGACACCGGTCGCGTCGGTCCGCGAGAACCCGGGCTTCTTCGAGGTCCGTACGGTCACGGAGGCCACCGGAGTGGTCGCCGCCTGCGAGGAGTTGCTGCGCAACGAGGGCTCGACGGGTCTGATCGCCGCCGACGCCCGCATCCCCGCACTGGCCGAGGCCCTGACGGCGGCGGGCGTCCCGTATCTGGCCCCCGGTGAGGAGACCACCCGGGAGACCCGACTGACCCTGGTCCCGGCCTCACTCGCCAAGGGTCTTGAGTACGACTACGTCGTCCTCGACGAGCCCCAGGCCGTCGTCGACGGCGAACCGGACGAACGCACGGGCCTGCGCCGCCTGTACGTGGCCCTCACCCGAGCGGTCTCGGGCCTGATCGTCACGCACGCGGCGCCGCTTCCGCCGCAACTCGGCTAGTGCCGCGGCAGGCAACGTTTGCCCGTCAAGGAGCGGCGTCCGGTGCGTGCTCTGGGGGTACCCCCTGCTCGAAGAGCTTGGGGGAGTGCC
>NZ_JBFBBS010000056.1:0-30427 GCF_040682835.1 Streptomyces sp. NPDC051104 | reverse complement strand
TGACGAACTACACAACGTTACCAGGGGATATTTCTACCCCAACCCGGAACCGGCGAGCGTCTGACCTGCACCGACGTGCTAACTCACCGGCATTGCGTTGACCTGCGAGGATGCGAGTGTCTACGTCGTATCCGCTGCAGAGAGCAAGGCACCTTTCTGGTGGTCGAGAATACAGGGTGGGACCGTCGGCTGTCCGTGGCGGCTGACGGGAAGAGGCTGGTGGGGCACGCGGGGGCAGTGCTCCTGCGGAAACTGGCCGACCGCTTGGGGCTGACGGGCGGACTGGCCCGGGTGCTGCCGTCGAGTACGGCGGCCGGTTGGCGGGAGCGGGGCGGGGTGCTGGTCCAGCTGGCGGTGGCGATCGTGCTCGGCGCGCGGAGTCTGCTGGAGGCCGAGCAGCTCCACCTGCACCACCAGGGACTCTTCGGACCGGCCGCGTCGGACTCGACGATGCGCCGGGTGCTGGCCGGACTCGACGGACACACGCTGCGAAAGATCGCGAAGGTGCGGCGGCGGGTGCGCCGCCACGTGTGGGGCCTGCTGCATCTGCGGCCGGGCGGCTTCCCGTATCTCACCGTCGCCGGACGGTACTTGAAGGGCTGGATCGTCGTGGACCTGGACGCCACGGTCATCACCGCCGCTTCGAAGAAGGAAGGGGCGGCGGCGACGTTCAAGGGCACGTTCGGCTTCCACCCGCTGGCCGGCTGGTGCGCGAACACCGGTGAGAGCCTGGCGATGGAGCTGCGCAGCGGGAATGCCGGGGCGAACACCGTCGAGGACCACCTGCGCGTGCCGGCCGCCTGCCTGGAGCAGGTCCCCGGCTCCTCGCAAGCCAAGCTGCTCATCCGCGTCGACGGCGCCGGGGCCACGCACGGCCTGCTGGAGCACTTGGAGGCCCTGAACACGAAGCGGCGCACGGTCCGCTACACCGTCGGCTGGAAGATCACGCCCGAGGACGAGGCGGCGATCGCGAAGCTTCCCGAAAGTGCATGGGAGACCTCCCTGCACCAAGACGGCAGTGTCCAGGAGGGCTACCAGGTCGCCGAGTTGACCGGAGTGAACACCCGCGACGGCTGGCCCGTGGGGATGCGGCTGATCGTCCGCCGGGTCAGACCCTCACGGCGGCAGCACAAGAAGCTGACCGACTTCGAGAAGCAGACCGGCTGGCGCTACTCGATCACCGCGACGAACATCCGGCACCTGTGGGGCATCCCCGGCTCGCACCAGGTCCAGTTCCTCGACGCCCTGCACCGCGACCACGCCGAGGTAGAGGACCGCATCCGCACCGGCAAAGCGATGGGACTGCACAACCTCCCGTCCCAGTCGTGGCAGATCAACGCCGGATGGATGCTCGCCTGCAACCTCGCAGCCGATCTCGACGCCTGGCTGCGGCTGCTCACCCTGCACGACCAGGACGAGCTCGAACACGCCGAACCGGACACCATGCGCTTCCGCCTCTACCACCTGCCCGCCCGCCTCGCCGACCACGCCCGCCGCCGCGTCCTGCGCATCGAACGGACATGGCCCTGGGCCACCGCGTTCACCACCTGCTGGACCAGGCTCACCGAGCTTCCGGCCGTCACCTGACGGCCGGCCCCCACCCCGACGAAGACCAGGAAGGAGGAAACCCGCAGTCTCCGGGCCCGTGGAACCCGGCGCACCCGCGGCGACACGCGACGGCCCGCCTTCAACCGGCAGAGGACATTACGGGCGAACCGCCGGACCGCTCAGCGACCGAACCCCGCTGAAGAATCGAGGTCAAAGCTCTACTCACCAGAAGCAGTTGACCGAGCCCTGGGCACCGCCGCGGTCACCGGCCGCTTCGCCGAGAAGGACCTGCTGTCCATCCTCGACTACCAGGCCGGCCGCGACAGCGCCGAGCCGACCCGCGCGAGTGAGACCCACAGCCTGCAGCCCGGCACCTCCGCCTGGGCCAGCTTCGGCATCTCCCCGACCCCTATATCCAGCACCGAAGAAGAGGACCGCATCTGATGGCCACCCCGCTCCGCCAGGTCCACGGCTCCACCGGCGACCCGCTGGCCGAGGCGATCGAGCTGACCCGCCGCCTGAAACTCCCGCACATCCGCCGGACCCTCGCCGACGTGATCCCCACCGCGAAGGCCCAACGCTGGGACCCCGCCGAGGTCGTCCGCGTCCTGCTGGCCGAGGAGGCCGCCGGACGCGACCGCGCCAACCTGCACACCCGCCGCAAACGCGCCGGCTTCCCCGCCGGGAAGACCTTCGGCGACTGGGACGAGCAGGCGTCCTCGATCCCACGCGCCACCCAGGACGCGCTCAAGACCCTGGAATGGGTCCGCCGCCGCGAGAGCCTTTGTGTCTGCGGACCCTCCGGCACCGGGAAGAGCCACTTCACCGAGGCACTCGGGCAGGCCGCGGTCGAGGCCGGGATGACGGTCGCCTGGTTCACCATCGAGGACCTCGGGGCGCTGGTCCGCCGACACCGCGCCGACGACTCCATCGCCCGCGCTCTGGCCCGGATCATCCGCTCCGATTTGATCATCGTTGACGACATCGGCCTCCTTCCCGTCAGCCCCGACGCCGCCGAGGGCTTCTACCGGCTGGTCGACGCCGCCTACGAACGACGCGCGCTCGCCGTCAGCAGCAACCTCCACCCCTCTGGGTTCGACGAGATCATGCCGAAGACCCTGGCCACGGCCACCGTCGACCGGCTCATGCACCATGCCCACATCGTCGTCACCCAGGGTGACAGCTTCCGGCTCGCCCAGGCCACCTCCGGCCAGGGCGTCAAGCCCTTCAGCTGACCACGGCACCACCCACGGCGGGGAGATAACTGGCCGCCGTTGGGGAGGTCCTGCGGTTCTGATCCACTTCTTGTGGGGCGGTGGCGGAGGGTGACGGTGCTCAGTCTGCGAGGAGGATTTGGCGTCGGAGGAGGTCGAATCCGGCCCGGCCGTATCCGTCCCTTTTGATCCGCTTCACCCTGTTGACGTTGCCCTCGACCTTGCCCGAGCTCCACTCCAGGGTGAGTCCGGCGGTGACGGCGTCGAAGTCCTGCCGCAGGCCACGGGCCAGACTCCGTAGCGGCTTCAGCCCGGTGTTCTCGGCGCGTGTGAGCCAGTCGTCGAGTTCGCTGCCTCGGCGCTCGGTCATCATCCGGGCGAAGTCGCGCACGCAGTCGGCGACAGCATCCAACTCCGGGCAGCGGGCCAGGAGTTGCTTGCGCCTGAGCGCGTTACTCTCGTCGATCCTGTCGGGGTGCGCGGTGATCAGCCAGGTGGCTTTCCGGACGGTCAGCTCCTTGGGCTTCTCGGGTGCCGGCTTGCCGCTGGCGCGGATCTGTTCCAGGTGACGGCGGACAGTCCGCTTGCTGCCGAGGTAGCCGAGTTCGGTGATCTCCGCGTGAAGCCGCGCCGCGTCCGTGCAGCCCTCGTTCCACCGCCGGTACAGATAGGACGAATATGCGTGGATCTGGCCGTAGCAGCGGGAGCCGGTGCCAAGGGATGCGTCCTCGGGGGTGGCGGCGTGCGCATAGCGGCGCACGGTCTTGCGGTCGAGCCCCAGGGTCTTGGCGATCACCTCGATCTGCACGCCCTTGTCGTACAGGGCGTGCACCGCGGCATGGCGCTCGCGGCGCTTGATCGCGCGCAGCCCTTCCACGGGCTCTTCTGGTACGTCGTGAGCGGCCGGGCCGGCTTTCACGGCGACGGGGTTATCGGTGCTCGTGTCCACCGCGGGCTCGGTGAGGCACGTGCGGTGCTGGGCGACGCACTTCTCGACGGCTTCGCACAGGTTCTTCCAGAGGTGGTACCTGTCCGCGACCTGGGTGGCGTCGGGGCAGACGGTGCGGACGGCTTCGGCGTAGGCGCTGGCTCGGTCTCTGCACACGATCTCGGCCCCGGGATGGGCGCGCAGCCAGGCGGTGAGCGTCTCCGAGGTGCGGTCGGGCAACACGTCCACACGCTCGCCGGTCTCCACGTCCAAGATGATCGTGCCGTACACGTGGCCCTTCTTGAACGCGAAATCATCAATACCCATCACTCGCGGGGCGGCTGAGGGCTGTTTGTCCGGGAGCCTGCGCACCATCCTGATCAGCGAGTTCGCACTGACGGGGACCGACAGGTGCGCGGCCAGCCGGGCCGCCGGACGTCCCGCGAGCGCCAGTGCTATCCGCTCCAACGTCCGACGGAGTGCGGGAGTGCGGCGCGCGAACCGCTCGGTGAGCCCGTCTATCTGCTCGACGAACGTACGGCGTGCGCACGGCGCTGCCTGGCACAGGAACCGCCGCACCGCCAAATCGATCACGACCTTCCGCCCAGCCACCGCCAGGTCGGCCAACCGTCGCCGATACCCACCGTGGACACGGCCAGACAGCGTGCCGCACCCGGGGCAGGCAGCCTCCCGGGTCACCGTACGCGCCGTGAGCGCCACCCCGCCGTCGTCGACCAGGACCTGTTCCACCATCACCGACGCCAGATGGGGGAAGGCCACCGAGAGCACGTTGCAATCACACGAACAGACATTCTCCCAGCAGCTCGTGACGCTACGTCATCGCCCCACAAGAAGTGGATCAGAACCGGTCCTGCAGGCCGCCAGCGGGGAGAACTCCTGGCCGCCTACGGGGAGAACTTCAAGGCCATTGACAGATGTCAAGCCGCTGCCGCGACGGGTTGTGAAGCGTGGTAGCACGCTCTGTCACGAATCATCGTCCATAGGACGTTGACGCGTCGGCGGGCGAGGGCAAGGAGAGCTTGTTTGTGTCCCTTCCCTTCACTCCGCTTTCGTTGGTAGTACTCCTTGGAGGCGGGGCAGGACTTGAGACTCGCCAGCGCCGACAAGTACATGGTCCGCAGCAGACCGCGGTGATAGCGGCGTGGCCTGCGCAGATTGCCGCTGATGCGGCCGGAATCACGGGGCCTGCGGGGCCAGGCCGGCGAAGCCGGCCAGGCGGTCGGCGCTTCCGAAGGCGTCCATGTCGCCCCCCGTTGCGGCGATGAACTCGGCGCCGAGTCTGGCGCCCATGCCGGGCAGGCTGCGGATCACCTCGGCGTGCGGATGCTCGCGAAACCTCGCCTCGATGAGATCGTCAAGCTCGGCGATCTCCTCCTCGAGGGCCATCACCCCCTTCGCGAGGCGGACCACCATCGCGGCGGCCAGTTCCTCACCGGGCAGCGCGGTCTGCTGGGCCTGCGCGGCTTCCACGCAGGTGCGAGCGAGCGCGGCGGCGCTCTTGACCTTGCGGTTTCTCAGCCAGGTCTCGATCCGCTTCGCGCCTGTGCGGCGGATCGCGGCCGGAGTCTGGTAGCTGGTCAGAAGCATCACGGGACCCTTGTTAGTCAGGTCCAACGAGCGCTCCAACGCTGGGAAGATTTCCAGCAGTTGGGCCCGGAGACGGTTGATCTGCCGGGTGCGGTCGAAGACAAGGTCCAGCCGTCGGGTGGTAAGGGTGCGCAGGGCGGTGGCAATCTCGTCGCCGGGCCGCAGCAGCCCCAGGTCCCGGCGGACGCGGGCCCGGTCCGCGATGACGAAGGCGTCCTTGGCGTCCGTCTTTCCCTCACCGCGGTAGGTGGTGGAGGCCCGATGCACTGCCAGGCCGGTGAAATAGGCCACGGGCTGACCGTGGGCGGTGAGCAGCTCGATCAGCAAAGCAGCACCGCCGTGATTGAGATCGACGGCCCACAAGACGTCGTTGGATATCGCCAGCACATCGCCGATCAGCGCCAGTAGCTCAGCCTCGTCGTTCTGGATCCGGCGAGACAGCAGCCGCTCGCCCTCCGCGTTGATCACCACGGCATGATGATGCGTCTTGCCGATGTCCACCCCGGCCCAGATCTCGGGCACGGTCACATCCGCCAGCTCGTCGTACATCGATCCCGCAGACGACCTCGCCGGCGTTGTCCTACAGCAGCGATCGAGTCGCATCTCCCAATTGGCGGTCGAGTCGTCGCGGGGCCCCGGGCGGCCAAGTCCCGTAAGCCATCCAGCGGCTCAGCCTTTACAGCCATGCCCGGAGCCCCCGGGCCCTCCGATCGTACGAGTGACCATACCAGACCCACGTCGTAAAGGTAGGACAGCCCTTAGGGCATATGCTCCGGCCAGCCACTGATGCCAACGTTATTGGATGCGGGAAAAGTCGCTTTGCGCTTGGAGCGAGAAGCGTCACGACACCCACGCAGCGTACTCTGACACAACCCTTTCGCGAGGTACCTTGTTCGACATGTCAGCCGCGGCAACATCGAATGTGGTGCTACGTCAGCAGCGCCGACTCTTCCTGAGCGCCCTTTCCGTCTTCTGCATCCTCGCGGGGGGGACTCTATACCGCTTGAAGTGGAACGCCGAGTTCACCGTTGCGGTCTTCCTTATCGCCATTTTCAGCTTGCCATGCGCCTTGTTCCGTCGGCCCGATCAGAGCGCTGGCCAGCTGGAACCTATCAACCCGTTGCGCCAGCGCATTCCGCTCCCGCTATGGAGCTTCGCCGCCTGTGTAATTCTTTCCGAAATTCGGATGCAAACCGTTGAGGGCGCACAGAACACACTGGTTTACCTGTCGTTTGTCGCGGTGATGGCGATCGCGGCATCGTGGACCTCGGCAGGTTCGCCACTCCTGCTCCTGACATGGGTAAGATCCGCCGCGGTCGTCATGGCTGTGTGCTACATCTTCACGGTCATCGTGACCGGCCCAGGAAGCGACAGCTTCTATTTGAATTCCGATCGAGGCTACGGCGAGATCGCATGGGTGGGCGTGGTCGCTGCAGTAAGCCTCGCCAAACCGTCCCGTTTCGGCTACATCCTCCCTCTCTTGCTTCTGGCAGCCTGTGTTCTCAGCTTGTCCCGTACCGTTATGGCCGTTTGTGCCCTGCTGTTTCTCAGCGTTGTGACCCAGCGCCGGGAGCGCGGCGAACGCCGCAAACTGCTTCTGCTCACTGCGGCAATGGCCGGCGGCGCCTACTTCCTCCTCACGCGATACCAGCCTCTGGAGGATCGCTTCACCCACAACGACGGCCAGCAGGTCGCCGGATGGGAGGTCGGCACCTCAGGCCGTGCCACGATGTGGCGGGTCACCTGGGAGTCGATCAAGAAATCTCCGTGGACGGGCCACGGCATCGGGAGCGCGGAGCACCTCATGTCCCGCTTGGCCATGGACCACCCCCATAACGACTACCTGCGGCTATGGCACGACTTCGGGATCATCGGCCTCGGCCTCTGGGTGGCGTCAATCCTCGTGCTCGGACGTGGTGCTTACCGTCGCTGGCGCGCCGCATCCAACGACGCCGATCGCGCTATCCACAAAGCCGCCCTCCTCGCTCTGGTCGGGTTGAGCCTCAACGTGATCACCTCCAACCTCCTGGTCTACATCTCGGTGATGGTGCCGGTCGCGGTGATCATCGGTACGAGTATGGGACGAGCCAACGCGGAAGGCGTCCGACTCGCTCCCAGTTCCGCGCGCGGATGCGGCGCTCCGAACGACGAGGTACGAAAAGACCTCACAGAGGCCTGTGTGGGCGCAGCGATGAGTGAATGATGTTTCTCGACAGGGCTCGTGCGGTCCCGGGATGGTCCGCTGCTGCCTCCCGCTCCGGCTTCTTCTGAAGGCGAGCCCGCCGCGATCGATCGCCAGCGAGTAGAATGCCACTCGCCCAGAAGAACGGCCCGGCACCGAAAGGTGATTCCAACACAACGCCCAACAGGGCCACGATGGTGATCGAGATCACCAGAAGGACGCACAAGGACGTCAGTTCATCGGGCGACCCCCTTCCCAGGATCCGGATCACCACGACGAAGAGTCCGATCAGCAGGGAACCGGTCACCGCAAGGCCAGCAATGCCGAGTCGAGCGATCACCGTCACCAGGTAGTTGTGGGGCGCGCGCAGGCCCACGCCTCGGCCGAGGGGAAGGTCGGCATTGGACAGCTGCAGAAAGTCCGTCCCGAATCCGACACCGACGGACGCCCTGACAGGATCCTCCATGGTGTACTCCACGGACCGGCTCCAAGCGGTCAGCCGCGCACGCTTGGTGCCCACAGCGCTGTCCACTACCTCCTGAGAAGCCGTGGCGGCGCCGTTGGTCGCCAGCAGGCGTTGGCCAGTGGGGGTCATCGGCAGTACCTCCGTCAGGGCCAAGGCCACACCGACGGCAACCAGCACCGCTCGCATGTTGAGGCGCCTGTTCCTCCCTAGCCTGAGCAGGACCGCCACCAGCACGCATGCGCAGCACGCGAGGATGCCGGCTCGGTTCTGCAACGCCATGGCCGGTACGAGCGCCGCGATCGCCACCGTCGCGTGGCGCCAGATCCTGCCCTTTTCCATCCGCAGGATCGACATGCCCACCAGCACACCGAGCACGGCCACGTCGAAATCGGTTCTGATCTCCAGAACGCGTGTCCCACCCAGCGAAGGCAACGCCGCTACGGACTTCGGGAAGAACGTGGCCACTGCCGTCCACCCGAGATGCAGGAGCAGTCCGCCGTACAGCAGCCGGAGCGTCCTTTCCCTGCCGCAGTCACTCGCTCTTTGGTACGCGCCGGCGGACACATAGGCGATCGCGGCATAGGCGAAGGGTGCCGCATCCCGAGCGGCCAGCCGGACATCACCGTGCACTGCAAGCAGGCGGAACGCCGTCATCAGAAGCAGCAGCCCGACCAGGATTCCCGGACCGTAGGAACGCCCAGGCGGCTTCGGGGAGCGCAGCCTCAAGTAGCCGGCATGCAGGAACGCCGCGCACATGAGGACGTCACTGATGTAGAGCGGCCCCACCGCCACGTGCGAGATCCAGCGGCTCCCCGTGAGCAGAACGGCAACCACCACGACCCCGGCGATCATGCACCCACCCCACTCCTAGATGCACCGGTCGGTGCCATGCATTGCCTCCTCATACGTCCTGCCGATACGCGTGATCCAGGCCGCCTCCGTGAAGTGGTCCGCGTACACACGACGGCAGTGGGAACGCAGTTCCGGAAAGGTGGCATCGGCCTCAGAAAGGACCCCGTCGAGGGGCTCGTCCCACTGCGCGACCAAGCCAGTGCCGGTGTCGCGCACCGCCTCGGCGACCGCGGATCCCTCGAAGGCAATCACCGGCAGTCCTGCCGCCAGACTTTCGATGTACACCGTCGGCATGCCCTCGAACCAACGGCTCGGAAAGAGCAGACCGCGGCAGGACGGCATCCGGCTGCGCAGGTCGTCGCGGCTGAGGTGGCCGAGGAAGCGGACCGACGAGGGCGCCGCGGCCTTGCAGGCAGCGAGCAGCTCCCCATCGCCCGCGACGTCCAGCGGTTGGTCCTCCGGCCATAGGCGCAGCAGTTCCAACACGCCCTTCCCAGCGGTGAGACGAGCGGCCACCATCCAGCGTCTACCCGCGACGGGAGCCTCCTCCTGGCATGGTCCCGGGATGAAGTTGGGTACGAGAGCGAGGCGCTGGTGGGGCACGCCGGCGCGGACATAGGTGCGACGGCTGAGAGCGGACAGCACAATCAGCCGGTCGGCCCGCGCGAGCAACGGATCGGCCGCCGCGCCGTGCCGTCCCGCCCATGCCAACGGGAATGCCGCCAAGCGCGACCCCCGATAGCAGCCGTACCGCAAGGCCCCCCACCGCTCGCCATCCGGGCAACGCGTGCAGACGGCGCCCGCACGATAGAGCGTCGCCGCCGCACACAGCGGCCGGTAGTTGTGCAAGGTCGCCACTAGCGGGCCCTTCCACCGCCGTACCCAGGAGCGGCCGAAGTTGGGGAAGAGGTTGTGGACGTGGACGATGTCGGGATCGTAGGCCCGCAGCCGGGCCAGCGGGTTGTGGCCCCGGCCGGACGCCACGCGCGCCGCAGCACGCACCGCGTAAAGGGGATCCCGGGCCAGCTCGTCGGTGTGTGCAGCGAACAATTCCACATCATTGCCCGCCGCGCGCAGCGCGCGCACCTGGTCGCGTACGACCACGTTCTCGCCGCTGGGCTGCCCGGAGGCGTAGAAGCTGTGGACCACCGCGATCTTCATTACAGGGCGCCTTCGGGCGTCGTCAACCGGGGCGGACGCAGGGCGATCCGCGTCAGATAGGCCGGGTTGTTGCGGAGGTAGCGGCGCCACAGCCGGCGCGGCTCCTTCACCAGGCGGTAGGTCCACTCCAGGCCTCGCTGCTGCATCCAGGCAGGTGCCTGCGGCTTGAGGCCGGCGTGGAAGTCGAAGGCGGCGCCGACACCGAGCAGCACGGGGGCCTCGAGGCGGTCGCGATGTTCGGCCATCCACCGTTCCTGCTTCGGTGTGGACAGCCCCACCCAGACCAGATCGGCGCCGGAGGCGTTGATGGTGGCGACGGTGGCTCCCGATTCCTGCGCGCTCAGCGGCCGGTACGGCGGCGAGTACGCGCCCACGATCTTCAGCCCGGGGATGCGGCCCACCAGCCGTTCGCCGAGCAGCTCGGGAACACCCTCGGCTCCGCCGTAGAAGAAGGAGGACCAGCCCTCCTCGGCGGCGCGTTCGAGGACGGCGAGCATCAGGTCGGGCCCGTAGACGCGGCGCATCCACGTCGCCCCGGCCCGGTGGCCGGCCCATACCATGGGCATGCCGTCGGGGACGGTCAGCCCGGAGGCGTTGTGGATGTGCCGCAGAGCGGGATCCCGCTGGCATTCCATGACGCCGTGAACTCCGGTGACACAGACATACGACCGTTCGCCGGTCGCGATCCAGCGGGCGATCTCCTCGACGGCCGAGTGCGGGGTCACGGCGCTGACCGCGACGCCCAGGACGTCCACCCGCGGGTGGCGGTGGGTCAGCACGTGACTGGCCGCCCGTCGAGCTGCGCCTTCACCTGGTCGTACACCCAGCGGTAGGTCGCCTCCAGGCCCTCGAGCAGCGACACCTGCGGCTCCCAGCCGAGTTCCTTGCGGATCCGGGTGTTGTCGCTGTTGCGGCCGCGTACGCCGAGGGGGCCCGGTACATGCCGGTGCTTCAGCCTCACGCCTGCGATCTGTTCGACGATCGCGTACAGCTGGTTGATGGACACGAGCCGGTCCGAGCCGATGTTGAGCGGGTCTGTGTGCTCGCTGCGGGTGAGGCGCAGGGTGCCCTCGACGCAGTCGTCGATGTACATGAAGCTGCGGGTCTGCTCGCCGTCGCCCCAGATCTCGACCTCGTCCGCCCCGGTGATCACGGCGAGTGCGACCTTGCGGCAGGCCGCGGCGGGCGCCTTCTCACGGCCGCCCGTCCACGTCCCGTGCGGGCCGTAGACGTTGTGGTAGCGGGCGGTGCGGGTGGCCAGCCCGTAGTCCTCGCGGAAGTGGCGGGCCATGCGCTCGCTGAACAGCTTCTCCCAGCCGTAGCCGTCCTCGGGCATGGCGGGGTAGGCGTCCTCCTCCCGCAGGGGGAGCACGTCGGCGTCCGTCTGCTTGTGCGCGGAGTACACGCAGGCCGACGAGGAGTAGAAGTAGCGGCCGACGCGGGCGTCCCTGGCGGCGAGCAGCATGTGCGTGCTGGAGAGCACGGAGAGCATGCAGGCGGCCTTGTTGCTCTCGATGAAGCCCATACCGCCCATGTCGGCGGCCAGGTGGTAAACCTCCTCGGCCCCGCCATCCAGGACCTCGGTGCAGGTATCTCGCAGGGAGACGTCACCCACCACGTTCTGCGCGCCCTGGTGGACCTGGTACCACTCGTCGAGCGGCTTGCGGTCGACGGCCCGCACGCTCTTCCCCTCGGCGAGCAGCGCCCTGGTCAGATGTCCGCCGATGAAGCCTCCGGCTCCGGTCACCACCGCGTCGATGCAGGCCACGAACTCATCTCCTTGTGCATTTGGGTTGTTTCGGGCAGGAAGATAGATATGGGAAACAGGTGGCCTGGTCTTGTCGCCACAGGGATGGGTGAGATGCCCACCCGGCTGGCGGAAGAGCAGGGCGGAGGACACCGTCAGCCGTGAATGCGGCCGATTGACACCCTCACGCCGCCCCCGTCCAGCAACCGCGCGACCCTGCTGACCGCCCCGTCGATCTCCAGGGCGCACCCGTGCAGCGCCTCCCGGGGCATCCCCAAGGGATCCGGGATGTCGTCCTCGGCCCCGGGAACCGGAGGTGCGGTGCCCCTGCGGGCGGCGGCGGCCGCCACCACGGCGCCGAACCCGACTGCGGGGGCCAGGACTTCGCCGTCTCCGGCACCCGGGACTTCGCCGCCGACTCCGGCGCTGAGCCGTACGAACTCCTTCAGGGTGAAGCAGCGCCGCATCGCCGACGGCGCGAGGCGCACGGCCGCCTCGCGGTGCTCGCGCTCGAGCCCGAGGACCAGTGCCGCTCCCCCGACGAGCCGCTCGGTGAGCCTGCGGGCCGTGAAGTCGGAGCCGTCACCGCCGAGTTCCTCCAGTACCGCCCTGGTGGTGTCCTCCATGCCGGAGTGGGGCCAGGCCTCCGTACCGGCGCTTTCCGGCCGTACGGCCGAGCCGGCCGGAAGCCTGGCGGCCAGCAGCCGCTCGGCGAGCACCGAGCGATGCACGTTGCCCGTGCAGACGAAGAGGACCCGGGGCATGCCACTTCCGGAGAACGGAGGGGCCATGTCCCGGACGTACGACGTATCGTTCATTTCTTGCCCGCGGGACGCCTCGCCGCCGGCGCGGTGACACCCTCGCGAGACGGTGACGTACGGGGAGCGGGCAGCTCGCCGTACTGCCCGTAGTAGCCGTAGTGGCCATAGCGGCCGTAGCGGCCCGACTTGGGCACCGGAGCCATGCTGAAGACGGTTCCGAGGACGCGGACGCCCACCCGCTCGAGCGATTCCGAGGCGGTGCGGACCTGGTCCCGGCGGGTCTTGGCGGCGCGGACGACGAGCAGCGCGCCCTGAGTCAGCGAGGCGAGTCCGACGGTGTCGGCGACCGGCAGCAGCGGCGCGGTGTCGACGATCACGACCTCGTACCTGTCCGCCAGCTCGCGCAGCACCTCGTCCATGCGCGCCGAGGCGAGCAGCTCCGTGGGGTTCGGCGGCACGGCGCCGCTGGCGAGCACGGAGAGCCCGCCGGCGACCTGCTGCATCACGTCCTCGATGCGAGCCTGACCGATGAGTACCGTGGTCAGACCGGCGTCCTGGACCAGCCCGAAGGTCGGGGCCACGCTCGGGCGGCGCAGGTCGGCGTCCACCAGGCATGTGGAGACACCCGCCTCGGCGAGCGAGAGGGCGAGGTTCATCGATGTGTTGGTCTTGCCCTCGCCGGGCAGCGAACTCGTCACGGCGATGATCCGCGGCGGATTGTCGACCTGGGAGAACTGAAGGTTGGTGCGCAGCTTGCGGAAGGCCTCGGCGCGCTTGGAGTGCCCGTCGGTGCTGACGAGCGGCCGCTTGTAGGCGTTCCTGTCGTACGGGATGGTGCCGAGGCCCGGCAGTTCGACGAACTCGCCCAGCGCCTCGCTGGTCTTGAAGGTGGTGTCGAGGGTCTCTCGCAGGACGACGAGTCCGGCACCCAGCAGGAGGCCGCCGATCACTCCCGCAACCAGGTTCAGCAGGGGGCGCGGCGAGACCGGGCCGGTGGGGGCGACGGCCTCCTGGGTGATGCCGAGGGAGACGGGTGACCCACCGTCGCCCGTACGCTTCGACCCCTTTGAGCCGGGGGCTCGCTTGGGCGTCTCCAGTCGCTCGACGACATCGCTGAACCTCTCCGCCACGGCGTTCGCGATGCGTGCTGCCCGCCCGGGCGCGGTGTCCCGGACGGTGATGTCGATGAGCACCGTGTTGAGCGGGGCTACAGCGGTGATCCGGGACGCCAGTTCCTCTGGTGTGGTGTGCAGCCGCAGCTGTTTGACCACGTGCTCGGTGACCTGACGAGTCGTCACGATCGCGGCGTACGACTGCACACGTGCCTGCGAGAAACTCTGCCCCTGGTTCAGCTCGGACGTGTCCTCACCGGAGCGGGTGGCGACGAAGAGCTGTGTCCTGGCCTCGTAGACCGGGGTGGTCAAGCCCGTCACGGCAAGAGCCGCCCCGATCGCGAGCACCAGACAGGCCACGACGGTCGGCCAGCGTCTGGCAAGAGTCTTCAGGAATCCGTGGAGATCCAAGCTGCACCCCTCATAGAACCGAGGGAACCATCCGAAATGAGATGTTCTGTTCCCTGTGCGCACGGTCGACCATAGGGACTCGTGTGCTTCACGCGAGGGAGCCACCCCATGACGGCCCGCCAAAGAGCCCCGGGGAGGCGCACGTCGGCCGGTCACCCCATCGGCGGGACCGTGTGAGCCATCGAGAAGCGAGGGCTACACCATCCGGTGGCTTCTGGGCGGCATGACGTCAACAAAGGGCTGTATGTCCCATTTATTCCATGTGTCTAGATCTTGATGACGGCCGACGCCGCAGCCGCCTGGCCGGGGACCGAAGTCGAGGAGAGGGAAGAGGATGACGACCCCACCGAGATGGCGGATTGCTCTGGCATCGGCAGCATCCGCCGCCGCACTCGCTGCCGGGCCGCTGATGGGGGCGCAGGCCGCCAACGCTCAGCCGTACCCGCCTCCGCCCCCGCCCGTGACCATCGGCGGCAACACGGTCACGGCCGGAACATCGTTGACCATCACGGCGACGAGGGCCTTACGGAGACATGCGTACGGCGGTACCACGGCGTCCAGGCTCCGGCCGGGGCGCCGTCCGCTTGTCCGGAACCGGCCGCTCCGGTGACCGCTTGTCCGGAACCGGCCGCTCCGGCGACCGGGGGCACATGATGCGCGCGGCGGCGGTCGTGCTCGCGGGTGCGCTGCTGTTCGTGTCGTGCGCGACAGGGAGCAGCGCCTTCGGCGACCCGGCCGGAAACCGGGTCAAAAGCGGACAGTGGGCCGCTGAGCGCGGGGTCGAGCGCCTGCGGGTCAGGGTGCTCCAAGTCCTCCCCCACGACCCGCAAGGCTTCACCGAGGGCCTGGAGATGGCCGGCGGCACGCTCTACGAGGGCACCGGTCTCTCCGGCGGATCCTCGGTACGGGCCGGACCACCGGGCAGACCGCCCACGGTCCGCGCGGCGCTGCCCGCGCCCCTGTTCGGCGAGGGCATCACTTTGTTGGGCCGGACCCTGTGGCAGCTCACCTGGCGGGACCGGATCGCCGTCGAGCGCGACGCCGCGACACTGAAGGAGCTGCGCCGCGTCCCGTACCCGGACGACGGCTGGGGCATGTGCCTCCAGCGGTCACCGCGTCGGCTCGTGACGAGCGGCGGCTCGGCGCGGCTTGCGTTCCGCGACCCCGGCACGCTCGCGAAGACCGGCGAGGTCACCGTGACCGAAGAGGGCCGGCCGGTGACGGAGCTGAACGAGCTGGAGTGCGTCGGCGCGGCCGTGTATGCCAATGTGCTGTTCACCGACCGGATCATGCGCATCGATCCCGCCACCGGCACGGTGACGGCGAGCATCGACGCGTCGGGCCTGCTGCGCGCCGACGAGCTCGTCTACGGATCCGCCCTGAACGGCATCGCGGCCGTCCCCGGAACGGACCAGTTCCTGATCACCGGGAAGTTTTGGCCCAAGATGTTCCGTGTGGACTTCGTCCCTGGCTGAGGTGGCCCACGGCTGACGTGGCCCACAGCGACGCAGATCACCGCCTGCGCCACTACAGTGCGGCGGCAGAAGTGGGTAGTCTCGAACGAACTTCGTAAGTTACCGCTTAGTAATGACAACCTTCGGAGTACACAGGTAGTACGACGGAGGAAACCCCTCGCAGGCCCGAGGAGCCCAAATGCAACTCGCCGCGATCATCGTGTCGCTGGTCCTGGCCGTGGTCGGCGTGGCGCTGTTCGCCCGAGCCATCGGCCAGATCTACCGCTTCGTGCGGCTCGGACAGAACGTGCCCGCCGGCACCCGCACCAATGACCCCAAGCAGCGCACCGTCACCGTGGTCAAGGAGTTCCTCGGCCATACCCGGATGAACCGCTGGGGCATCGTCGGCGTCGCGCACTGGTTCGTGGCGGTGGGCTTCTTCACCCTGGTCCTGACCCTGGTGGGCGCTTTCGGGCAGCTCTTCCAGGCCGACTGGTACATCCCGGTCATCGGCGACTGGCCGCCGTACGAGGTTTTCACCGAGCTCGTCGGCCTGCTCACCACGCTGGGCATCCTCACGCTCATCGTGATCCGCCAGCTGTCGCGCCCGGACCGCCCGGGCCGCAAGTCCCGCTTCGCGGGCTCCAACATCGGCCAGGCCTACTTCGTCGAGGCCGTCATCCTCATCATCGGCCTGGCGATCCTGACGCTGCGCGGCCTGGAGGGTGCTCTGCATGGCGTGACCGGCTACGAGGCGTCGTACTTGGTCTCGTACCCCCTGGTCGCCGCCTTCAAGGGCCTGAGCCTGACCGCGCTGCAGAACCTGGTGTACCTGGTCGCGATGATCAAGATCGCGACGTCGTTCATCTGGATGATCACCGTCTCGCTGATGACGGACATGGGCGTGGCCTGGCACCGCTTCCTCGCCTTCCCGAACATCTGGTTCAAGCGCGAGTCCGACGGCGGTACGGCGCTGGGCCGGCTGCAGCCGATGACGAGCGGCGGCAAGCCGATCGACTTCACCGACCCCGGTGACGATGACATTTTCGGCGTCTCCCAGGTCGAGCAGTTCTCCTGGAAGGGCCTGCTGGACTTCTCCACCTGCACCGAGTGCGGCCGCTGCCAGTCGCAGTGCCCGGCCTGGAACACGGGCAAGCCGCTCTCCCCCAAGCTCCTGATCATGTCCCTCCGGGACCACGCGCACGCCAAGGCGCCGTACCTGCTGGCCGGCGGCGGCAAGACCATGGAGGGCGAGGAGAAGGCGTCCGAGGAGCAGCTCAAAAACGTCCCGGCCGCAGCGCTCGCCGAGGCCGAGCGGCCCCTGATCGGCACCGCCGAGGAGAACGGCGTCATCGACCCGGACGTCCTGTGGTCCTGCACCACCTGCGGCGCCTGCGTCGAGCAGTGCCCCGTCGACATCGAGCACGTCGACCACATCGTCGACATGCGCCGCTACCAGGTCATGATCGAGTCGGCGTTCCCGTCCGAGGCGGGCACGATGCTCAAGAACCTGGAGAAGAAGGGCAACCCCTGGGGTCTGGCCAAGAAGCAGCGCCTGGAGTGGACCAAGGAGGTCGACTTCGAGGTGCCGGTCGTCGGCCAGGACATCGAGGACCTCACCGAGGTCGAGTACCTGTACTGGGTCGGCTGCGCGGGCGCCCTGGAGGACCGCGCCAAGAAGACCACGAAGGCCTTCGCCGAGCTGCTGCACATCGCGGGCGTCAAGTTCGCGATCATGGGCGGCGACGAGAAGTGCACCGGTGACTCCGCCCGCCGCCTGGGCAACGAGCCCCTGTTCCAGGAGCTCGGCATGGAGAACGTCGCCGCGCTGAACATGGCCTTCGGCGAGGACGACGAGGACCCCTCGACGAAGAAGCCGAAGTCGGCGAAGAAGATCGTCGCGACGTGCCCGCACTGCCTGAACACGATCGGCAACGAGTACCCGCAGCTCGGCGGCGACTACGAGGTCATCCACCACACCCAGCTGCTCCAGCACTTGGTCGACGAGGGCAAGCTGATCCCGGTCACCCCGGTCGAGGGCATCATCACCTACCACGACCCGTGCTACCTGGGCCGCCACAACAAGATCTACACGCCTCCGCGCGAGATCATCGGCAAGGTCCCGGGCCTGCGCAACGAGGAGATGCACCGCCACAAGGAGCGCGGCTTCTGCTGTGGCGCCGGTGGTGCGCGGATGTGGATGGAGGAGCGGATCGGCAAGCGCATCAACAACGAGCGTGTCGATGAGGCGCTGTCGCTGAACCCGGACATCGTGTCGACGGCCTGCCCGTTCTGCCTGGTCATGCTGACCGACTCGATCAACGGCAAGAAGAATGACGGCAAGGCGAAGGAGTCCATCCAGGTCGTGGACGTCGCCCAGCTGCTCCTCGACTCCGTCAAGACGCCGACGGGCGAGGCGACGGCGGAGAGCGAGCCGGAGCCGGAGCCCGTGAAGTAGCGGGCGTTCGTACGTCGCCGAGGGGCCGGGGCGCGGGCAGCGACCCCGGCCCCTCGTCTGTTGTCCGTCGCCCAGTCCCCTCACTCGGAGGCGTTCGTGCTGGCGTCACGCAGTCTCGCCGGAAAGGTGAAGGCGTGCCCACGGCGGCTCTGGAGGCGCTGGCACTGGGCACGCCCGTCGTGGTGTGTCCTCAGAGGCCTCGCTCGACTCGGTGGTTGCCGTCCAGGACGGCCTATCGGGCCTTCCCCTCAGGGTCGAGGGCGGACCTGGTGCGTGTCCTGAGAACCGTGCCCGATGACGAACCGGGCCGGATCCGGATGAGTGAACTGGAGGTGCGCGCGGCCGCGGAGCTGGACTGGTCCCGGGTCGCACAGCGCGTCGCGGAGTGATACCGAGTAGCGCTGCGGCATCGGCGCTCAATTCACATGTCGGGCACTGTCGAGGAGCAGACTGTTGCCGACAACCATTCATGAAGTGGTCGCGGATTGGTGCGGAAACAGCCCGCCGACCGTGAGCGCCGGCTCAGGCCCTCGCTTCCATGGCGGGATGGCAAGCCTGGAAGAAGCTGGTCGGGCGACCGCGGGAAATGTATGTATGCGGCGGCATGTAGTCCGCGCCCTGGCGGGATCGCCCTCCGGTTATTCACTCAACCGTGTACTCCTCCCCGCCTCACATGATGGAACGTTCGGCGCGCCTGATTCACCCGAGCCCAATCGAGGCGTGTATATGTCGCGCAGTTCCTTCAGTATTCGCCTCCACCGTCGAGGAGTGTGTACCATGTGTGAAATCAGTGCCGTGACCCGAGAAAGTGCGCTGCGCGCCCTCCGGCGAAACCACGATGCCGGTCGGATTTATCTCAGGCTCAAGCTGCTGGGCCACCCCTCACGTCTTGGATATCCCACCCAATCCCGACTCCAAAAATGGAAGCAGCGGGGAATCAGTGTACCAGTGAAGGTACGCACACCCTGGGGTCAGCGGATGACAGTCACATTGCCTGACGACGTATCAGTAGCATTGCATCGACGCGGCTACTTCGAATACGACCTCACCGCCTTTTACCTGAGCCATCTACGGAACGGAATGACGTTCGTCGACGTAGGCGCACACGTGGGTTACTTCAGCATGCTCGCCAGCAACGCGGTGGGTCCCACAGGAAAGGTTATTGCCTTCGAACCCACTCCGTCGACCTTCAAAGCACTGACTCAAAACACCTATTCTCAGAAAAACATCACTGCAGTCCATTCCGCTGCCTGGTCGGAAGCGTCATCGATCACGATCCGCGATTTCGGGGTGGGCTTCCGTGCATATAATTCAGTTTTCGAACCCAGGCTTCCCAAGGCGGTCCGAGCGAGCATTGGTGAGGAAACACACTCCGTGCCAGCCGTTCCACTCGACGACTACGTAAGCGAACATCGGTGCAATCCGGACGTTGTGAAGATCGACGTAGAGAGCGCCGAGATGCAGGTTCTGCTCGGCATGCAGAAGGTACTGAGTGGACCGAGACCAGTCCTGTCGCTGGAGGTGGGCGACATTGACGTGCCCGGGGTTCCCTGCAGTCGCGAGCTAGTTGAAAAAGTCCTCTCGTTCGACTATTGCTCCTATGAGCTGCATGATGGCCGACCTGTGCCACACAAGCCGCGGGACGAATATGGCTATGAAAACCTCGTCTTCATCCCGGCCGAGCGCGCCCGCGAATTCGCGTGATTTCTGGGAGCCAATAATGGTTACGGCGGTTGAAGGTCGACTCCTGCTCTTCGCGAGAGGGCCGTCGATGAGGCGAAGACGGTCCTGCATGCGTTGGAGCGTGGTCTTCTCCAGGCGGTGAGCTGGTCACGAGTAGTCCCACTCGTAATCGGTGCGTTCATGGCGACGTATCACAGACACCGCCGTCGTCACCAAGACGCTCGGCAACATATTGCTGCAGGTCATCGCGTATGTCGTCCGAATCCCACCGGAACGGTTGAGCGTGCTGCGGGCTGCGGGACCGTCGTGACCTGGAGAACGCCCACGACTGCCCAGGCAGCTGACCAGAGCAGCAGCCGGGTACGGCGACGCTTCCATCCCATCAGGCCGCTGAAGGTGGACAGGGCGGACAGGGCGGATGTGCGCGGGAGCGTGCGGATGGTCCTGATCCACGGCATGGTCGGCCCTCAGCCCGAAGGGATCGAGTCACCGGGGACCGTCACGACGACCCGCCCTGTAGGACGTCTGAGCATGGGGAACGGGCTCCTCCTGAAGGCGAGCGACTGGCGTCGAACTCGATGTGGCGATGCTGCCTACAGGTAAGTCCATGGGGCGCGGACGGTTTCGATCAAAACAGGCTCGCTCTGGCAGGCCACAGACGGCGGAGCGGTGGCACTCGTTCGGCTGCTCCGGTGTGCGACCCGCGCGCGGGGGCTTCCAGCGGTACTGCCGCGATGCCTCCGATGCGACGGATGCCTCCGATGCCGCCACAGGTACCTATAGCGCGAATCGACGCCAGGCGAGCCGAAACCCCGAGGGGCCACTGAGACCTCCCTGATGCCCCGCCTGACGACCCCTTAGGGGATGTCACAGCTCGGCAGCAAACCCGCACCCGCTTCCCCGGCCCGGCACGTCCCTCTCCGAGACCAGGTACGTTCGAAGGCGTGGCTGGATTCAGGATCGGGCGCGGCCGCGAGGGCCGCGCTCCTCAAGCGCGACCGCAGCAACCTCCGTACGGACGGCAGGCGCCGCAGGGTCCGCCGTACGGCTACCCCGCCGCGCCGCCGCAGCAGCAGTACGGCGGTGCGCAGCCCTATGGCGGCCGTCCGCAGTGGCAGACGCCGCACGGCCAGGGGGAACCGGAGTACTTCGGCGACGACGGCCAGGGCCACCCCCGGACCGCGGACCCGTACGCCGCCAACAACCCGGGCCACACCCAGGCGTTCTCCGTCGGCGAGGACCCCTACAGCCCGGGCGAGACATACCGCGCGGGCCAGGCCTCGGCACCGCCGGTCGGCCCGCGCCTGCACTGGAAGGAGCTGCTGCGGGGCATCGTGATGTCCCCGGCCCAGACTTTCCTCCGGATGCGGGACTACACGATGTGGGGCCCGGCGCTGATCGTGACGTTCCTGTACGGCCTGCTCGCGGTCTTCGGCTTCGACGGCGCGCGTCAGGACGCGATCAACGCCACGCTCTCGAACGCGGTCCCGATCGTCCTGATCACGGCGGTCGCCATCGTCGTGAGCTCCTTCATCCTGGGTGTGGTCACTCACGCCCTGGCCCGCCAGCTCGGCGGCGACGGCGCCTGGCAGCCCACGGTCGGGCTGTCCATGCTGATCATGTCGATCACGGACGCGCCGCGCCTGGTCGTCGCTATCTTCTTCGGCGGCAACGCGTCCTTCGTCCAGCTCCTGGGCTGGGCGACCTGGATCGGGGCGGGCGCGCTGCTGACCCTGATGGTCTCCAGGTCCCACGACTTGCCGTGGCCGAAGGCGCTCGGCGCGTCGGCGATCCAGCTGGTCGCGATTCTGTCGATCATCAAACTGGGGACGTTCTAGCCGCCGCAGATTCCAGCTGAAGGCCCCGCCGCCGCCTCGGAGCCGGGACCTGCGTGCTTGTCGTCGCCGCTCAGGCGTCGAGCACCTGCCCGGCGCGCTTGGCGACCGGCGGCTCGACACTCCACGGGAAGTCGATCCACTCATCGGTCCGCTTCCACACGTACTCGCACTTCACGAGCGAGTGGGACTTCTCGTAGATCACCGCGGAGCGGACCTCGGCGACGGTGTCCAGGCAGAAGTCGCGCACCATCTTGAGGGTCTTGCCGGTGTCGGCCACGTCGTCGGCGATCAGGACCTTCTTGTCGGTGAAATCGATCACGTTGGGGACGGGAGCGAGCATCATGGGCATGTCGAGGGTGGTGCCGACGCCCGTGTAGAACTCCACATTGACCAGGTGGAGGTTCTTGCAGTCCAGGGCGTACGCGAGCCCGCCGGCCACGAACACGCCGCCGCGCGCGATGCTGAGGATGAGGTCGGGCTGGTAGCCGTCGTCGGCGATGGCCCGGGCGAGTTCCCGGACGGCGCGCCCGAAGTCCTCGTACGTCAGGTTCTCTCGTACGTCGGTCGTCATGCCCCGCTCACACCTGGGTCCGGTGGAAGTTGAGGAAGGAGCGGGAGGGGGTGGGGCCTCGCTGGCCTTGGTAGCGCGAACCGTACCGCTCACTGCCGTAGGGGAACTCGGCCGGCGAGGTGAGCCGGAACAGGCACAGCTGCCCGATCTTCATCCCCGGCCAGAGCTTGATCGGAAGGGTGGCGAGATTGGACAGCTCGAGCGTGACGTGCCCGGAGAAGCCGGGATCGATGAACCCGGCGGTGGAGTGGGTGACGAGCCCGAGCCGCCCGAGGGAGCTCTTGCCCTCGAGCCGGGAGGCGAGATCGTCGGGCAGGGTGATGACCTCGTACGTACTGGCGAGTACGAACTCCCCGGGATGCAGGATGAACGGCTCGTCGCCCTCGGGCTCGACGAGCCGTGTGAGGTCGACCTGCTCGATGGAGGGGTCGATATGGGGGTACCTGTGGTTCTCGAACACCCGGAAGTAGCGGTCGAGCCGCACGTCGATGCTCGAGGGCTGCACCATGGTCGGATCGAACGGATCGATCATGACCCGCCCCTTGTCGATCTCGGTCCGGATGTCCTTGTCTGAGAGAAGCACGCCCCGAGAATACGCAAGGCGCGTGGAGCCGCCACAATCGTGACGACTCCACGCGCCCGAACCGCTGGCCGCTACGGCCTCTCCGCTCCTGCTGCTACTGCTTCTGCAAGGTCACCGGCACCGCGCTGCGGAGCCGGGCGCAGCGGGGACACCGGACGAGCCGTCCGGGGCCGAGGCGCTCGGCCTGCTGCATCGGGAACGAAGCGGTGCTGAACACGTGCCCTTCGGCACATCGGACGACGGTGCGCTCCATCAAGTCCTCAGAGTCCCTTCCCCAAGAGGCTTCGTCTCACTGCCGCGACAGACGACGAAAGCCACTTTACGGGATGAAAGGGACGGCTCTCCAGGGGGCACTCCGGTCGCTCACAACCTCCGCGCCCCACCACCACCGTATGCCCCAAGTCGGCGGTGCCGCAGCCGCATCGACCTTCCGAAACGACGCCTTCCCCCACGACGTGGGCACCGGCGGCCCGGAGTGAGGTAGAGTGATCGAGCGTTCCGGCACCGGATCATCAGTGATCTTGGATGCCGACTTACGCGGGTGTAGTTTAATGGTAGAACATCAGCTTCCCAAGCTGAGAGCGCGAGTTCGATTCTCGTCACCCGCTCCACGAAAGAAGCCCCAGGTCAGCGACCTGGGGTTTGTGTTTTGCCACTGGCTCTCCGGTGCTTTCGCCCCGACGCTCGCTCGAAGATTGGGCACGCGGAGGGCACGAGTACTGTGAACAATGCTCAAGCACCCCGGAAGGTGTTCGCCCTACTCGTACGGCTGCCACCTCGATGGCACCTCCGACCAGCTCATCAAGACCCGGAACGGCACCAGGGAGCCGGACGGTGTGGAGGGCAGGATCCAGCAGAACCTGGACCGAAGGACCTGCGCCCGCTGATCCGCCGACCTGGCCACGTCTTTCGGTTCCCGTACCCTCCCTCGCCGTTCGCCGGGTCACGGGGGGCCGGCCCGCACCCGGCCGCTCAACCGGCCTCCGGCGGATTAATCCGTCGGCAGCCGCAGCTCCGTCTCCGCGCCCCCTCCGGACGGTTGCGGAAGGTCAGGCGGGCGCCGAGCAGGCGGGCCTGGCCGGTCGCGATGGCATGCTGAAGCGCCCCGGGGCAACAAGCGATCAGCGCCCCTTCTCCCAGGTCAGCAAAAATGCTCCCAGGCTCTACGGCAGTCAAGGCCGCTGGTGATGTCACGCTACTGGTCAGCCCGCCACGGAACAGAGGCCGCGTGTTCGCAGAACGCCCCCCATCCACAACCTGTCGGGCGACAAACCACCTCAGGCGATGTCGTGGACGTTGTGCTCGACCAGGTCGGATGCGTGCCGGGCTATCGCACGGTAGTCGGCATCGTCGTGGAGGACAGCCAGGCCGTGGTGGGCCGCGGTGGCGGCGATGACGAGGTCCACCGCCGAGGCACTACGGTGCTCCCCAGCCTGGGCCATACGGTGTTGCACCGCGCCGATCCAGCGCCCCGCGTTCTTCGGCACCGACACGTCGGGATAGAGGTCCGTGAACATCTCGACGATCTCGTCGTACTCGCGTCCGTTCCGAGCACTGTGGAGGAACTCGGTGCGTTGCACGTAGCAGGAGGCGACGGCTCCGGCATCGATTGCGTCATACCAGGCCGATTGCAGTTTGGGATCGCGGAGCAGCCGGACCAGGCCGGACGTGTCGAGCAAGTAGATCACCGGCTGTGCTTCTCCGCCCGGTGCAGCCGTTCGGCATCCTCGACGGCACCCCACTCACGCGCACGCTCGAAGTGACGGCTGATGCGCGCCGCACGCTCCTGCTGCTCGGCGTAGAAGTGCAGAGCGAGATTGACCGCCTCCTTCTTGGTCCTGACCTTGGACAAAGCCATGGCGCGTTCCAGGGCGTCGTCGTCGATGTCGATCTGGGTCACAGACATACCGCAGCTCCCACACAATGTTGATGATGTACATAGAAGAATACGTCACCAACATTCGCGGCGCCACGTCTGAGTGTCGGATCCCGGCATGCGCAGTCGTGACGGAAACTCCAGATCACCTGCGAGAGGCGATGCGGTCCGTCGGCGCAAGCGTCACGCGCACCTATGGCCGGGCTGCTGGCAGCGCCCGTGCCCATAGCGTGCCCGTAAGAGCGGACAACCACGGTCAACAGCGATGCGACCGCACCCACGCGACGGCGTCGGCACGACGAATCGGATCTGGGTCACACCGGGAATCCTCTCGACGGCCTTGTAGAGGGCGGAGGCGGTCGCGGGCGGCATGATCGTCGAGCTCAGCAGGTCGCCGATCGTCCCGAAGGACGGCCTGGTCCATCGAGTCTCCGGCCTCGACCCTGGTCTTGGAGTAGAGCAGCCTGAGCAGGGCGCGGGGGTCGGTGGGCAGCGAGGCCAGCCACTTGTAGGTGGGGTGGTCGATGCCCGCCCGGACGGGATCGGCGGACTCCGCGGGCACCTCCTCACCGGGCATGATGGCGTCCTTGCCGGTCTCCCTGAGCCAGCCGGTCCTGGTGACCGGGCCGGGGGTCTGCGCAGTCCACGCCTCGTACTTGTGCAGGGCGCCGAGCCGCACCGGGCCGCCGAATTCGCCCGTGTTCCCACGGATCAGGCTCTCGACGTACACGAACTGGTCGTCCTTCACCGGCGTCGCGTCGGTCTCCACGGCCGCGGCGGCGATCCGGTCGAGGGTGACGGAGGCGCTGTTCGCCTTGGCGGGGGCGGTGGTGGAGCCGGCCGCCGGGGCGGAGCCGTGACCGCCGCCGTAGAAGGTGACGACCAGCGCTCCGGCCAGGGCCATCGACACGGCCGGCAACACCATTGCGGAGCGCGGGAGTCGGCGGCGCGGCGGCGGGGACGCCTGGGCGGGCGGGGCGCGGTCGTGGTCGCTCTGCTGCATCAGGGCTTCCGCGTAACGGAGTTGACGGCTCGGCGAGAGGTCCCATTCGGCCGATGCCAGCAGTTCAAGAAACCCAGGTCACTGACCTGGGGTTTGTTTTCCGTTTGAAGTGACAACTTGAGCGGCAACCTGCTGTCGAGGTGCCGGATTGGACCGAGAAATCCTTCGCTGTCCGGGTCGGGCGAGTGGGTGAAACCTCGCAACAACAACCTATTGACATGACATTTACCTGACGGCATGGTTCTCGACGTAGGGCGTTCTTAAAGCGCTATAAATTCATCCGTCGCCATCTGCGCCGGCCTCCATGACGGGGCTCCGGAGCGAAGGGGACCCAGCCTGATGTCATTCGAAGTGCTGACCATGGGCCGGGTGGGAGTGGACGTGTATCCGCTCCAGACCGGCGTGGGGTTGGCGGACGTCACCTCGTTCGGCAAGTACCTGGGCGGCAGCCCGACCAACGTCGCGGTCACCGCCGCCCGCTACGGGCGCTCGGCCGCGGGTGATCACAAAGACGGGCCGGGACCCCTTCGGCGAGTTCGTCCGCACGGCACTCGACGGCTACGGCGTGGACAGCCGTTTCGTGGGGACGTCGGGCATCGCGCCGACCCCGGTGACGTTCTGCGAGATCTTCCCGCCGGACGATTTCCCGCTGTACTTCTACCACCGGCCCAAGGTCCCCGACCTGGACATTCAGCCGGGCGAGCTGGACCTGGGCGCGGTACGCGAAGCTGCCGTGTTCTGGATGACCGGGACCGGGCTGAGCGAGGAGCCGAGCCGCACGGCGACGCTGGCCGCCCTGGAGCACCGGGCGAAGGCGGGCACGACGGTGTTCGACCTGGACTGGCGGCCGATGTTCTGGGCCGACCCCGCCGAGGCGCGGTCGCACTACGGGGAAGCGCTGCGGCACACGACCGTCGCGGTCGGCAACTTGATCGCGGAGTCCTGGTTCTCGGGCACCCAGTCCGGCACGAGGATCGCCGTCGGGTTCTGCGATGTGGCGGTCTGCGTCAGCTTGGCGACGTCCGGGCCGAGGTTGTCGAAGTTGGCCGGGCCGAGGTAGGTGACCGCGCCGCCACCGGCCTTGACCAGCTTCGTCGCGTCCTCGACGCCGGCTTGACCGTGGAGAAGAACGGGTCGTCGGACTTGCCGCCGATGACGACGATGGAGACCTTGCCGGTCTTCGCCGTGGTCGTACCGCCGCCGGACGACGCGGTCGCGTTGCCCGCGTCGCCGGGGAGTGTCTAATCAACGGCGGATCCGATGATCAAGGAGACGCCTGATGAGCGAGGCCATCACCGAGCCCTCGGCCGTGGAGAAGCCGGCCGTCGAGTCGACTGCGTAGTCGGTGTCGGACGAGCAGTTGATCGCGATGCTGGTCGACCGTGCCCGGTCTGACGGGCTGCAGTTGACCGGGGAGGGCGGGCTGCTGCAGCAGCTGACGAAGCGGGTGCTGGACTCCGCCCTGGAGGGCGAGATCACCGATCACGTCGGCTATGACAAGCACGACGTGACGGGCAGGAACAGCGGCAACAGCCGCAACGGCACCCGTTCGAAGACTGGCTCCAGGTCTTCACGGAACTCCGCAACCGCGGCGTCGAGGACGTCCTCATGCTCGTCTGCGACGGCCTGAAGGGCCTGCCGGACGCGGTCGAGGCGGTCTGGCCTCGAACTGTCGTTCAGACCTGCATTGTTCACTTGATCCGCAACAGCATCCGCTACGTCGCCCGACAGGACTGGGACAAGGTCGCCAAGGACATCAGGCCCGTCTACACCGCGCCGAGCGAGGCCGCGGCGACCGAGCGGTTCCTGGAGTTCTCCGAGAATTGGGGCACCAAGTATCCGGCCGTGATCAAGCTGTGGGCCGACGCCTGGGCCGAGATGGTGCCCTTCCTCTCCTTCGACGTCGAGATCCGCAAGGTGATCTGCAGCACGAACGCGATTGAGAGCGTGAACGCCCGCATACGCAAGGCCATCCGGGCCCGCGGCCACTTCCCGTCGGAAAACGCCGCGTTGAAGTGCGTCTACCTGGCGCTGATGAGCCTGGACCCGACCGGCAAGGGCCGACGCCGCTGGACAATGCGCTGGAAGGCACCGTTGAACGCCTTCCAGATCGCCTTCGAAGGACGCCTCACCCCCACCAGCCACTGACACCTCAACAACCAAGATCAGCCGTTGATTGGACAGACCCCGGCTCGTGTCAGACAAGGAACTCGGCGAGCGGGAAGGAGCGATGGCGACGTGGCGGAACCAGATAGTTCTGCCGGTGGGTCGTGTACAGGACCGAGTTGATGCCGGCGTGGGGGCTTCGCGGTGGGATTGGGAGTGTCATATCGGGATAGTAGCCGTCCATCGCGAGCCGAACGCGGTTGAAGATTCCAATCGTCGGCTGGAACGAAATGAAGTGCAACCCGGCCGCTCGCTTCTCGCTGTAGTGGTCTGCCGTCGGATCGGACGTGTAGTGGAATGGATTGTCCAGCGTGTCGAAATCGCCGCGCACGGGGATGGTCGTCCCCGCGGGGTAGGCCTTCCCGTAATTGCTGGTCGTCGGTGATGTCGTGCTGTCCACCTGCGACATGCTCCCAGTGTGACCGTAGGCGTGGTACCGCTGGACCCCCTGCGCCACTTCGGCCTCACTTAGACCTGGCGGTTGGAGGGCAACCGTACCCGGCGCGGGCACGGGCGAGATGCCGGGCTGGAGCATCGCCTGGACGCGATCCGCGTACCGAGCGAATTTCCGTTCGTACCAGGTCTCCAGATCTTGAAACAGGTGCGAGAGATGCATGGTCGTCCCCTGTTTGAAGTAACCGTTGGGCCACTGATCGGTGAGGCCAGGCAGGGTCTCCAGACTGGGGATGTTGTCGGGTCCCATATTCGAGTCGAGGGTGGTGGCGAAGCCGAGGAAGCCCTGCGCCTGTCGAGGAATCGACTGTGCACCGGGGATATTAGCTGCCAGCGCCATCTTGCTCGGCAGGCCCTGTTGCCCGTAGAAACCGCCCCCGGAGAAGCCCTGGCGGATACTCGTCACCTTGAACAGGCTGCCCGCCTGGTTGCTTCCAGGCCCGAAGAGGGCGTTTTGGGCTTCCTTGATATTGGCGATCGAGTCACTGCGGAGTAGCACGGCCACGTCATTCTGTTCCAAGCGGACCGGCCCGAAGCCAGGCGGGGACTGGTCGCTGGGGAACCTCCTGGCCTCCTGCAGCGCATATACGGTACGGCCCTCCGTCTTGGAGGCCATCAAATCGACCGGCAGATACGTTGGGTAAGGTGTTCCCGCCTTGAAGAAGCCCGATGTCTTGCCCAGGGCTGGGATGTAGTGGTGGAAGTAGGGAAGTCCCCAGGCTACCGTGGTGGCCACTCCTGTGGGAGTGGGCGGAAATCGGCGTTCCAGATCCAGGAGGGCGGACTCGAGGTGGTGCTGCGCCTCCTGCAGCGCCTTGGCTTTCGCCGGCACATTCAGCCTTGCGGTAATGATATGATCATGCAGAGCTGGCACCCGGACCGCAATCGTGCCATTGCTGCTCTTCACGCCCGAGCCATTGACCATGATCACCGGCTCGTTCTGAAGGATATATTGTTCCTCGACGGGCGGGCTGTCGGCGACAGCAGGCCGGTCCGGTGGCTCAGCCATGTTGTCGATCAACTCATAGATGCCGGCGGATGCTAGAGCGGTACCGAGGGTGCCCGCTGTCCCTTGAAGAAGGCGTCGCCTACTCAAGTTCCCGCGCGGTCGTCCCGCACCCGCATTTTCGTTGCCATCTGCCATGAGACGCTCCACTGTGGGGTAGATGTCCGACATCACCGGGCATCGAAGGTGTGACCTGCTCGAATGACCGGGACTGACCTTCCTCCCACTCATGCGCACCGGAGGGGTCAGGGGTTGAAACGGAAGGTGAGAACTAGGTGAGTGCGCCGCCGCTGAGGATCGTCGCCCGATTAGCCTGCTATCACGTCTCCCTCGTAAGGGTCTGCTCGCGATGCGGGGATTCCAGCGCCGATGCAACCTTGCGCACGTGCACCAGATAGCCGATGCTGACGAGTTGCCATCGTCATCACCTTCGCTGTCGCGATATAACCACACGTGGCCTGGGTCATTGAAGCCAACACGCGGCCTGGCTCATTGAAGCCAACACCATCTGGTGCGACTCGCAAACTATCGGCTCACCCAAGACTCGCTGACAGACAGCGTTGCGACGATTCCTTGAACCCGGGCAGTACAGGTCCATCAAGCTCACCACACGCCTGGTCAGAGCCGGAATCCAGGCCTCCATGGGCTCGGTGGGGGACTCGTTCGACAACGCCCTGGCGGAGAACCTTTGGATACTGGTCAAGACCGAGTGCGTCCGCGGCCTCGTCTTCGCCACCCGGGCCGAGGCGAACCTCGCGCTCTTTGAATACATCGACGGCTTCTACAATCCCCGCCGTATCCAGAAACGGACCGGCTACCTCAGCCCCGTCGATCGCCCATTACTGACCTTGTCGTTATAGCGTCTGAGTCTTCGTCGGACCTGGTGACAGGGTCCGTCTTGGCTGGTAGCCCGGAAGTATGCGGTATCCGGACGGGGGCGGGCTGACCGCCGAGCAGCGCAAGCGCCGGGAAGAGGTACGCATGCGGGCCGCTGACCTCTTCGAGGAGAACTGAACTAAAAGTCCGTGCATCGCCCGGGAGTTACGGGTGAGTGAGAAGTCGGTCTACCAGTGGCGCCGTGCCTGGGCGTCCGGCGGGCGGGAAGCGCTGCGTTCCCAGGGGCCACCGGGCTACGACTGCCGACTCCGCCCCGACCTGCAGGCCAAACTCGCCGCCTGGCTGGAAGAAGGGCCGGACGCGCACGGCCAGGTGTGGACCGCCGCACGGGTGCGCACGCCCGATCGGGCGGACGTTCCACATCTCCTAATCCGTGGGTAAGGACGGTTCGCCAGATCGGGCACAGAGGCGAGCCGTTCGAGAATGCCGGGCCCGTGGCTTCTGGTTCC
>NZ_JBFBBS010000055.1:0-30478 GCF_040682835.1 Streptomyces sp. NPDC051104 | reverse complement strand
CCAGTTGTCCATTGTGCCTCGCGCTCGGGGCGCTCGCTCGGGTGCACTCCGCAGGAGCGTGACCAACGCCACGCAAGCTGGCCTTACGATGGCGCCCCCGAACTCTTCGGGCGGGGGCCCCTCGGACAGGCTGGGGGCGAGCCCCCCTAGCGCGCCACCACCTCGTACAGGACCTGGCCCCCAGGCCCCGAGGCCACCTTCCGCAGCGCCCCGTCCCCCGCCGGCAGGCCCCCGTCCGACCGGCGCTGGACAACCCACCGCACCCCGTACTTCCGCAGCACCTCCAGCCGCTCGGCCCGCGACGACCCGGCCGCGAAGTAGGTCCGTACCGCCGCGTCCCGCCGCGCCTCGTCCGGCAGGAAGAAGTCCGGATAGCCGGGCGCCACCGTGTACGCCCCGTACGCCGGTATCTGCCGCGAGGGAATCGTCTTCGCCATCACCACGTCCCCGTACCGTACCCAGGGCGTGATCCAGTGGTACCCCACCCATGGGTCCCGGTACTTCTCCGCGACCACCTCGGGCAGCGCGCTCCGCCCCGTCACGTACCCGACCGTCTGGATCTGCGTCCACGCCCCCACGAGCAGCGCCGCTGCCAGCACCCCGGCCGCCACGTTCCGCAGTGCGCCCCGCGCCGCCCCGGCCACCTCGACGGCGGCCGCCAGCTGCGCCGGGATCAGCACCGCCGGCAGCGCCCGTCCCCAGGAGTAGTGGCCCGTCAGGCCGCCCAGGCCGAACACCAGCACGCCCAGGGCGAAGAACAGCACCAGCGGGTCCAGACGGTCCCGCCGCGCCCGCACAGCCAGCGCCACCACTCCGAGCAGCACCAGGCCGAACCGCGCGAACAGATCCTGGTACAGCGAGCGGTGGATCTCCTCCAGGCTGCCCGCGCCGAACAGGGCGAAGAAGTCGTAGTACGGCCAGAGCGCGAGGATCACGGCGCCCAGCGCCAGCCCGGCGGCAAGGCGCAGCCAGATCCTGAGTCCGACCCGCGCCCCGATCACCACGGCCAGCGCGCCCAGCGTCCCCACCACCCCGGTGAACTGGTGGCTGAGCAGGATCACCGCCCACAGCGCGCCAAGGCCGAGGAACGCCACCCAGCCACCCTCGGTCTTCAGCGTCCGCGTCAGCAGTGCCCAGAAGTGGAAGACCAGCCCCAGTGCGAACACGCTCGGGTACGCCACGGTCAGCGCCAGCGAGTTCAGCCCCAGGAAGCCGCTCCACTTGAACACCTCGGTGCCCCACAGGAACACCAGGCACAGCAGGACGAGCGGCGGCGCGACACGTTGCGCGCTCAGCGTGCGGCCGTACCGCCACACGCCCGTCACCAGCAGCGTCAGGCTGATCAGCGCGCCGATGCGCAGGACCACCCAGACGGAAAGACCGGTCACCCGGGCCACAACACCGAGGAAGAGCATCCACGGCGAGTAGTACGGGCTCGGCGTGTTCTCGTCGACCAGTGGATTGCCGGGGTCCAGCAGCCGGTGCCGCAGCCGTCCCACGGTCGCCGCGTGCATGCCGAGGTCCCCGTCCCACGGCAGCCGCACGATGACCAGCAGCATCAGCACCACGAGCAGTGCCACCACCGCCCACAACGCCACGCCGGCCCTGCCGTCCGGCGTCCGCACGGCCGCGAGCGGGCTCCAGGACCGCCCCGGCTGCTTCCCGGCCCTGCCTCCAGCCCCGCCGGCCCCTCTGCTTCCCTTCACTGTGACGCTCATCATGCCGCGGCGCCCTGCTTCGTCCCGTGCTGGAACACCCACGTCCGGTACACCAGGAAGCGGAACGCCGACGCGAGCAGGATCGACAGCGTCTTCGCCACGTTGGAGCCGATCGGCCCATTCATGTCGAGGCCGTGGTAGCCGACGTAGAACAACAGGCTCTCCATCACCACGCCGACCCCGCTGAAGACGAAGAAGAGCACGATCTGCTGCCGGGTGCGCGAGGCCCGGTCGCGGTAGGCGAAGAAGCGGAAGCCGAGGTAGTTGGTGCCCATGGCGACGACGCTGGCGAGCACGGTCGCCGTCATCGGAGCCCATGCCAGGCCCTGCAGCAGGGCGTTGAAGACGAGGATGTTGACCGCGACACCGCTGCCGCCGACGACCCCGAACTTGATGACCTCGACCGCCAGCCGCCGCACCCGGGCGAGCGCCGGGACTGGGGCAAGAGGGACGGTCTCGGCAACCGGGCGAGCGGCCAGGGGCCGTTGCTCGGTGAGGTTCACAGACACGGGTACGGGTCCTCCACTCGTCCGACGATCACGCCAAACCTGCTCCAAACGTCCCGTCCAACAGAGGCGAGTAGAACGAAGGGTTGAACTTCCCCAGGCCTTGGCAAGAAAGCGTCAGACTAGGTTAGCCGACGGGCGAGCCCGGGCATGATCGAGGGATACGCGCATGGGGCCGCTCTTCACCGAGGGGCGGCCCCATCGTCACACCGGGCCTGGTGCCGCGGCAGGCAACGGGTCCCCCCTGCTCGAGCGAAGCCGAGAGCTTGGGGTGTGCCGGGCCTCGCGACGGGGCGGACGTTGCCTGGTGCGGCACTAACTGTGTGTCCTCAGCAGCGTCCGCATCGTGCGCATCGCCACCGAGAGGTTCGCGAGGTCGAACGAGTCCGAGTTCGAGATCTCGTCGAGCGTCGTACGCGCCCGCGACAGGATCGCCGCGTTCTTCTCCTCCCACGCCTTGAAGCGCTGCTCCGGCGTCGACGTGCCGTTGCCGGCCGCCAGGACCTCCGCCGTCAGAGCCGCGTGGGCCGCGTACAGGTCCTCGCGGATCGCGGCGCGGGCCATCGACTGCCACCGGTCGGCGCGCGGCAGTTCGATGATGCGGTCCATCAGCTGGGTGATCTTGAGCCGGTCGGCGAGATCGTAGTAGACCTCGGCGACGTCCATCGGGTCCTTGCCCATGCGGTCGGCCACCGAGACGATGTCGAGCGCCGGGAAGGCGGAGGAGAACCCGGCCACACGCGTGGCGAGCTCGTCCGGCACGCCGGCGCCCGTCAGCTCGTCGTAGATCTTCTGCCACCACTCCAGGTCCGCGCCGCGCACCAGCTTCGGCAGTTCGCTCCAGACCTGCTCGACGCGCTCGGCGAAGAACGCGACCGTCTCGGTGATCTGCAGCGGCTGCGGCCGGTTGTTGAGCAGCCAGCGCGTGCCGCGCTCGACCAGCCGGCGGGAGTGCAGCCGGATGCGGGTCTGCACGGCGGCGTCGACCTTGTTGTCCAGGTCCTCGACCGCGTCCCACACCGGAGCGGAACGGAAGATCGCACGGGCCGCGGTCTGCGCCCGGACGATCTCCTCCAGCGAAGCGCCGGTCTCCTCGCGCAGACGGTGCAGGTAGGTCGTACCACCGGTGTTGACCGTGTCGTTGACCAGGACGGTCGTCACGATCTCACGGCGCAGTGCGTGGTTGTCGATCTGCTCGGGGAACTTCTCGCGCAGCGCGGTCGGGAAGTACGCGTGCAGGAGGCTGCGCAGGTACGGGTCGTCGGGCAGCGGCGTGTCCAGCAGCTCCCGGGCAACCGTGATCTTCGTGTACGCCAGCAGGACGGCCGTCTCCGGACCGGTCAGGCCCGCTCCGGCGGTGAGCCGCTCGCGGATCTGCCGGTCGGTGGGCAGGAACTCCAGCGCCCGGTCGAGGTGGCCCTCGCGCACCAGGTAGCGGATGAACCGCTGCTGCGCGTGCAGCATGTCCTTCGACTGGAACAGGGCGTTGGCGATCGCCACGTTCTGCGCGTAGTTGTTGCGCAGCACCAGGGCGCCGACCTCGTCGGTCATCTCGGCGAGCAGCTGGTTGCGCTGCTTGACGGTGAGGTCGCCGTTGGCCACGACCGAGTTGAGCAGGATCTTGATGTTCACCTCGTGGTCGGAGGTGTCCACGCCCGCGCTGTTGTCGATCGCGTCGGTGTTGATCCCGCCGCCGTGCTGGGCGAACTCGATCCGGCCGAGCTGGGTCAGCCCGAGGTTGCCGCCCTCGCCGACGACCTTGACGCGCAGGTCCTTGCCGTCCACGCGGATCGCGTCGTTGGCCTTGTCGCCGACGTCCGCGTTCGACTCCGTGGAGGCCTTGACGTAGGTGCCGATGCCGCCGTTCCACAGCAGGTCGACCGGTGCCTTGAGGATCGCCCGCATCAGGTCGGCCGGGGTCATCTTTGTGGCCTTGCCCTCGATGCCCAGCGCCTCACGGATGTGCGCGTTGACCTGGATCGCCTTGGCCGTGCGCGGGAACACACCGCCGCCTGCCGACAGCAGCTCGGTGTCGTAGTCCGCCCAGGACGAGCGCGGCAGCTCGAACAGGCGGCGGCGCTCGGCGTAGGAGGTCGCCGCGTCCGGGTTCGGGTCGATGAAGATGTGCCGGTGGTCGAAGGCCGCGACCAGACGGATGTGCTCGCTCAGGAGCATGCCGTTGCCGAACACGTCACCGGACATGTCGCCGATGCCGACGACCGTGAAGTCCTCGGACTGGGTGTCCACGTCCAGCTCCCGGAAGTGCCGCTTCACGGACTCCCAGGCGCCGCGGGCGGTGATGCCCATCTTCTTGTGGTCGTAGCCCGCCGAGCCGCCGGAGGCGAAGGCGTCGCCGAGCCAGAAGTTGTACTTCTCGGCGACCTCGTTGGCGATGTCCGAGAACGTCGCGGTGCCCTTGTCGGCCGCGACCACCAGATAGGTGTCGTCGCCGTCGTGGCGCACCACGTCGACCGGCGGCACGATCTCGCCGGCCACCAAGTTGTCGGTGATGTCGAGCAGCGCCGAGATGAACGTGCGGTAGCTGCGGATGCCCTCCGCGAGCCAGGCGTCACGGTCCTTGGCCGGGTCCGGCAGCTGCTTGGCGACGAACCCGCCCTTGGCGCCCACCGGCACGATGACGGTGTTCTTCACCATCTGCGCCTTGACCAGGCCGAGGATCTCGGTGCGGAAGTCCTCACGCCGGTCGGACCAGCGCAGACCACCGCGCGCGACCTTGCCGAAGCGCAGGTGCACGCCCTCGACGCGCGGCGAGTACACCCAGATCTCGTAGGCCGGGCGCGGCGCCGGCAGGTCCGGGATGGCCTGCGGGTCGAACTTCATGGAGACGTAGTCGTGCGGCTTGCCGCCGTGCGCCTCCTGGAAGAAGTTGGTGCGCAGCGTCGCCTTGATGACGGTGAGGAAGGAGCGCAGGATGCGGTCCTCGTCGAGCGAGGCGACCTGGTCGAGGGCCGCGTCCAGCTCCTCGAGGAGGGCGTCGGTCAGCTCGAGGCCGGCCCGCTGCCGCTCCGGCGACATCCGTGCCTCGAAGAGGGAGACCAGCAGCCGGGTGGTGTGGACGTTGTTGCGGAGGGTGTCCTCCATGTAGTCCTGGCTGAAGGTCGAACCGGCCTGGCGCAGGTACTTGGCGTAGGCGCGCAGCACCATGGCCTGCCGCCAGGTGAGGCCGGCGCTCAGGACGAGCGCGTTGAACCCGTCGTTCTCCGCCTGCCCGGTCCACACCGCTGCGAACGCGTCCTGGAACCGCTCGCGGCCGTCGTCGCCCAGGTAGTCGCCGTTGCCGGCCACCTCCTTGGGCAGCCGGAGACCGAAGTCGTAGATCCACGCGGTCGTACGGTCCTGGCAGCGCAGCTCGTACGGCCGCTCGTCGATGACCTCGACGCCGATCCGCTGGAGCACCGGCAGCACGGCGGACAGGGAGACGGAGCCGCCCTTGCGGTAGATCTTGAAGCGGCGCTCGCCGGGGCCGGTGCCCACGGGCTCGTACAGGCTGAGGGCGAAGTCCTTACCGCCCTCCTCGTCGGTGAGCTGTTCGAGGTGGACGAGGTCGGCGACCGCGGCGCGCGGGGTGTGGTCGGCCTTGTAGCCCTCGGGGAAGGCGTTCGTGTAGCGGCGCTGGAGCTCCGCGGCGCGCTCCTCGCCGAGCTCGGCGGTCAGCGCCTCGCTGAAGGCGTCGGTCCAGGAGCGGGCGGCCTCCACCAGCCGGGCCTCGATGCGCTCCTTGTCGGCGTCGGACAACTCCGGCAGCTCGGTGCCCTGCGGGACCCGGACCACGAAGTGCAGCCGGGACAGGATCGACTCGGTGTTCCAGGCGGTGAAGTCGACGCTGGTGCCGCCGAGCTCCTCCTTCAGGATGTCGATGATGCGCAGCCGGACGCCCGTGGTGTAGCGGTCGCGCGGCAGGTAGACGAGGGCCGAGTAGTAGCGCCCGTACTCGTCCTGGCGCAGGTAGAGCCTGAGGCGGCGGCGCTCCTGGAGGTAGAGGACGGAGGTGACGATGGAGCGCAGCTCGTCGGCCGGGGTCTGGAACAGCTCGTCGCGCGGGTAGGTCTCCATGATCTGGAGCAGGTCCCGGCCGTCGTGGCTGTTGGGCGAGAACCCGGCACCCGTGAGGACCTCGTCGACCTTGCGCCGGACGACCGGCACGCGCAGCACGGACTCGGTGTAGGCGGCGGACGAGAACAGGCCGAGGAAGCGGCGCTCGCCGACGACGTTGCCGTTCTCGTCGAACTTCTTCACACCGACGTAGTCGAGGTACGAAGGCCGGTGCACGGTGGCACGGCTGTTGGCCTTGGTGAGGACCAGCAGCTTGTGCTCGCGCGCCTTGGCGCGGGCGTCGGCGGGCAGCCGCTCGAACGACGGGCTGACCGGGTGCTGGTCCTCGCCCGCGTGGTGGGGGTCCGATCGCAGTATGCCGAGCCCGGTGCCGGGGACGGCGGCCAGCGTGTCGTCGTCGCGCAGCTCGTACTCGCGGTAGCCGAGGAAGGTGAAGTGGTCGGCGGCCAGCCAGCGCAGCAGCTCGCCGGCCTCCTCGATCTGTGCCTGCGGCAGGTCCTGGGGGACCGGCTCCTTCTGGATCCCCTCGGCGACGCGCAGCGCGCAGTCGCGCATCTTCTCCCAGTCCTCGACGGCCTCGCGGACGTCGGACAGGACGCGCAGCAGGTCGGAGGTGATCTGCTTGAGGTCGGAGCGGTCGGTCTCGCGGTCGATCTCGACGTGGATCCAGGACTCGACGTGCGCGTCGTGCGGCAGCTCTGCCCCGGGGGCGTCGGGCAGCACCTCGAGGAGCTTGCCCGTCAGGTCGCGGCGGACGACGAACTGCGGGTGGATCACGACGTGGATGCCGCGGCCCTGGCGGGACAGCTCGTTCGTCACGGAGTCGACGAGGAACGGCATGTCGTCGGTGACGACCTCGACGACGGAGTGGCTGCAGGTCCAGCCGTTCTCCTCGACGGTCGGGGTGTGCACGCGCACGTTGGCCGTGCCCTGCGGGCGCGTCTCGGCCAGCCGGTAGTGCGAGAAGGCGGCGCCGAAGACGTCCACCGGGTCGCGGTCGGTCAGGTCTTCGGGGGCGGTGTGCAGGTAGTAGCGCTGGAGGAACGCGAGGACGGTCTCCCGGTCCGGGGTGCCCTCGTCCGTCGTCCCGGTCGGTAGATGCCCCCCGACCGGGCTGTTCTCAGCTACCCGGGCAGCCCTCTCGAGCAGCTCGGCCTTGGCTTCGTCCAGCTTGGTCTGCATTGTCCTCTGGCTCCTGTCGCGCGCCGTTGCGTGACGTAGAAGGAAGTACGGTCTCTTCTCCGACGTAACGCCGCGACGCGGGGTGTCCGGTCTGCTTAGACGCTATGCCGCATGGAGAGAAGTGCGGGGGGTTATCGGCCATTTCCGGCGCCCGCGGCGACTGCGACGCTGCTCCCGGCGCGCTCGGCGCCTTCCGCGTCCCCGGCGCCCCGGTTGCCCCGGCGGGCGCCTGCGGCGCCCTGTCCGACCGGCCCCGCCTGTGAAGACCAGCGACCGCCGCCCGGTCACGGAGGTGGTCCGTGCTCACCGGGCGCAGGGCAGGGACGGCGACGTCCCCGCGAGCTATCGCGCTGATCACGCCACAAGGCTATCGCTCCCCGTGGGGGGCAAGTCATGAGCCGTATGTGTACAAAACAGGGGGTCCAACTTTGACGTTCTGCACAGGGGCACCGAGGGCGATGCCGTGCAGGGCGCACGGTGCGAGCATGGCTGTACCGGCTGTGTGGGCCGTCAGGAGGCAGTGCCGGGCAGTGCGCGGCCCCTTGGCAAGCGCCTGCGGCCGAGGCACGTTGCCAGAAGCAACCCGACGCAGCCGTCCACACCACCGAGGGGAGCGCGGCCACCATGACGCAGAAGATCCTGATCGTCACCGGCGACGCGGCGGAATCACTGGAGGTCCTCTACCCGTACCAGCGCCTGCGGGAGGAGGGCTACGAGGTCCACATCGCGGCCCCGACCCGCAAACAGCTCCGTTTCGTCGTCCATGACTTCGAACCCGGCTTCGACACCTACACCGAGAAACCCGGCTACAGCTGGCCCGCCGACCTCGCCTTCTCCGAGGTCGACCCCGGGGACTACGTCGCCGTCGTGATCCCGGGCGGGCGCGCCCCGGAGTACCTCCGCAACGACCCCGAACTCCGCAAGATACTCAAGTCGTTCTTCGACACGGACAAGCCGGTCGCCCAGATCTGCCACGGTCCCCTGCTCACCGCGGCGGTGGACGCCCTGCGCGGACGGCGCGTCACCGCCTATCCGGCGCTGGAGCTGGACATGCAGGCGGCCGGGGCCGACTTCCAGGACGTCGAGGCGGTCGTCGACGGAACGCTCGTCTCGTCCCGGGCCTGGCCCGACCACTCCGGCTGGATGCGGGAGTTCCTGACCGTCCTGCGCGCCAAGGCGCCGGTGACCTGAGCCCGTCACCCGGGTGCGGTGCCCGCCGGGCGCCGCACCCTTCCGCCGATGGCCGCCCGTCGTGGCACTTCCGGCGAAGCGCTCGGGCCTCCTCAGGCCGCCAGGCGCTCCGCCTCCGCGACCGCCTCCTGAAGCGTGTCGACCACCGGCACGCCGACCTCCTCGAGGCTGGCGCGGCTGTGGGAGCCCCCGGTGTACAGCACGGCCCGTGCCCCGACGTGGCGGGCGGCGACCGCGTCGTCGGCGGCGTCCCCGATCACCACCGTGCGCGCCGGATTCACGGCGTCGAGCGCCCGTATGTGGCGGACCATGTGCTCCGCCTTGCTGCCGCCGGACGGTCCGGTGCGCCCCTGTACCCGTACGAAGTGCGCCTCGATCCCGAGCGCCTGGACCATCGGGACCAGTTCCTCGTGCCCGTACATGCTCAGCAGCGACTGGCTGCGGCCCGCCGACCGCCATCCCGCCAGCAGCTCCACCGCGCCCTCGGTGAGCCCGCAGCGGACGCGGTGCTCCGCGTAGTACCGGTGGAAGACCTCGTCCATCAGCTGCCACTCGGTGTCCGTCGGCAGTCGCCCCATCAGCCGCTCGTAGAACCTCGGGACCGGCACGCAGTACAGCGCCCGGTACTGCTCCAGCGTGATCGGTTGCAGCCCCAGCTCGGCGAACGCCGCGTTCGTCGCCCCGATGATTGCGTCATTGTCGTGGAACAGTGTCCCGTTCCAGTCCCACACGATGTGCGCGCTTCCGTACGTCCCCATGCCATGAAACGTACCCGGCGGCACTGACAATCACCGGTGCGCGCCCTGGCGGCCGCGAGAACGCCTGGGTCAGTCCGTGGAGCCGAGCAGGTTCGGGATCTCCTGCGTGGCGTACCAGAGCAGTTCATGGTCCTCGGCGCCGTCCACGAGGAACTGCGCGTCGTCGTCCCCGCGGTCGGCCGCCTCCAGCGCCTCCGCAGCCGCGGTCACGTCCGGCTCCGCGTCGGACGCGTCGACGTGCACGGCGGCCACCTTGGCCAGTGGCACGGGGCCGACGACGCGCACCTCGCCGAGCGCCGCCGGGTCGAGTCCGCGGTCGGGATCGGTGGTCGCCGCGCCGTCGGGGACGTCGACCGCGACCACGACCCGCCGCCGGGGCGTCCCCGGGTCGGCCGCCAGCAGGCGCAGGGAGGCGAGCGCGGCCCGGCTCAGCGCCGCGTACTCCAGTTCCTCGATGTCGTCGGAGAGGTACCACTCGCGCAGCGCGGGCGTGACGGCGTACGCGACGACCGGTTCGGCGCCCAGCTCGCCCGTCTTGTACGCCTCGGCGAGACCGGAGAGGGTCAGGGGGACGTAGACGCGCATGGCGAGCCGCTTTCGTAGTCGGTCAGGGGTCACCTCAGGATACGTGTGGGCGTCCCCCTTCGGGTCCCGCCCGCGCCCCTGGAAGGCGTCAACCAGGGCCGGCACGACTCACCCTGTGAACCCGCGCCGTCGCCGGGACTTCGCCCCGCCTCTCACCCTGATAGGTGAACTCTCCGGTCGGCCCGGCACGCTCCCGGCTTCGTTGCGCGGCGGTCGTCCGCCCGTACAAGATCCCCAAGAAGTTACCGACCGGTACTCACCGGCCTCGCGAAACGGGGATCCGCCATGCACAAGGTGATGACCAGGAACCAGGCGATGACCAGGACGAAGCCCGCCCCGGGCGCCCGCCCGCCGGTCCGCCACGACACGCGCCGCCCGGGCAGCACACCGCGGCGCGCGGAACCGGGCCAGGGCCCGTCGCGGACGAGGACGCTCCAGCGGCCGTCCACCACGCCGGCGGGGGCCACGTCGGCGAGTGCCACGTCGGGCAGTGCCACGTCGGCGACTGCCGTATCGCCGCCCGGGCAGGCCGCCCAGGGGCCGCTCGGGCCCGTGCCGCACGTCCGCCCCACCGACGTCTTCGCCGACCGCCTGCTGTCCGTGCTGAGCGGTCAGCGCCCGGTGCACAGCATGCTCCGGCACACCGTCGGCCGGGCCTACGACGACCTGGCCCGGCTCGCGGAACGCGGCGCGCTCCGCACCCGCGGCACCCGCCCGGTCGTCCGCGACATCGGCTACTACGTCCCGCGCCCCGGCGCCATCGAGGCCTTCGCCCGTATCGGCGCGGGCGACCAGCTCCGCGCGATGGCGTTCCGCCTGGAATGCGGCCGGGACCACCGCTGGCGCTGCACGGCGGTGGAACTGGGCGGACCGCGGACGCCGCACGGGGACGGCGTGTGACGTACGAACAGGGAGGGCCGGGCACCCTCGGGTGCCCGGCCCCTCACCACGCGACGCCGCTGCTTCTTGCGGCCCCGCTACTTCTTGCGGCGCCGCCCGCCCTTGGCCTGCTTGCGGCGCTCGGCACGGGTCAGGCCGTCCGCCTCCGACCGGACCGGCTCGCCGTCACTGGAGAAGTCGCCCTCGACGATGCCGCCCTCACCGTCCACGGTCGGCGCGGAGAAGTGCAGCCGCTCGTGGCGCTGCGGGGCCTCCAGGCCCTTGGCGCGGATCTCCGGGCGGGCCGCCTGGGCCGCCACGGCCTCCTCCTTCTCCAGGGAAGGCTGGGCGTCCTCGACGGGGACCTCCTCGACCTGCTGCTCGACCTGGACCTCCAGGTTGAACAGGTAGCCGACGGACTCCTCCTTGATGCCCTCCATCATGGCCTGGAACATGTCGAAGCCCTCGCGCTGGTACTCGACCAGCGGGTCCTTCTGCGCCATGGCGCGCAGGCCGATGCCCTCCTGGAGGTAGTCCATCTCGTAGAGGTGCTCGCGCCACTTGCGGTCCAGGACCGACAGCACGACCCGACGCTCCAGCTCACGCATGATCTCGGAGCCGAGCTGGGCCTCACGCTGCTCGTACTGCTCGTGGATGTCGTCCTTGACGGACTCGGCGATGAACTCGGCGGTCAGACCGGCACGGTCGCCGGCCGCCTCCTCCAGTTCCTCGATGGTGACCTTCACCGGGTAGAGCTGCTTGAAGGCGCCCCACAGCCGGTCCAGGTCCCAGTCCTCCGGGAAGCCCTCCTCGGTCTCCGCGGCGACGTACGCGTCGATCGTGTCGTCCATGAAGTGCTGGATCTGCTCGTGCAGATCCTCGCCCTCCAGGACGCGGCGCCGCTCGCCGTAGATGACCTCGCGCTGCCGGTTGAGGACCTCGTCGTACTTGAGGACGTTCTTCCGGGTCTCGAAGTTCTGCTGCTCTACCTGGGACTGGGCGGACGCGATCGCGCGCGTGACCATCTTGTTCTCGATCGGCACGTCGTCCGGGACGTTCGCCATCGACATCACGCGCTCGACCATCTGGGCCTTGAACAGGCGCATCAGGTCGTCGCCCAGCGAGAGGTAGAACCGGGACTCGCCCGGGTCACCCTGACGGCCGGAGCGACCGCGCAGCTGGTTGTCGATACGGCGGGACTCGTGGCGCTCGGTGCCGAGGACGTAGAGGCCGCCGAGGGCCTCGACCTCCTCCTTCTCTGCCTTGACCGCCTGCTCGGCCTTCTCCAGGGCGGCGGGCAGGGCCGCGGCCCACTCCTCGATGTGCTCCTCGGGGTCGAGCCCGCGCTGGCGCAGCTCGGCCTCGGCGAGGTCCTCGGGGTTGCCGCCGAGCTTGATGTCCGTACCGCGGCCGGCCATGTTCGTCGCGACCGTCACGGCGCCCTTGCGGCCGGCCTGGGCGACGATCGCCGCCTCGCGCTCGTGGTGCTTGGCGTTCAGCACCTCGTGCTGGATGCCGCGCTTGCTGAGCTGCTGCGAGAGGTACTCGGACTTCTCGACCGAGGTGGTGCCGACCAGGATCGGCTGGCCCTTCTCGTGCTTCTCGGCGATGTCGTCGACGACCGCCTCGAACTTGGCGACCTCGGTGCGGTAGATCAGGTCCGACTGGTCCTTGCGGACCATCGGCTTGTTGGTCGGGATCGGGACGACGCCGAGCTTGTAGATCTGGTGGAACTCGGCGGCCTCGGTCATCGCCGTACCGGTCATGCCGGAGAGCTTCTTGTAGAGGCGGAAGAAGTTCTGCAGGGTGATCGTGGCGAGCGTCTGGTTCTCGTCCTTGATGTCCACCCCTTCCTTCGCCTCGATCGCCTGGTGCATGCCCTCGTTGTAGCGGCGGCCGGCGAGGATGCGGCCCGTGTGCTCGTCGACGATCATGACCTCGCCGTCGATGACGACGTAGTCCTTGTCGCGCTTGAAGAGCTCCTTGGCCTTGATCGCGTTGTTCAGGTAGCCCACCAGCGGGGTGTTCACCGACTCGTAGAGGTTGTCGATGCCCAGCCAGTCCTCGACCTTGCTGACGCCGGACTCGTGGATGGCGACCGTGCGCTTCTTCTCGTCGACGTCGTAGTCGCCGGTCTCCTCGAGGCCCTTGAGCGGGTTGCCCGCCTCGCCCTTCTTCAGCCGCGTGACCAGCTTGGCGAAGTCGCCGTACCACTTGGTGGCCTGGTCGGCCGGGCCGGAGATGATCAGCGGCGTACGGGCCTCGTCGACCAGGATGGAGTCCACCTCGTCGACGATCGCGAAGTTGTGCCCGCGCTGGACGAGCTCGTCCTTCGACCACGCCATGTTGTCGCGGAGGTAGTCGAAGCCGAACTCGTTGTTCGTGCCGTAGGTGATGTCGCACGCGTACTGCTCGCGGCGCTCGGCCGGGGTCATGTTGCCGAGGATGCAGCCGACGGACAGACCCAGGAACCTGTGGACGCGGCCCATCATCTCGGAGTCGCGCTCGGCCAGGTAGTCGTTGACCGTGACGATGTGGACGCCGTCTCCGGAGATGGCGTTGAGGTACGCGGGGAGCGTGCCGACCAGGGTCTTGCCCTCACCGGTCTTCATCTCGGCCACATAGCCCATGTGCAGGGCGGCGCCGCCCATCATCTGCACGTCGTAGTGCCGCTGGCCGAGGACGCGCTTGGCGGCCTCGCGCACGGTGGCGAAGGCCTCGGGGAGCAGGTCGTCGAGGCTCTCGCCGTCGGCGTACCGCTGCTTGTACTCATCGGTGAGGGCCCGCAGCTCGGCGTCGGAGAGGTCGACGAAGTCCTCTTCGATGGAGTTGACCTGGTCCGCGATGCGGTGCAGCTTGCGCAGGATCTTGCCTTCGCCTGCACGCATGATCTTCGAGAGGACGGACACGGGGGTTTGTCTCCTTGCCGGTCGGGCCTGGGACGGTCGGTTAAATGACAGCTTGAGCAACGGCCATCGTAAGCGAGGACCCCGCCGCGCCGGGAGGTCTGCCACCGACAGCCACTAGGACAACGGACGGGCGTGGCGGAAGGTGCCGCGTCCGTGCCACGAAAAGTAACCGGGCAGTCACGAGGTGACGAGGCAGGCGCGGACGACGGCGTGGCGGGTGCGGACAGGGGCGCCGCGGACCGGCACCGGCGGCGACCGCGGCCCGGCATGACACGGAAAATCATGGCGACCGGGCGGGGGCCCTAGCAGAATCAAGCGATGGACCCCGTCACCCTGACCACCGAACGCCTCCTGCTGCGCACCGTGGGCCCCCAGGACACCGACGCGGTGTACGCGGCAGCCCAGGACCCCGACATCCAGCGCTGGACCACGATCCCGTCGCCGTATCTGCGCGAACACGCGGAGCTGTTCGTCGAGCAGATCGCGCCGGACGGCTGGAGGGACGCCTCCATGTTCACGCTCGGCGTCTTCCTCCCCTCCGGGGAGCTGGCGGGCATGCTCGGCCTGACGATGCGCTCGCTGGGCGTCGCCGAGGTCGGCTTCTGGGCGACGAAGGAGCACCGGGGCAACGGCTACATCACGGAGGCCACGCTCCGCGCTGCGCACTGGGCGTTCACCCACCTGTCGGTCGACCGCGTGGAGTGGCGCGCCGAGGTCGGCAACGCGGGCTCGCGGGCGGTCGCGGAGCGCGCGGGCTTCACCATCGAGGGGGTGCTGCGGTCCGCGATCAACAACAAGGGAGTGCGCCGGGACTGCTGGGTCGGCTCCCTGCTGCCCTCGGACCTGGGCCTGCCGTCGACGGCGGCGTATCTGCCGGCACCGGGACCGTAGGCGCGGGCTCTCGCAGCTCCTCCCGCGTTGTCAGTGCCGCCCCCTACGGTGTGACCATGCCGAGTCTCCCCCGCCCCACCATCGAACTGACCGCCGACGAAGCCCGCCGTATCGCCCTGCGGGCACAGGGCTTCCTCGGTGCTCCCGACCGCAGGTCCGGCGTGCGTGGCCTGCTGCGCCGGCTCGGCGCCGTCCAGCTCGACACCATCTCGGTCCTGGCCCGCTCGCACGAACTCATTCCGTACGCCCGCCTGGGAGCCATAGGCCGCAAGACGGTCGACTCGGCGTACTGGACGCGTTCGTCCGACGGCCGGTCCACGGCCGGCCCGCACGCGTTCGAGTACTGGTCGCACGCCGCCTGCGTCCTGCCCATCGAGGAGTGGCCCCACTTTGCCTTCCGCCGCCGCGCCTACCGCTCCCGCCCGCACTGGAGCCACACCCTGCCGGACGGTGCCTACGACCAGGTCATCAAGCAACTGCGCACCGAGGGCCCCCTGACGGCCACGGATCTGGGCGGCGCGAAGAAGACCAGCGAGTGGTGGGACTGGTCCGGCACGAAGGTCGCGGTGGAGCGCGCGCTGATGTACGGAGAGGTGGTGTGCGTCGAGCGCCGCGGCTGGAAGCGGGTGTACGACCTGGCCGAGCGCGCAGTCCCCGAGGCGCTGCTGCACGACGAGCTGGACGACACCGAGTGCCTGCGCCGCCTCGTCTCCCTGGCCGGCCGCTCCCTGGGCGTCGGCACGCGCGCGGACATCGCGGACTACCACCGTCTCAAGGGCGAGCAGGTCGATTCCGTGATCGCGGACTCGGGCCTGGTCCCGGTGACGGTCGAGGGCTGGGGCAAGCCTGCCTGGGCGGATCCGGAGGCACTGCGGACCCCGCCGCGCGGCCGCCACCGTACGACGCTGCTGTCGCCGTTCGACTCGCTGATCTGGGAGCGGGCGCGCACGGAGCGGATCTTCGGCTTCACCCACCGCCTGGAGGCGTACGTCCCCAGGCAGAAGCGGGTGTACGGCTACTTCGCGATGCCGGTCCTCGCCGGCGGCCGGCTGGTCGGCCGGGTCGACCCCACGCGCGAGGGCCGCACGCTGGTCGCCCGGCAGGTCACGCTGGACGGTGCGAAGGCTGTCCCGTCGGTGGCCCAGGCGCTGCTGGAGGCGGCGAGCTGGGTGGACTGCACGAACGTCCGCGTGGAGGTGGTGGACGCCCCGGAACTGCGCGAGCCGCTCGTCCGGGAGCTGGCCCGTGCCCTGGGCTGATCCCTGGATTGTCCGGCCCCGCTAGCGGATCTCGAGGATCTTCTCCCGCATCGCGTAGACCACGGCCTCCATCCTGGAGTGCAGCTGCAGCTTCTCCAGGATGTTGCGCACATGGTTCTTCACGGTGTTCTCGGAGATGAACAGCTCCTTGGCGATGTCCCGGTTGTTCATTCCGGTGGCGACGAGCTTGAGGACCTCCAGCTCCCGGTCGGTGAGCCTCGGCGCCGGGACCAGCCGGCGCTCGTCGGTCTTCTGGATCATCGACTTGAACTCGGTGAGGAGCTTCGACGCCATGGAGGGGCTGATCTGCGACTGCCCGTCGGCGACCGCGCGGATGGCGGTGGCCACCTCGTCGGTGGAGATCTCCTTGAGGAGGTATCCCGTGGCGCCTGCCTTGATCGCTTCGTAGAGATCGGCCTCTTCGTCGCTGATCGTCAGCATGATGATCTTGGCGCTGGGCGCCACCTCCTTGATGGAGGTGCATGCCTCGATGCCACCCCGCTTGGGCATCCGCACGTCCATCAGCACGATGTCCGGCAGCAGATCGGCCGCCTTGTCGACTGCTTCCGCGCCGTCCCCGGCCTCGCCGACGACCTGGATGTCCTCCTCGGCCGCCAGCACGATCTCCAGGCCGCGGCGGAAGAGGGCGTGGTCGTCCACGACGAGAACGCGGATCGGCTCCTTGCGTGCAGGGCCCGTCTCCGGGACCGTGCCGGCGACGCCGCCGTCGGCGTTCTCGTCCTGCGTCGGTCCGAAGCTGTCCGCCATGTTCCTCCCCCTGAAGGCTGTGGCCTGTGGTCCTGTGCCATCGCCAACCCAAGGCAACGACCCACCGGTTGAGCCGTTTTGGCCATGATTCCATGCCCGAGCGACAGTCAGGTGACAGAGCGCGGCGCGAAGTGGTGGCACACCGGTGCCCCTGGGGGCGCACGGGCTCACCAGGGGCACCGGGTTCAGCCATGACTTGGCGGGCTCAGCCGCGGAGCGTTCCGCCGGCGTCGGCCGCCTGTGCCTCGGCCACCATCTGGTCGGTGCTGAGGTGGATGACGCCGTAGTCGTAGGCGTGCCGCCGGTAGACGACGCTGGGTTGCTTGGTCTCGGAGTCGACGAACAGATAGAAGTCGTGCCCGACCAACTCCATTTCGTAGAGCGCCTGGTCGAGTGACATCGGAGACGCGACGTGGGTCTTCTCGCGGACGACGAGGGGGCCTTCGCCCTTCACCTCGAGCGATCCGATCTTCTTGGTCGGCACGCCGTCCGATTCTTCTTCCGGTACGAGGCCGCCGTTGCCGTTGAGCGTCGCGGCACCCGGGACGTGGTCGGGCACCTCGGCTGCCGTGAGCCTGCGGACCCCTCGGCGGGTGTGCCGCTTGTCGTGCTGCTTGCGCAGCCGGGCCTCCAGTTTCTCCGCCGCCAGGTCGAGTGCCGCGTACGGATCGCTTGCCGCTGCCTCCGCCCGGATCACCGGGCCACGGGAGCGGAGGGTGATCTCCACTCGTTCACAGCGGTCGGCCTGCCGCGGGTTGGGCTCCTTGGACACCTCGACATCGAGGCTGATCACCTTGGCATCCAGCTTCTGGATCTTGTCCAGCTTCAGCTTCTCGGCCACGTGCTTCCGGAACCGCTCGGGCACCTCGGTCTTGCGGCCCTTGACGACGATGTCCACGCAGAACTCCGTTCCCGGATCGCTCCGCATTCCCGGCGGAGCATCTCCCTTGTGCACCAGACTCCGGCGAGCGCCGGAACCTCGGACTCGGTGACGTCCACCTCCTCCTCCCCCGGGGGCGAGCTCTCCACCCCACCGCTACGGGTGATTGCAGAAAACCCGCAGCACGGCATTCGGACAAGGGAGGGACGGGCTGCGCCTTTCCCTCTCAACCGAACATATCTCGCCCGGACGGATGTCGTCACCCTCTACTGCGGCGTACCTCCGTTCAGGTGAATTGACCTGCTCAATACCTGCAACGACGCAAGTTCTCGGTCGGTTCCGGTTTGTTTCGAAAGCCTCCGGCGAGGCGGCGACCACGGCCGCGCAAATCCGGTTCTGGGGGCCGTTTCCAGCGGCCGTTCCCCACGGCCCCGGCGGCCGGTGTGCCGGTGCCGTCGTCTCCCTCGCTCTTCGTTCCCCCCTTGCTTCCCCTGCCACGCGCGCATACACCTCCCTGTCCGCACTGTCGGCCTCCGCGAGAGCCGCCCGTACCGCGCGTGCCGCCTCCGTCAACGAAGCGCCCGTCGTCATCAGGTCGTCGACGAGGACGATCCGCCCGCCGGCCAGCAGCCGGGCGCTGCCGGCGGCCACCTCCAGAGCGCCCGCGAGATTGGTCAGCCGTTGCCGGGAGCCGAGCCCCGCCTGGTCGGCCACGACCCGCCGCTGCCGCAGCACGGCCGCCACCCTGGCCGCCGTCCCGGCCCGACGCAGCTGTCCCGCCGCGGCGAGCGCGATCCGCCGCGTCGGATCATGCCCTCGCGCCCGCACGGCGCGCCGCGCGGAGGGGACGGGCACGAGCAGCACGGGCGCCGGACCGCCACCGGCGCGGGAGGCCACCGAGCCGCAGCAGGCCCGCACCGCCCCCGCCAGAGCCGTCCCCAGCGGTCCCGCCAGGGTGAGCGCGCCCCGTTCCTTGTGGGACAGGAGCGTGGCGCGGACCGCGCCCTCGTACGGCGCCGCCGCGTGTACCGGGGGCAGGCCCCCCGGCTCCGGCACCGGCCGCACCCGGCGTGGCGCGGTGCCGTGGAGGGCCGCACGGCACTCCGGGCAGAGCACCGTGCGCGGCCTGCCACAGCCTCCGCACTCGGCCGGCAGTACCAAGTCGGTGAGGTCCTGCCACCACCCCCGCATGGCAACCACTGTGCCAACGCCCGCACCGGCCTGCCACCTCTGTGGAAAACTCCCTGTGGACAACCGGGCGGCGGCCGTCGAACCACCGGCGGAGAGCCCTGCTCGGGGCGCGCGGCGTCACCCTGGGTAGACCGGCGCCGTCCCCTCCTTGACCACCTTCTGCCACTGAGCCCCCGCCGACAGGCGCACGATCCCGTCCTCCGAGTACGCCACCAGCGGCAGCCGCTCGTCCTCGGACGCCGCTATCTGCTTCACGCCCGTCAGCGAGGCGGGCGGGTAGCCCGTCGGCGTCGAGCCGTCGACCTGCACGTACCGGATCTGCTGCACCCCGCCGGCCTCGCTGCCGACCACTACGAGCCGGCTGTCACCGGCCCACGACATGGCCGTGACCTCCTCCAGCTGCGGAGTCACCGAGTGCAGTTCCAGGATCGACACAGCAGGCTGTCCGCCCCTCCCGCTGTCCCGCTCGATGCGCCCGATCCGCAGGGACGTCTTGCGGTCCTTCTCCACGATCAGCGCGATCCGCACACCGTCGGCCGCCACCCGCACCGCGTCGATCCGCCCGTCGAGGCCCGGTGTGCGCACCTCCACCGGCGTGCCCGCGCCCTGTTGCAGCATCAGCAGCCGAGGCCGCTTCGGGTCACGGTCGGCCACCCACAGGTCACCCCCGCCGTCCCAGCTGGGAGTCGTCAGCCGGTCGTCCTTCGACGCGCCGCCACTGGTCAGCACCGCGTTCCCCAGCGAGGCGCCCGACGCCAGCGAGCCCACGTACAGGTACTGCCCGTCGGCCGAGACGCCGGCAGCGGTGTCCTCGTCCCGCGAAACGGCGGCCGCGCGCAGCGGCTTCTCTCCCTCACCCAACGGGCCCGGCACCGGTTCGGGCTGCTTGGAGCCGCTGCCGCCGGGCAGGCGCACCAGCCGCTGCCTGCCGTCGATGAAGTACTCGTACTCGGGTCGCCGGCCCGTGCCGTGCGAGGCGATGACCTCGGCCCGGTCCTCGTTGAGCGCGCACAGCTTCGTGCCCTTCGACCCGCGCAGCTCCACCTGGCTCACGCCCGTGGGCGTCAGGTCCTGCAGAGTGAACAGCAGCTGCGCCGCCATCCTGTCGCACTGCGTCGCCCCGACCCGGTCGGCCTTGTCGTTGAGCAGCACCGTCAGCTTGTTCTGGTCGTCGGGCAACAGGGAGGTGACGTCCTTCCGCAGTGCCGTGCCCGAGGGGAAGCTCGAGGTCGCCACGGGGTCCAGCCAGCGTGTGGGGCCCTTCAGCAGTGCGCGGACCGTCGACGTCACCGGGTCCACCTTGCTGCGCACGTACACCGGGTCCGCGACGGTACTCAGCTGTCCGCCCTCTCCTGCGGGCACGTTCGCGGCGTAGTAATACTTGTTGACCGACACGTAGTTGCGCTGGAAGTCGGACCTGCCCATCACCACGCCCTGCGGCAGCGCGTCGATGCGCCACTGTTCGGTCTTCTTCACCAGCGTCAGGTGCACCGTGGCGCTGTACGTCCCCGAGTCCGGCGTGTAGGCGTGCTGCTCGTCCACCATCGCGAGCTTGGTGCCGGTCAGCGTGTACGCGTAGTCGTCGCCCGCCTCCCGGCTCCAGGCGTGCTCGGGCACCGTGTTCGGTCCGTCGGAGAGCACCGTGGTGGACGCGTCGGGGTTCCACCCGCGCGACGCGGCGGCCGTCAGGTACTTGCGTGCCGTCTCGTACTGCGGGTCGTCGCTGGTCAGCGCCTCCAGGAAGCCCTGCACGATCTCCGCGGGCCCGGCGTTCTCACGCGGGGGCATCGCGAAGACGCGGACCTGCGCGTCCTGCCGGGGCGTCGACTCGACCCCCCGCAGATCCCCGCTGTCCGGCATCGAGGCGCACCCGGCCAGCAGTACGGCACCACAGCCGGCATACACCCCCCTGAGCAGCGCACGCCGCCGACCGCCCCCCTCAGCGCCCACGAAACGCCTCCCCTTCCTCACGCTCGTCGGGTCCGCCGCCGTCCCTCGGCGGCTCCTGTGCTCTGTCGTCCGGGCGTCGCGCGCCCCCGGCGGGCCGTGGCACCACGCGCGCCCCGTTGCCGGGCATCGCCGTCGGGTCCGCGGTCGGCGTCACGGTCAGCCGCGGCGCGATCGGGTCACGTCCGGCCGCCTTCTCACCGGTCGACTGCGCCGGCACCGTGGCGCACTTGCCGGAGCCTCCCTGCGGCAGTCCGGCGTCGCTGAGCCCACGGTTGCGCCGTGAGTCCAGCGGCTCCAGGGGTATCGGAGAGCCCCGCAGCGGCTCGTCCGCGGTCCGCGGCAGCGTCAGCCGGAACTGCGAACCCCCTCCCGGCTCGCCCCACGCCTGCAGCCAGCCGCCGTGCAGCCGCGCGTCCTCCAGGGCGATGGACAGCCCCAGACCCGTACCCCCGGTGGTACGCGCGCGTGCCGGGTCCGCCCGCCAGAAGCGGCTGAACACCCGGGTCGCCTCCCCGGGCTTGAGCCCCACGCCGTAGTCGCGCACCGCGATCGCGACCGCGCCGCCCGCCGCGGCGAGCTTGACGATGACGTCCTTGCCCTCGCCGTGCTCGACCGCGTTCACGACCAGGTTGCGCAGCACCCGCTCGACACGCCGGGCGTCCGCCTCGGCCACGACGGGCTGCTGGTCGCCGACGACCCGGATCCGCGTGCCCTTGCGCTCGGCGAGCGGCTCGGCCCCGCTCACCACCCGGCGCACGACGTCCCGCAGGTCGATCGGCTCTGCCTCCAGCGCCGCCGCGCCCGCGTCGAATCGGCTGATCTCGAGCAGGTCCGCGAGCAGCGACTCGAACCGGTCCAGCTGGTCGGCGAGCAGTTCCGCCGACCGCGCGGTCACCGGGTCGAAGTCGACGCGCGCCTCGTGGATGACGTCGGCCGCCATACGCACGGTCGTCAGCGGCGTCCTCAGCTCGTGCGACACGTCCGAGACGAACCGCCGCTGCATCCGCGACAGGTCCTCCAGCTGCTGGATCTTCAGCTGCAGGTTCTGCGCCATCTTGTTGAAGGCCTCGCCCAGACGCGCGATGTCGTCCTCGCCGGTGACCTTCATACGTTCCTGCAGACGCCCGGCGGACAGCCGTTCGGCGATGCCCGCGGCCATCCGTACGGGCGTGACGACCTGGCGCACCACGAGCCAGGCGATGGCGCCGAGCAGTACGACGACGAAAAGCCCCGCGGTGGCGAGCGTCCCCTTGACCAGGCTGAGGGACTTCTCCTCCTGGGTGAGCGGGAAGAGGTAGTACAGCTGGTACGGGTCACCGTTCGGGTCGTTGATCTGCTTGCCGATGATCAGCGCGGGCTGGGTGGACCGGCCGGTGTCGGTGTAGACGATGCGGGTGTAGCTCTGGGCCACGCCCATGCCCGCGTCGACGCGCTTACGCAGGTCCTCCGGCACGCTCTGGCTCGGATCCACCCCGCCCGACGCGCGCGGACCGAGGCCGCGGTTGTCGTTGTCCGCGGCGGTGGTGCTGAGCGTGACCACGTCGAAGGCACCCTGGCCACCGCTGGACAGGGACTCGACGAGATCGCTCATCCACCCGCTGACGTTCTGCACCGGGTTGTTGCCCGTGCCGGAGTTGTCGTTGCCGTCGCTCGCGCTGGCCGCGCTGTCGGCCCTCTGCCCTGCGACGGTGAACCCGCCGACGGCCTGGCTCTGCGACGCCTTCACCTTGGCGTCCAGCAGACCGTTGCGGACCTGCCCGATGACGACGAAGCCCAGCAGCAGCACCACGCCGAGCGACATCAGCAGGGTCGTGACGACGATCCGCAGCTGGATGTTGCGCCGCCACAGCCGCATCATCGGCAGCAGCGGGCGACGCACCCAGCGCACGACGAGCCGGAGGACCGGGCTGCCGTGGACTCCTCCCTGAAGCAGGCCGCCCTCGAAGAACCGTTCCCACCCCGAGCGCGTCGTCCGCCGACCGACAGGCCGCCCCGGGTGGGCTCCAGGCCGGCCGGGCGCCGGAGCGGCACTGTCCTGGGTCATGGTCAGCTCGGCCCGGCCTTGTAGCCGACGCCACGGACGGTCACCACGATCTCCGGCTTCTCCGGGTCCTTCTCGACCTTCGAGCGCAGCCGCTGGACGTGCACGTTCACCAGGCGGGTGTCCGCCGCGTGGCGGTAGCCCCACACCTGCTCCAGCAGGACCTCGCGGGTGAACACCTGCCACGGCTTGCGCGCCAGCGCCACCAGCAGGTCGAACTCCAGCGGGGTCAGCGCGATCGACTGCCCGTCGCGCTTCACCGAGTGACCGGCCACGTCGATGACCAGGTCCCCGATGGCGAGCTGCTCCGGCGCCGGCTCCTCCGACCTGCGAAGCCGCGCCCGGATGCGCGCCACCAGCTCCTTCGGCTTGAAGGGCTTCACGACGTAGTCGTCCGCGCCGGACTCGAGGCCCACCACCACGTCCACGGTGTCGCTCTTGGCGGTGAGCATCACGATCGGCACACCGGACTCCGCCCTGATCAGACGGCAGACCTCGATGCCGTCCCGACCCGGCAGCATCAGGTCGAGCAGCACCAGGTCGGGCTTGGTCTCACGGAAGGCGGCCAGCGCCTTGTCACCGTCGGCTACGAAAGACGGCTCAAAACCTTCACCACGCAGCACGATGCCGAGCATCTCGGCCAGTGCGGTGTCGTCGTCGACGACAAGGACTCGTCCCTTCATGGACCACATCATCCCATTAACTAAATCGTTACCTGGCGTGACCTGTCACACAGCGCAGCAAGTGAATCGGCCGTCACAGGCGACGCGACGCCCTCCTCGGTGACGATCGCCGTCACCAGTTCCGGAGGCGTCACGTCGAACGCCGGGTTGTACGCCTGGGTCCCGAGGGGTGCCACAGGTATCCCGCCTCCCGCTTCCGCTCCAGCCACCTGCACCTGAGGTGCGGTGAACTCCGTGACCTCGTGCCCGGGCCGCTGCTCCACCTCGATGGACGCCCCGTCCGGTGTCTCCGGATCCACCGTCGTCACCGGCGCCACCACGACGAACGGCACGTGGTGGTACCGGGCCAGCACAGCGAGCGGGTAGCTCCCCACCTTGTTCGCGACCGAGCCGTCGGCCGCGATCCGGTCCGCCCCGATGAGTACCGCGTCCACCTCGCCCGCGGCGAACAGCGAGCCCGCCGCATTGTCCGTGAGCAAGGTGTACGCCATCCCGTTGCGGGCCGCCTCGTACGCCGTCAGTCGAGCACCCTGCAGCAACGGACGCGTCTCGTCCACCCACAGCCTGCGCAGCCGCCCCGCCCGGTGTGCGGCCAGCGCCACCGCGAACGCCGTGCCCTCCCCGCCGGACACCAGCGCACCCGTGTTGCAGTGCGTGAGCAGGCGGTGCCCGCCGCCCGGGAGCAGCTCGTCCAGCAGCGCCAGGCCGTGCCGCGCCATCCGCGCGCTGGCCTCGGCGTCCTCACGGTGCAGCGCCCGCGCGGCAGCGAGCGCCGCCTCGGCGGCCTGCCGCAGGTCACCACCGTCGGCGAGCGCGGCCCGGTACGCGGCCCGGGCCCTGCGCACGCCGACGGCGAGGTTCACCGCGGTGGGCCGGGCGCCCGCGAGCGCGGCGGCGGCGTCGTCCACGTCGAAACCGCGCGCGGCGGCGAGCGCGACACCGTACGCACCGGCGATCCCGAGCAGCGGTGCCCCGCGCACGGCGAGCGTGCGGATCGCGTCCACGAGCGCGGGCGCGTCCGTGCACACGAGCTCCACCTCCTCGGCCGGCAGCCTTCTCTGGTCGAGAAGGGCCAGTACGGGGCCTTCGGGCGGCTCGTCCCAGCGGATCACCGGTATCGCAGCCGCCTCGTTTTCCTCGCCGGATCGCGCGTACTGATCAGCCATGCGGTCAGTCTGCCCTGTACCGCGCCGACTATTGAAGGTTGCTGCGCGCACCACCCCCGGTCCCCCGGCGGACGCAGCGTGGCACGATGGCTGCCAACCCGCCGCCGCGACCGCGGACGGGCACCGTGAAGGAGCGACGATGAACGACACTCCGGGCTGGGCCTCGCCCGGATCTGCCCCCTCCGACGGGCAGCAGCCGGACGCCTCCGGCGCGCAGTCCCCGGAGCAGCCCTCGGACCAGAGCGGTACCGATCAGTCGCAGCCGTCGGGCACGTGGTCCAAGGAGCAGCCCCCGCCCGGACAGTGGACCGCTCCTCAGCCTCAAGGCCCCGGCCAGGCCCCACCGCCGCCCCCGACCGGCCCGGGCTGGGGCGCCCGCCCTCCCGCTGGCGGCTACGCAGGGCCCGGCGGCGGCTGGGGCGCCCCCCAACAGGGGTTCGGCGGCTACGGAAGCTGGGGCGGTGCCTGGGGTCCGCCGCCCGCGGCCAGGCCCGGAGTCATCCCGCTGCGCCCGCTCGGCGTCGGCGAGATCCTCGACGGCGCGGTCTCCACCATGCGCACCTACTGGCGCACGGTCCTCGGCATCTCTCTGACCGTCGCGGTCGTCACGGAGACCGTCGTCATCCTGCTGCAGGGCCTCGTCCTGAACGACACCACCGACACGAACACCTTCAACGACCCCAGCGCCTCCATGAGCGAGGTGAGCCGCGCCCTGGGCGACGCGCTGCTGGGCTCCGCCGTGGTCCTGCTGCTGGTGCTGCTCGGCACCATCATCGCCACCGCCCTGCTCACGACCGTCACCAGCAGGGCGGTGCTCGGCAGGCCGGTGACCGCCGCCGAGGCCTGGCGCGACGCACGTCCGCAGCTCGCCCGGCTCGGCGGGCTCACCATCCTGCTGCCGCTCATGGGCATGGCGATCGTCGCCGTGGGCACGCTGCCCGGCATCCTCATCGTCTGGTCCGGGTCCACCGCGGCGGGCGTGTCGCTGGCGGTCCTCGGCGGCCTCGGCGCCGGTGTGGTCGCTCTGTGGATCCTGATCCGTTTCTCGCTCGCCTCGCCCGCGCTGATGCTGGAGAAGCAGAGCATCCGCAAGGCAATGAGCCGCTCGGTGAAGTTGGTGCGCGGCTCGTGGTGGCGGGTCTTCGGCATCCAGTTGCTCGCGCAGCTCATCGCGGGCATCGTGGCGTCGATCGTCGTCATACCCTTCGCCTTCCTCGCCGGGGTGTTCAGCGGCGACGGCCTCGGCAGCCTCATGGGTGGCTCCACCGGCAGCCCCGGCTGGGCGTTCCTCATCATCAGCGGGCTGGGCTCGGTGATCGGACGCATGATCACGTTCCCGATCACCGCGGGCGTCACCGTGCTGCTCTACATCGATCAGCGCATCCGCCGCGAGGCCCTCGACGTGGAGCTGGCCCGCGCCGCCGGCCTGCAGGGCTACGGCTCCGACGTCCCCGGCACCACCGCGGGGAGCTGACGGAGTGAGACTGACGGGGGGAGCGCTGAGAGCCGCACCGGTGCTGTGGCGCTCGGGCGACGGACCACCGGTGACGATCCCGCGCGACCCCGCGCGTGAGGCGGCCCGGCGCGAGCTGTCCAAACGGATGTACCACGAGAACGACCCCGGCCTGCTGCAGCGCGCCCTGAACGCCTTCTGGGACTGGCTGGACCGGCTCTTCGCCGAGGCCTCCACCGCGACGCCCGGCGGCCCGGTCGGTCTCCTCGTCATCGTGGTGGTGGTCCTGGCGCTCGTCGCGGCCCTGTGGTGGCGCCTGGGCACGCCGCGCCGCATGCCCACCTCGTCCGCCACGCTCTTCGACGACCGCCCCCGCAGCGCCGCCGAACACCGTGCGGCCGCTGAGGCGCACGCCGCCCAGGGCCACTGGAACCAGGCCGTCCAGGAACGCATGCGCGCCGTCGTCCGCTCCCTGGAGGAACGCGCCCTCCTCGACACCCGCCCAGGGCGCACCGCCGACGAGGCGGCATCCGAGGCCGGCCGCGCCCTCCCCGACCACGCGGACCGGCTGCGCGCCGCCGCCCGGGACTTCGACGACGTCACATACGGCGGCCGGGCCGCGGGCGAAGGAACGTACCGCCGGCTCGCCGCCCTCGACGACGACCTGGAAGGCGCCAAGCCACACCTCGCCGGCAACGCCCCCAGCGCGGCCCACAACACCCGCCAGGGAGCCGCCGGATGACCGCCGAGGCCACAGTCGCATCCACGTCGGCCTCGCCCACCGTGCGCCAGGTGTGGACCCGGGCACGCGGTGTGCTCCTCGCCGTCGTGATCCTGCTGGCCGGTGCCCTCGTGATCGCCGTGGTCCGATCCGGAGACCGGCACGGCCGCCTCGACCCGCGCTCCGCCGACCCCTCCGGCAGCCACGCCGTCGCGCGGCTCCTCGCCGACCGGGGCGTGTCCACGCGCGTGGTCACCACCCTCGACGAGGCGCGCGCCGCTGTCGGCACCGACACCACACTCCTGGTCGCCACGCCCGATCAGCTGACACACCGTCAACAGAAGTTGCTGCACCAAGCGACGCAGAACTCCGGCGGCCGGACGATCCTCGTCGCTCCGGAGACGTCCACCGGCACGCTGGCTCCCGGCGTCTCCGCCGACCCCGCCGTCAGCTTCGAATCGACACTGGCGCCGGTCTGCGACCTGCCCGAGGCCCGGCGAGCGGGCACCGCCGACACGGGCGGGGCCCGCTACCGCACGAGCGACGCCCGCACGGAGCGCTGCTACCCCAGCGAGGGCCTGCCCACCCTGGTTCGCATCCCGGCCACATCCGGGGCCGGCGACACCGTCGTCCTCGGCGCGCCCGACATCCTCTACAACAACCGTCTCGGCGAGCAGGGCAACGCCTCGCTCGCCCTGCAAGTGCTCGGTTCCCACTCCCACTTGGTCTGGTACCTCCCCTCGCTCTCCGACACCTCGGCCACCGACTCGGGCGGCCAGAGCTTCCTCGACCTGCTCCCCTCGGGCTGGCTGTGGGGCGCGCTCCAGCTCTTCATCGCCGCAGCCCTGGCCGCCCTGTGGCGAGCACGCCGATTCGGCCCGCTCGTCCCCGAAAAACTCCCCGTCGCGATCCGCGCCTCCGAAACCGTCGAAGGCCGCGCCCGCCTCTACCGCAAAGCCGACGCCCTCGACCGAGCGGCCGCCGCTCTGCGCTCCACCACCCGCACCCGTCTCGCCCCCCTCGTGGGCATCCCCCTCGCCCAGGCGCACGCACCCGAGGCCCTGCTCCCCGCGCTGTCCGCCCATCTGCACGGCGACGGACAGTCCCTGCACTCCCTCCTCTTCGGCCCGCCGCCCGGTGACGACGCGGCCCTGATCGCCCTCGCCGACCAACTCGACGCCCTCGAAAGAGAGGTACGCCGTCCATGATGGACCCGACCACTGACAACGCCGGGATCGCTGGGGACCCGGGCGCAGCCCGCGCCTCCCTGGAGGCCCTGCGCGCCGAGATCGCCAAGGCCGTGGTCGGCCAGGACCCCGCCGTGACCGGCCTCGTCGTCGCCTTGCTGTGCCGTGGACACGTCCTGCTGGAAGGGGTCCCCGGCGTCGCCAAGACACTGCTGGTCCGCGCGCTCGCGTCAGCCCTCGACCTCGACACCAAGCGCGTGCAGTTCACACCGGACCTGATGCCGAGCGACGTCACGGGCTCTCTCGTCTACGACGCCCGCACCGCCGAGTTCTCCTTCCAGCCGGGCCCGGTCTTCACCAACCTCCTCCTCGCGGACGAGATCAACCGCACCCCGCCCAAGACCCAGTCGTCCCTCCTCGAAGCCATGGAGGAGCGCCAGGTCACGGTCGACGGCACCCCGCGCCCGCTCCCCGAGCCGTTCCTGGTCGCCGCGACGCAGAACCCGGTCGAGTACGAGGGGACGTACCCCCTCCCCGAGGCCCAACTGGACCGCTTCCTGCTCAAGCTGACGGTCCCTCTGCCGTCCCGACAGGACGAGATCGACGTCCTCACCCGCCACGCCGCGGGCTTCAACCCGCGCGACCTGCGCGCCGCCGGCGTACGCCCCGTGGCGAGCGCCGAGGACCTCGAGGCCGCACGTGCCGCCGTCGCCAAGACGACCGTTTCTCCCGAGATCACCGCCTACGTCGTGGACATCTGCCGCGCCACCCGCGAATCCCCGTCCCTCACGCTCGGCGTGTCACCCCGCGGTGCGACGGCCCTGCTCACCGCAGCACGGGCATGGGCCTGGCTGACGGGCCGTGACTACGTCATCCCAGACGACGTGAAGGCACTCGCCCTTCCGACACTCCGTCACCGGGTCCAGCTCCGGCCCGAGGCGGAGATGGAAGGAGTGACCACCGACTCGGTCATCAACGCGATCCTCGCCCACGTCCCCGTCCCCCGCTGATGGCGCTCACCGGACGCGCCGCGCTCCTCGCGGCACTCGGCACCCTCCCGGTCGGCATCTGGGACCCCAGCTGGACAGGCATCCTCGCCGTCAACGGCTCCCTCGCACTGGCGTGTGCCTGCGACTTCGCACTGGCCGCACCGGTACGCCGACTGGGCCTGGCCCGCTCCGGCGACGCCTCCGTACGCCTGGGCGAAACGGCCGACGTGACGCTCACGGTCACCAACCCGTCAGGACGGCCGCTGCGCGCCCACGTACGCGACGCCTGGCCGCCCAGCAGCTGGCAGACCGGAACCGAAGTGGCCGCCTCCCGCCACAGCCTGACGATCCCTCCGGGCGAGCGCCGCCGTGTGACGACCCGTCTGAGGCCCACACGCCGAGGCGACCGCCAAGCCGACCGCGTCACGATCCGCTCGTACGGACCACTCGGCCTCTTCTCCCGCCAAGGCACTCACAAAGTCCCTTGGACGGTCCGGGTTCTGCCTCCCTTCACCAGTCGCAAGCACCTTCCCGCCAAACTGGCCCGCCTGCGGGAACTCGACGGCCGCACCAGCGTGCTGACGCGCGGCGAGGGCACGGAGTTCGACAGCCTGCGCGAATACGTCCCCGGGGACGACACCCGCTCCATCGACTGGCGCGCCACGGCACGGCAGAGCTCGGTCGCGGTGCGCACGTGGCGGCCCGAACGCGACCGTCACATCCTGCTGGTCCTGGACACGGGCCGTACCTCCGCCGGCCGGGTCGGCGACGCACCACGCCTGGACGCCTCCATGGACGCGGCGCTGCTGCTGGGCGCGCTGGCTGCCCGTGCAGGAGACCGCGTGGATCTGCTCGCCTACGACCGCCGCGTACGCGCTGTGGTCCAGGGACGTGCCGCCGGCGATGTCCTGCCGTCGCTGGTCAACGCGATGGCGACGCTGGAGCCGGAACTCGTGGAAACGGACGCACGCGGTCTCACGGCCACGGCACTACGGACGGCACCCCGGCGCTCGTTGATCGTCCTGCTGACCACACTGGACACGGCCCCCATCGAAGAGGGACTCCTTCCGGTACTGCCCCAGCTCACTCAACGCCATACGGTGCTGCTCGCATCGGTCGCCGACCCCCACATCGCCCGCATGGCGACGGCGCGGGGCAGCACGGAGGCGGTGTACGAGGCCGCTGCGGCGGCCCAGGCCCATTCGGAACGGACACGCATGGCCGAGCAGCTGCGGCGTCACGGGGTGACGGTCGTGGACGCGACGCCGGAGGATCTGGCGCCGGCGTTGGCGGACGCGTATTTGGCGTTGAAGGCGGCGGGGCGGCTCTGAGTCCAAGGGGCGTGGGGCCGCGGGCTTCAGCGCCCCACCCCCTGACCCCTCATCCTTTGTCTTTGTCCTTAACGCAGAAAACCCCCGTGCTGAATAGCACGGGGGTTTTCTCAAGAATTGTTCGGCGGTGTCCTACTCTCCCACAGGGTCCCCCCTGCAGTACCAT
>NZ_JBFBBS010000054.1:0-30938 GCF_040682835.1 Streptomyces sp. NPDC051104 | reverse complement strand
GCCTGGATGGAACCAGAAGCCACGGGCCCGGCATTCTCGAACGGCTCGCCTCTGTGCCCGATCTGGCGAACCGTCCTTACCCACGGATTAGGAGACGTGGAACTTCCTCCCGATCAACGTGGCCACCCTCGCGGCGGTCCACACCTGATCCTCCACCCAGCCGTGCGCGGCCGGGCCCTGCTCGAGATACGCGGCCAGTTTCTCCAGGCAGCGCGGGGACAGACGGCATCGCGATCCACTCGGGCCACGGGAGGCCAGCGCCTGCACACCACCGTCCCGCCACAGCTGGTGCCACTGGTAGGCCGACTTCCGGCTCACCCGCAGGCGCCGTGCGACCTCCGGCGGCTTGACCTTCTGCTCGAACAGCTCAGCCGCCTGCATCCGTACCGTCTCCCGGCGCCGTCGTCCCGCAGCAGACAGCCCGCCCCCATCCCCATACCTCACACACCACGGGATACAGCCACCGCTCCGGGCCCATCAGGGACTTCAAGAAAGTTCACCCTGACGAGCCGAAGTCAGTAACGCCTCAGTCCGCAGCACTGAGCGCACCCCGACGACCACCAGGCGGCCGGGCAACCCGCCCGCATGCATCGCCGAAATCCAGCGGCCGCCCGAGCTACGCGGGAGCGCCTTGCGCCGGTACATGGGCGTACTGCCGGGGCCGGTCAGGCGCCGCTCCACAGTCCTTTCAAAGGGCCACGCCCAACCGCGATCACCTCGCTTGACGAAGTGCAGAGAAGCAGTCTCCGGCGCTGCGGCCATCCTCGGTGGCGTGAAGGTCGCGGTCGCGGTGAACGCCGCCCTCGTGCTGCTCGGTGTCGTCACCAGCGCCGTGTTCCTGCGCGGAGCTGCTCCGTCGCGTGCGGCGTAGCGGCGGAGACTCGCACCGTCCGATGACCGGCCGGACCACTTCGGGACGACATTCGCCATGCACCTCGACGACTGCCGGTTGGACGAGACCAGCTGGGAGTCCGGTGGCTCGATGCGGGGACGCACCTCATCCCCTGAATCCTTCGCGATCTCCGCTGCGGATCAAACACTGTGACCGCTCGTCCTCGTGTTCCCCTCGATCAACGCCCCGGGGAGCGGGACATTCCCACTCCCCCGGGGGCCGTCCTGGGGGCCGCCCGAGTGTGACTCGGGCGGGACTGAACCGGTGGGGTCACACGCGGTGTCAGGAGGCGAGCACGCGCGCGTGGAGCTCCGTGACGATCTTGCGTGCCGAGGAGATCGCCCCGTGCTGCCAGGCGTCCAAGTAGCTCAGGTAGTCACCGGCGAAGTACACATTGCCCTGCGCCGTGTTGAGCGGCGCGTACGCCGGCGCGTCGGGGCCTCCGGGCATCGAGTGCCAGGCCCCCTCGAGGTACGGGGCGAGCTTCCACTGATGGGAGAAGGAAGCAGCCAGCTCGGTACGGTACTTGTCGCCGTGGATCATGACGCCCTGCGCGACGGCACGCTCCAGCCGTTCGGCCGGGGTGAGCGCCGAGTACACGTCCGAGTGGGCACCGGTGTTGTAGTAGCCGATGATCAGGCCACGGTCGCCGAGGTGGCCGTAGGACGGGTACCAGATGTGGTCCAGGTCCATGTCGGTCTCGGTGATACCGCCGAAGATCTTGAAGTCCTTCTCCCACCAGCGGCTCTTGTACTCGAGGCCGATCTTGGAGGCGTTGGAGGGCTTCACGGCGAGGAGCGCGGTCTGCACCTCGGTGCCGAGGTTGTGCGGGGTCTTGGCGAGGATGTGCGGTGCCAGGGTGGCGATGCAGTAGTCGGCCTCGACCGCCCGGGTACGGCCGTCCTGGGTGTAGGTGACGACCACACCGTCCGTGGTGTTCTTGATGTCGGTCACGGCCGCGCCGGTGCGGATCTTCTCGTGTCCGATGGCGCGCGCGAATGCCTTGGGTATCTGGTCCATGCCGCCGACCGGCTGGAACATCAGCATCGCCTGGTCGTAACCGAATTCGAAGGAGAAGTAGCGGCCCACGTTGGAGGCGAAGACGTCCGACAGCGACGGAACATCGCCGAGTTCCTCGCCGGGCATGCCGGAGGCGCCGGGGTCGACGGTGAACCCGCGGTGTTCGGTGCCGGTGTACGTGTAGTCGGCGCCGAGGGAGCCGTAGCTCTTGAGGAAGGTGAGCAGCCGCTCCTTGTCGTCGGCCGTCAACTCGCCGTCGAGAGCACCGGCGTTGGTCGCCTTGGAGAGCAGCTCGGAGACGTAGCCGTACACGTCGGCCTTCGCGGTCCGGTACTGGACCGGCTTCGTCATGCCCTTGCCCGGGTTGTAGATGAGCGCGCTGGCATTGGTGTTGGTGAAGACCTCGATCGGTACGCCGAGTTCGCGGCAGTAGTCGAGGGTGACCATCCACTGGGCGAGGCGGGCCGGCCCCGCGTTCATGTACTGGCCCTTGCTGAAGCGGGCCGTCTGGCTGACGCCGTTGATGTCCGTGAGGCTGTCGCCGCCGCGGATGCTGAGGTTTCGGCCACCGACGCGGTCCCGAGCCTCGAGGATCGTACAGTCGTAGCCGGCCTTCCCCAGCTCGTAAGCGGAGGTGAGACCCGCGATGCCGCCTCCGATGACGACCACTCTGGCGGGCTTGCCGCCGCGTCCCTGAAGGGTGAAGTCGCTGCGGCGCGGCGCCTGGAAGGGCGCCTCCTTCTCCGCCGCGTAGGCGGCCGTGGGCGCGAGGCCGAGGGCCCCCATGGTGGCGAACATGGCTCCGGCGCCACCGGCGACACCGACGCGGCGCAGGAACGCTCGGCGACTCGTTCCCGGCCCGACCTGAGGCTGTGCCATGACTGGGCTCCCCTTTCGATCTTGAATGAAGACCGGGGAAGCCTCCCAATGACCGGTTACGGCCCATGGGTTATTGATGTAACCCACACGTTTCTACAAGCTCGCGCCCCGAAGGGACGCGGGGCTGTATCGATGTGCGGCTCCGTCGCGTGGGCACGAGCAACCACAACCAAGGCAGCTGCCGGACGTCCGAACTGGCGAATCGTCCGCTACGCGGACGACTTCGTCGTCCTGACCGACGGCAAACGCGATGACGTCGAAGCGCTACGCGAGGACATCGCCGACGTGCTGCAACCGCTCGGTCTTCGTCACTCCGAGGCGAAGACGCAGGTGGTGCACGTGTCGGGCGGGTTCGACTTCTTGGGGACCCGCGCACGCTTGCGCCTGCGGCCAGGTCACCCACACGACGCGGAAAAGCCCGCGCCGGGTGCGGCGTCGACCGACGGTGGCCTGAAGGTCTTCCCGGGACTGCACCGCCGCCTCGTCGCGGAGGGCGTCGGCAACCACGAGACGCCGGTGACGGTCGCACCGGAGTCCGTGCTGTGGACCGCGAACGGAGCACCCGTCGAGAGCGGCATGCTCACGGCCCCGGCCCCGCCCGGCGCATCGCACCATCAGGGGCGATGCGCCTGTGCGTGACAAGCAGACGCAGGTGCAGGTCTGCGTCCTCGGCACGGTCAGCAGCGTGCAGATGTCGTCCCAAGGCCCGGCGATCGCCGACGCGACGCCCGCACGATCACCTGGTGACGCGAACCACAGCCAGGGTCCCGGGCCGGCTCGGGAGCCCCGCACCGGCAGCCGTCTCATGGACCGGCCCGCCCCCGGAAGACCGGCAGCGCCTCTTGCCTCATCCTCTGCACCGACCGGTGTTGCGCCGCAGTCACGGCCGTGTGAACGGTGACTGTCGACGGCCGGCGGCCAGCGCACTGAGGCGGTCGCCGATGACGGAGACAGCAGGCCGGGGCTCGTTCGCGTAGTACCAGGGCTTGCGTCGGCGCAGCAGCGCCTCGCCGTGCTCGCTCCAGGTGAATCCGGGCTTGCGCAGCGCCTTTCGGAACACCGCGTCGACGGTCTCCGGGTGGGCGGCAGCCAGCCGGCGAAACGGCAGCGGCCCGATCGACTCCTCGCGCAGGTATGTGCGCAGCAGGTCCTGGTACTGCCTGCGGCCCCCGAGTGCCGGGTCCCCGAAGAGGTCCTGGAGCATTCCGTAGTCCGCGTAGAAGTTGAGCCCGTCGACCTGGTCGTAGATGACACCGATGGTGTCCGAGCCCGCCAGTTCCGTCGGCAACTCGAAGAAGGGCAGGTCCAGGCCGGGCAGGCGCCTGCCTCGGGCGCGGTCTGGCTGTCGGGCGACGGCGGGCTCTTGGCGGTGGCGGTAGTAGGCGTTGAGGAGGTCCTCGGCTTCGGCAGGCGGAAGCGCCAGTTCGTCGCCGCCGCAGAACTGGACGAACGCGGCCCGGTCCTCCCGCATCGCCTGCCACCCCTGCTCGATCTTCTGGGGGTTGCGGAAGACCAGTTCGGGTCGGCTGGTGGCCAGTTGGAGAGCGGCCTGGGCGATCTCGGTCGCGCTCGACTTGGGGTAGCTCGACATCACCCCGGACACCAGCCACGCCCCGTCGGCCGAGTGAACCGGTACCAGACAGGTGTGAAGGAAGTCCCCGTTGGACACTCCTCGGAACGCCGCCCGCCCGACATTCGAGTACGTGCGGTACTCCAGGTCGTCGACCAGGTTCAGCAGAACGACGGCATCCGTTTCCATGCGCTGGATCTCGAAGATGCCCTCGACCGGGTCGCGCCAGCCGAGCAGCATCTCCTGGTCGACCGCGGTCAAGTCCTTCCGCCCGGCGACGAACCGGTCCACCACGGTCGAACCGTCCGGCAGGCGGTACCGCAGGATGAAGTGGTCGACGATCCGGATCGCCTCGCCCTCGTCCAGCTGCCGCTCAGGCCCTGCGGCCTCCAGCAGGAGGGGCGTCAACCACCGGTCGAAGCGGGAACTCTGCCCGAAGGCGACCAGTTGCTCCTTCAACTCGGCACTGCGCTCGATGAGGTCGCTCAGCGACCGTTCGCCGACTTCCTGGTGCGTGCCCTGTTCGGCATCAGCCATGTTCAGCCCTTCCACAAACCGGTTCCAGCGTACGTACGAGGTGCCCGGCTCAACCGGCCCGTTGACGGTAGGCCATCCACTGCGCGCCCTCGGGCACCGGGCTGGGCAAAGGCAGATCCAGAATTCCGATCGATTGCCCCATGCCGCCGCGAGAGCACAGGGCGACGATCCTTCCGTCCGGCGTGAGGTCGACGCCGCCCACGGTCACCTCGACACCGAGAACCACGGTGGTGAAGGGCAGGTCGAGATGCTCCTCAAGCAGGGTGAACAGACCGGTCAGCTGCTCGTCCTCGTTGTAGGCGTCGACAGTCGCCTCTTCGATCATGGTCTCGAGCTCGGCCGTGTCCAATGCGCTCATGGGGCAACACTAACGACCTCCGGAGTGACGCCGGGCGGCGATGACATCGCTGATGGCACAACTTGTTCAACCTTGCTGCCGACACTCGCCGTTGCCGTCGGCCCGGGCATCATCGCCGTATGACGGGTGGGGTGGATGTGCGGGCGGCGGCGGGCGAGTTCGACCGGGGCTCGTGACGGAGGACGAGGACCTGAACTCCGACGGCACCTTCACCACGTTCGGCACGATCGCGACCGGAGAAGTCTCCGTGATGGACGTGTCGTTCGACGCCGGAACCCAGCGCATCATCGCCAGCTGCGACAACACCTGCGGCGAGACGCACACCTTCATGAAGATCAACGCCAGCGGCGCGATCGTTCCGGACGTCACCTACACGAACCCGGCCGTCATGCCGACCGACAACCTGGAGGGGTTCGCGATCGCGCCGACGTCGACCTGCGTCAACGGCTTCCGCGACGCGGTCTGGAGCGACGACGGCATCTACGGCTTCGGCTCCGGAAGCTCCTCCTACGGACACGCCATCTACAGCGGCACCTTCCCCTGCTGATCCCGCCGACCGCAGGAGACGGCTCACGCACGGGGCCGCCTCCAAGGTGAGGCGCCCAAGCGGTACGCAGCGATGAAGCTCCTGCCAGACGGGGTGACGACCAGGAACACCCGCTGATTACCAGGAGCTTTGCCGTGTCTGTCCCCGGTGCCGCGTTGGATCCACCAAGTCCGGCCCTGCGGCTGCTCTCGCAACCGTGCGGCGCCACGGAACCCGGCAGCCAGGCCAGGCGGCCCGGTTGCGGGGCGGCCGGGGCCCGTCGACACGGCGGGACCGGGACGTGGGCACCGCGGAGCTTCGCACCGGCCTGGCTGGTGCGGGTATTCGCCACAGCCTCGGCGACGGCCCTCGGAGGAGGAGAAGGAGACCAAGTCCGAAGTCCTTGGGGGTCGCCACGGCCACCTTCGCCATCGACACCCCTGCCCCTGAGGCGACTACGACACGCCCCTCAACGCGCGGGGCAGCCAAGCGATCGGTCCTGCTCGCGTACGTCTCCGGGCCAGGCGAGAACTACTACTACGGCCGGCGCACCGACCAGACCGTCGGGAAAACCGAGGTACTGGCCCGGACGATCCGCAGCCGCATCTCATGCGACGTTCACAGTAGGGACGAAAGTCGGGACTAGTGATCCGGCGGTGGCTTGTGGAAGCGCCGTCGCTCAACGGATAAAAGGTACACCGGGGATAACAGGCTGATCTTCCCCAAGAGTCCATATCGACGGGATGGTTTGGCACCTCGATGTCGGCTCGTCGCATCCTGGGGCTGGAGTCGGTCCCGTCCGGGTCGACGGCGTACCGGGCGACGCCATGCAGGGTGCCAGAGCGGCGCTCGACGACCTCGGTCTCGTTGCAGTCGACGAAGTAGCGGCCACCGACGCCTTCGAGGAGGGGCGAGGAGGACGGAGGTCGCCGCGCCCTGTTCGACAGTTTTGATCAGGTGGGCGGGGACCCTGCCGCTGCCGCGACCACCGGTGTGCCGTTGCAGATTCGAGTTGACGTCGTCCCACACGATGGGTGACCGCTGATGGCCGGTGGAACTCACCATGACGACGCGCGCGTTGCCGTCGGCGGCCAGCGCGTCGTGCAGTCCTGTGGTGAGGCGAAGTGGCCCAGGTGGTTGGTGACGAACTGCCATTCCCATGCCTGTTCGGTGTACTGCTCGGGGCAGGCCATGACGCCCGCGTTGTTCACCAGGACGTGCAGCGGGCCCCGCCAGGCGGCGGTGAAAGCGGTGACGGACGCGGAATCGGCCAGGTCAAGGTGTGCGACATGTACCTCGTGATTGCCGGTCGATGCGGTGATGTCCTTGGCGACGCGCTCGCCCGCCGCCATGTCCCGGACAGATAGGGTGACTGCCGCACCCGTGGCGGCCAGGGCCCGGGCCGTCTCGGACCCGAGGCCGGAGGAGGCGCCGGTGACCACCGCACGACGGCCGGTGAGATCGACGCCTTGCGCCACCTCGGCAGCCGTGCTGGAGAAACCGAAGAGGCTGGTGATGGGACTCGTGAGCGAACTCCTTGCTGTGTCTTCAGGTGTGCGCGACGGCTCCGCGCGTTCAGGGTGTGAGCAGGCGGTCCTGCTCCACCGGGGGTGTGCCGTCGTACCAGTCCAGGGCCTTGCCGAAGCGGACGAGTTCGCCGTAGAGGGCGGGGTCGATCCGCTCGGCGAAGATCACGTCGAGCACGGCTTCGGCGGCCTGGGCCGGCGGCTGGGCCATGCTGTAGTCACTGAACCAGGGACGCGAGGTGGCGGTGTCGACCATGCCGGGGCACACGGCCGCGATCAGAGTGCCGGTGGCAAGGTCACGGTCGCGGCGTTCGGCGGCGACCGCGCGGACGGCGGCGACCTGAGCCACCTTGGAGGGCACGTTCATCCAGACTGGCCAGCCGGCCTCCTGCGCCGTCCCGTTGTGGAGGGCGGCGCGCCACGACTCGACGGCGTACTCGACTTGGTCCAGGCTCGCGCCGTCGAACAGGTGATGCAGCCGGACGTCGAGGTGGCCGAGAGTGCCCAGACTGCTGGCCACGACGAGCAGCCGGCCGCCCGGGCGCAGGACCGGGGCGAAGGAGCGCAGGATCACATGGGTGGCGGTGTTGGAGACGTCGATGAACTCATCCGCCCGCTCGGCCTGTGACTCCTCGGGCAGCACACGGGCAACCGCATTGGAGAGGACGATGTCGACCCCCCCGAACCGGGTCCGCACATCCTCGGCGAGGCAGGCGATGGCGTGGGCGTCGGTGACGTCCAGAACCTGGCCCTCGACGCGGGCACGCGTGCCAGGCAACTGGCTGACCTCGCAGGCGGCGTCTGCCACCCGCTGGTGGTCGCGGCCGGTGAGCAGGACAAGGTCGTCCGGACACATCCGTGCCGCCAGTCCTTCGACGAGGGCGCGGCCGAGTCCCTGGTTGGCGCCCGTGACGAGGGCGATGCGCGAAGACTTCATACAGGCCACGCTAGGAACGCCAGTTCCATGAGTCCAACGAAAGTTGGGCACATCTGGTATGCGTAAACGTCATGGACTTCACGGACGTGTCGCTCACCGCCCTGCGTGTCTTCCGCGCCGTGGCCGAGCAGGGAACCTTCACCGCGGCCGCCGCCTCGCTGGGCTACACCCAGTCGGCGGTCTCCCGTCAGATCGCCGCGATCGAACGGGCGGCAGGTACCGAGCTGCTGGAACGTCGGCGCGAGGGAGTACGACTCACCGCAGCCGGCCGCCTCGTCATGCGCCGCGCGACGACCGTGCTCGACGAAATCGAAGCCACCGCCCGCGAGCTGTCCGGCCTGCCCGGACAAGCCGGGACGGTCCGCCTGGGATGGTTCCCCAGCGCCGGAGCCGTCCTGCTGCCCCGAGCCCTGACCGCGCTCCGCCGGACGGACCCCGGCCTGCACGTCGTCGGCCGGGAGGGCAGCACCCCGGCGCTGGTGCGCGCCCTGCGGGCCGGCAGCCTCGACCTGGCCCTGCTCGCCTCCGCACCGCCGTTCCGGCCGCCGGACACCGAGACGCCCCCGCTCGCCCTGCAAACCCTCACCGAACGGGCCCTTTGCCTCGCGATGCCCGCCACCCACCCGCTGGCCCGCGGCGACTTCGTCGACGTGGCCGACCTGCGCGGGCAACGCTGGATCGCAGGCTCCACCTCCGGCGAGGACCGGTTGATGGGCGTATGGCCAGGCCTGGACGAGCGGCCCGAAATCGCCCACACCGCACGTGACTGGCTGGCCAAGCTCCACTTCGTCGCGGCCGGCTTCGGACTGACCACCGTGCCCGCCGGCCTCGCCCCGGCGGCACCACCGGGCGTACGCATCCTCCCCGTCCGCGGCGGACCCCAAGAACAGCGCCGACTGCTCCTGGCCCGTCTCCCCCACCCGCCCACGGAGTCCGTCACCCGCGTGGCAGCCGCCCTCCGCGCAGCAGCCCGCGACGCCGACACACCCGCTCCCTCCTCGCCACCGCCGTGACGACTGGACCGGCACCGCTCGTAGAGGCGACGCCAGCTTGGCGAGGCGGTTTCGGACGGCGGCGACCCGGCTGGCGACAGGACAGATCACCCCGTAGGGCGTCAGCCCGACGTAGACCGGAACGCCCATGGCGAAGGCAGGTGTGCCATTTGACATATCGACTCAGTCCCTGAGCGAGGAGCCCCACCCGGACTGGGAGCCAGACTTCGACTGAGATGCGCGGTGGCACGCCCCCAGCCGCGCGGCGTGACATCGCGATCGCGGCATCGTTGAACGCCGTGAACTCCATACCGGTGGCCCCGGAGATCTCATGCAGATCCCCGGGGCTTTCGCGTCTTCGGGTCCCTGTCGCCCTGAGCGTGCTCCGCTCATCCCATGGGGAAAAGGAGTGGTCTCCGTCGTCGGCAAACAGCTTCTGCACAAGACCCTTCGCGGTCGTCAGGCGGCGGACCAGCCGGTTGATCGGGTCCCGTTCGTCCCCGTGCGGGCGGGGGTGGGCCGAACTCTCCCGGGCCCGGCCCCTGGGGTGTCACCTCACCCCGGCACGGGCACCGGCTTCGGTGCCAGATGCCCTCCGCGATGCAGTCGCGCGACGAGCCCCGCACAAGCGAGGCCGGTGGCGGCCAGCGCAATCCACGGCAGCCACCGGATCCCGGTGTCGAACAGGGCGCCCACAGCCAGGTTGCCCAGCGAAATCGCGATGCCGGAGGCGGTGTTGTAGGCACCGTAGTACGTCGCGACGAGCCGGTCTCCGGACAGCCGTACGACGGTGTCCATCTCGAAGGGGTAGAGCAGGGCCCCGCCCCAGGCCAGCAGGGCGGCGCACAGGACGAGGGCGAGCACGCCGGTGGTGAGGCCGACGCCTCCTGGGTACGGTCCGGGAAGCAGCGGCACGAACGCCACGCCCATCACCATCAGGCCGTAGGCGATGGCCTCGGGCCCGGCCAGCGTCCGCTTCGCCCATGCGGTCAGCTTCAGCTGACCGGACAGCGCAGCCAGCGCGGAGACGGCGAAGACCGCGCCGGTAACCAGCCCGGTCCGTTCGCCGAAGAGGTCACGGGCTCTCAGCGGCAGGGCGAGGTAGACCTGGAAGGCCAGGACGTAGGAGCCGGTCATCGCAGCGGTGAAGAGCAGGAAGGGCCGATTGGCGACGATGGTGCGCCAGTCGGCGGCCACCACACGCCAGGCCGGCTCGGCTCCCCGGTCGGCTTTGGCGCGTGCGGGCAGCGCACGGGCCTGGAGCACGGCCAGGACGCCGAAGATGAGCGCCGCAACCGTACAGACCGCGCGGAAGTCCCAGGCCAGCAGGGCGAGCCCGGCGAGGGGGCCGATGAGGATGCCCGCCTGGTAGAAGACGTTGAAGGCGGCGAAGGCTTCCACGCGCCGCTCTTCGCCCGCGTCCGCGGCGAGGTAGGCGCGGACGGCCGGATTGAACAGCGCCCCTGCCAGCCCTGTCAGCGCTGAGGCGCCGATCAGGGCGGGCAGTGAACCGGCCACCGCCAGCAGCCCGAAGGCCGCCGTGCGGAGCACGCAACCGGTCATGATCATGGGCTTGTAGCCGTAGCGGTCGGCAAGGGTGCCACCGATGAGAAACATGCCCTGCTGGGAGAGGTTGCGTACGCCGAGCACCAGGCCCACCGCCCAGGCGGCGAGCCCGAGTCCGTGGGCGAGGTGGTCGGCCAGGTAGGGCATGAGCATGTAGAAGCCGAGGTTGATGGCGAACTGGTTGGCCATCAGCAGCCGCGCCGGCCGGTCGAAGGAGGCCACCTGGGCGCGCAGGCCCCTCATCGGACACCTGCCTTCGCCATTTCGCGGCCCAGCGGGTCACGGACCTGGTCGCACCGGGTCCAACGGGTGACCACGCGCGCGTCCGGCTCGGCGATCTCTTCGGGTTCCTCGGGCGGTTCCTGGTTGAGGAGGTGGTGCTCGCGGCACCAGGCGTCGTTGTAGACGGTCTCGAGGTAGCGGTGCGGGCCGTCGGGGAAGATGGCGGCGATCCGGGTGCCGACGGGGAACATGCGTGTGGCCCATCCGGCGACGAGCGCGACCGCGCCGACGCTCCAACCGCCGGACGCGTAGTGGCGCCGGGCCAGTTGGCGGCAGGCCCATACCGCCTCGGCCGGTCCGACCCAGTGGACCTCGGTGAAGGCACCGTAGTCGACGTTCTCGGGGTGGATGCTGGAGCCCAGTCCTCGCATGAGCCGGGGGGCGGCGGGTTGTCCGAAGATCGTCGAGCCGACCGCGTCCACTCCGATCAGCCTCAGTTCGGGAAGGGACTCACGCAGTCCGGCCGTGACACCGGCCGAGTGGCCGCCCGTGCCCACCGCCGCCACCAGGACGTCGATACGGCCGAGCTGGGCGAGGAGTTCCGCGGCGAGCGGCCGGTAGGCGGCCACGTTGTCGGGGTTGTGGTACTGGTCCGGGCAGTATGCGCCCGGGGTACGCGTCAGCCATTCGGCCACGCGCTCGCGGCGGGCCTCCTGCCAGCCGCCCTCCGGATGCGGGGCGGATACCTGGTCGACGCGTGCGCCGAGAGCGGTGAGGAGGCGGATCATGGAGGGTTCCATGCCCGGGTCTGTGACGACGGTGACCGGGTGGCCGTAGGTCAGCCCGGCCAGGGCGAGCCCCAGGCCGAGGGTTCCGCTGGAGGACTCCACGATCGGCGCGCCCGGTGCGAGGTCTGCGCGTCTGCGGGCTTCGGCGACCATGTGCAGGCCGGGGCGGTCCTTGATGCCGCCGGGGTTGGTGGCTTCCAGCTTGGCGTAGAAGCCCCGGCCGGGCGGGGCGAAGGGGTCGTCGATCCACAGGACGGGGGTGTTGCCCACCAGGTGGGCGGGTCGGCGGGCGATCACAGGCAGCGGGGCGTGTGCCCCGAGGGGTTCGAGCAGAGAGAGGTGCATGGGCGTACGGCTCCTTCGCACCAGGCCCGTGCGGGGGGGTGCGGTCGTGACGGATCAGGGGCGCGCGGGCACGCCTCGGTCACGCAGTGCGCGCGAGGTCCAGGCGTGCGGGCGGCGCCTACTGACGCCAGACGCAATGGAGCGCGAGGGTGCTACGGCCGTCCGGTAGGGAGACGTCAGATGGGCGGGGCCGGGCGGCATGAGCGGCCCCCGCCTCCGCCGCCGTTGACGGTGCGGAGCTCAGATCATCATGGCCAGGCGCGATGGACGTGCCGTCGCCGACGTCCCGCGGACGGTCGGCCGCGTGGTCGATGTGGCCATCGGCCTTGTGCTCGTGCCCGGGATCCGGGTGGGGTCCGTGACCGGTATGCACCTGCACCTCATCGATGGTCAGGTGCGACCCGGCGAACGTCGAAGCATGCACGGTCCCCGCCAGATGGGCGGTGACCAGCAGGGCGAGGCCCAGGAACAGGCCGACGCGCACCGAAACACGCACCCGCCTCGACATCCAGCCTCGCAATCCGATCACATGCACAGCGTATTCGGATGGACACTCTCCGTCGTGTTGGCGCCCCGCTGCGCGAGCGTAGCCTTCGCTCCGTCCGCGGACGCAGCTGACCACGCCGCCGCGCAGCGGCCCTGAGCTGTGGGCTGATATGCCGGTTCCGCCAAGCGCGACGCCGACGCTTGGCGGGGGACGAGTTGCGTCGTGGGCTGATCAGGAAGTGTTCGCGCGGAACCGCGTGGCGACGTCATGCAGAGCTTCGGCCAGGGCGTCGACGTGGTGGGAAAGGGTGAAGAGTGCCGGAGTGACGCGTACGCAGTCGCCCCCGACCGGTCCGCCGCGTTGGACGGTGAAGATGCGGTGGCGTTCGAGCAGGTATTTCGCGATGGCGGCGTTCTCGGATTCGGAGGTGCGTCCTGTCACGCGGAACGAGGTGATGGCGCCAGACATCGCAGGATCGTCGGGGGTGAGGATCTCCAGGTTGTCGATGTGCCTCACCTGGTGGACCCAGCGGTCGCGGAGGTAACGCAGCCGGGCTTGTTTGACGGCGCTGCCGCCCAGTGCGCGGTGGAAGTCCAGCGCCGCGGGCACGGACAGGATGGGAGCGACATCGGTGGTGCCGGGCTGGACACGGGAGCGGATGTCGACGGCGGGATTGGTCTCGTCGTCGTAGGCGCGGTCGATATCGGCGAGGCGGCTGCGGCGGATGTAGAGAAAGCCGGTGCCGAGCGGCGCGTTCATCCACTTGTGGAGGGAGAAGCCCGCGAAGTCCGCCCCGAGGCCGGGGATGGTGAAATCGAGTTGCCCCCAGGAGTGAGCTGCGTCCACGATCGCGTCCACGCCCTTGTCGCGCGCCAGTTGGGCGAGGTCGCGGATGGGGAGTACGAGGCCGGTCCGGTTGTTCAGGTGCGTGAGCAGCAGCAGCCTGACCCGCGGGTGGGCCCTGAGAGCCTTGGCGTAGGTGTCGAGAACGGCCTGCCGGGTGGCTGGTTCGGGAATCGTGATGCGTACGATTTCCACGCCGCGCCGTTTGTGCAGCCAGTTCATGGCGTACTGCATGCTGTGGTAGTCGAGGTCCGCGTACATCACGGCGTCGCCGGGGCGGAGCCGGTTGTACCCGCCGATCAGATTGTGCAGCGCCTCTGTGCCGTTGCGGGTGAGTGCGATCTCTTCTTTTGCCACGCCGGCGAGGGCCGCGATCCGGGCCCGGATGGCGTCGGCCTCCGCCTTGTAGGTGGTGCGCAGCAGGTAGGAGTTCGCCTGGTTGAGGCGGTCGACGTTGTGGTGGTAGGCGCGGAGGACCGGCTCGGGCATGATCCCGTAGTAACCGTTCTCCAGGTTGGTGAACGTCTCGCTGACGCGGTATTGCCGGGCACACCTGCGCCAGAACGACTCGTCGCGCGCGAGCCCCTCGGGGTCGGAGCCAGCGGGCGCCGACGGAGGCAGCGGGGTTTCGTGTGCCGTCAATGGGACAGCCAGGGCAGAGCCGACTCCGGCGACGATGTGGCGTCTGGACAGCACCATGAGACTCTCCGAAGCGATAGGGGCTGGTGCCGGCGACCAGGGGGCCGGACGTGCGCGCGGCCCACGCGTCACCGGTGCACTGGGTACGGCCACGACGAGTACTGCACCTTCACTCGGGCCGCGCACCAAACACCCTATAGAAACTCCGAGTAGTCAATCCATTACCCACGAGGCCGTGACACCACCCACGACAGCCCACTAACCGCCGACAGCAGGGCAAGCCGCCCAGTGACGGTGCTGCCTATGGCGGCCAGCAGGCCAGCGCTGACGTGGTAGTCGGAGAGGACACCACGCTTGTCATCAACGGGCGGTGGCACGCTGGCGTCACCTTCAGCGACAGGCTGTGCTCACCCGCCTGGCTGGCCGATCCGGACAACTGCGTCCCGGTGCACGCTGTCAACCGGCCGGGCAGCACGGCCGGCGAATCCGTCTGGACCGTTCTCAGCGAGCTGATCACCTAAGGGCAGCAGCGGGCGCGAGCTGATCACCGAAGGGCAGCAGCGGGCAGCAGCACCATCGATGGACGACGACCCCGTGCTCCGGGCACAGATCGCCGACGAACGAGTCGAAGCTGCCCTGCTCGCCACGCAGTTCCCCACCAGGGCGAGCTGCCCGCCGATCAGCGGGGCCGTGCCCCGCTGATCGGCGCCTGCCGTACATCCCCCTGGCAGCACAGGAACAACCAAGCCCCCCAGCTCGGCCCCTGCGGCGGGCCCACTCTGGACGGGACAGCAGACACGGCCTCAGGGTCCGGCGCAGAGGCCGCATCGGCAAGGGATGTTCTCGCAAGTCGGCCCGGTGTGCATCCTGCCTGCGCTGCGGGCGACACCCCTGCATCCTCTGGCAAAGTCCTCGCGCCATCGCCCCGCCTGGGCCGCAGCGTCATCAGGTACCTCAGCCGTTTCCGCTGGTCCATGGCCGCTGCGGCAGCCGCCATCGGCCTACTGGCAGTCTGATCACGGAGGTCCTGCTGCCCACCAGGACGGCCGCCGTGATCGCCCTGGTCTGGAAGCGCTCACCCTCAGGATTTCCAGTTCCTCGCGGAGCGCGGGGACGAGGAGAAAGCGGGCGGTGTCGTCCGAGGTCGAGGGCAGGCCGGCATGCGGACACCGGGCTGACGGCGCCGGCGGGCGCGTGTATTCTGCGCCTGCGAAGGGGAGTAGCCCCGCAATACCGGTCGTCGACATACTGGAGCCCATCACTGGGTTCCCGGTGGCCGGGCCCGCACCTTGGTGCGGGTGGGCGAGACCTTCGGCCCTTTGTCGACGACGTATGCGTGTCGGCGGGGTCGAAGCTGCCGCCCGTTCCCCTCGCGCGGTTGTCCTCGAAGCCCCCGCTGGTGCGGGAAGGCTGAACGAGACCCCGTGGTTCATTTCGTATTGCTGATCGTCAGCGCGGTGGCGATCTATCTGTCCTGTGAGTGGTTCGTCAACGCCGTGGAGTGGCTGGGCGAGCGCCTGAACGTGGGGAAGATGGCGGTCGGCACGATCCTGGCCGCGTTCGGGACCGCACTGCCGGAGTCCGTGGTCACTCTCGTCGCGGTCACCACCGGCGCCACCAGCGAGGCCAAGAACATCGGTGTAGGCGCCGCGATGGGCGGACCGCTCGCCCTGGCCACCGTCGCCTACGGCGTGACCGGTGCGATGCTGCTGCTCACGCGCCGCAGGCAGCGCGCCGCAGTCCTCGCCGAGACCGGTATGCCGCCCGGCAACCCGGACACCTACCCTGACGCCGAGGATGCGGTGGGCAGCGCCGCGGACACCAAGCGGCTGGCCAAGGACCAGAAGTGGTTCCTACCGATCTTCCTCGTCAAGGTGGCGCTCGGCCTGGTCGCCTTTGCCTTCAAGCCCACACTCGGCCTGCTGTTCTTCGCCGCCTACGCCGTGTACTTCTGGCGGGAGATCCGCGGCGGCCAGGACGAGGACGGCGAGGAGGAGGAGCTGGAGCCGCTGAAGTTCCAGCCCAAGGCCGCCTCCCCCGCCACCTGGGCCGTGGTCGCCCAGACCCTGGCCACCCTGGCGGTGATCTTCTTCGCCTCGCAGCTGTTCGTGAAGCAGCTGGATGCCATCGGTCCGATGATCGGCCTGTCCGCCTCGGTGACCGCGCTGCTGCTGTCCCCGATCGCCACGGAACTGCCCGAGATCATGAACGCGGTGATCTGGGTCCGGCAGGGCAAGACGAAGCTGGCGTTGGCGAACATCTCCGGCGCGATGATGATCCAGGCCACCGTCCCCTCCGGCCTCGGCCTTCTGTTCACCAGCTGGCACTTCGACAACGCTCTGCTGTGGTCGGGCCTGATCACCATGGCGGCGATCGTCTACCTGCTGCTGACCATGCGCGCGCACAAGCTCACTCCCGCACGCCTGGCGGTCGCGGCCGGCTTCTACGTGCTCTTCGCCCTCGGCCTGATTCCCATCCTCAGCTGACCGACTCACCGTGCCGCGCCCGGGCAGCGGCACGGATCCGACTCCCCTTGAGCAGCACGTAGCACTCGGCACAGCGAAGGAGCCTTGAAGATGGCAGGACACGCGCGCACGAACGCCCCGCAGGAGCAGGCGGGCAAACCACGTCGGCGCAGGAGACCGAGGCGACGCGTGGGCCGGTGGATCGCTCTGACCGCCGCAGTCCTCGTCTTGGGCGCGGCGGCCGTGGGCGGCTGGATGTACACGCACCTCAACGGCAACATCAAGGGCGCCGACCTCGGGAATGCGCTGGGCGACAATCGGCCCAGGGCGGCCGCGGGGGGCCAGAACATCCTGGTCATCGGCTCCGACAGCCGCAAAGGACTGGGCGATGCCTACGGCAAGAACCTGACCACCATGCAGTCAGACACCCTGATGCTGCTGCACACCGGCGGCAACGGGAAATGGGCCACCGTCCTCTCCTTCCCCCGTGACTCCTGGGTGCAGATCCCCGTGTGCGACCGCGGGAACGGCTCGCCGTCCACCCCGCACCACTTCAAGATCAACGAGGCGTTCGCGATCGGCGGCACCACCGGCGACACCGCCAAAGCCGCCGCGTGCACCATCAAGACGGTCGAGGCCAACACCCAGGTCCGCATCGACCACTTCCTGATCGTCGACTTCCGTGGCTTCACCGGCATGGTCGACGCCCTCGGCGGCGTCCAGGTCTGCCCCCAGCAGGCCATCCACGACAAAAAGGCCCACCTCGACCTGAAGGCCGGCTGCCAGATCGTCAAGGACGACAAAGCCCTCGGCTACGTCCGCGCCCGCTACAGCATCGGCGACGGCTCCGACATCGGCCGCATCGGCCGCCAGCAGGAGTTCATGCAGTCCCTCGCCGACCGGGCCAAATCCAAGCTGTACGATCCCGCCGCTCTGTACGGCTTCTTGAACGCCGCGACCAAGTCGCTGACCACCGACCCCGACCTGGCCGGCATCAAGCCCCTCTACAGCCTGGCCTCCAGCGTCAAGGGCATAGCCACGGACCGGATCGCATTCCTGACCGTCCCCAACTACCCGCGGCAGCGCGACGTGCCCAGTGACAAGGCCAACGTCACCTGGCAGCAGCCCGCCGCCGGGCAGCTGTTCACCGCCCTCAACCACGACCAGGAGACGACCAAGGCCGGACTGGAGAAGATCACCGCACGCCTGCCCGTACCCGCGGGCAGCGTGCGCGTCACCGTCCTCAACGGCATCGGCACCCAGGGCGCAGCCCTGAAGGTCGCCGACCAGCTGCGCGCCCTGGGCTTTCAGATCGTGGCCGCAGGCAACGCCCCCAGCCTGGTGGACAAGACCACGCTCACCTATCCCCAGGGCCAGTCGGAGCAGGCGCAGGCGCTCGCTGGCCACCTGCCCGGCCTGGCACCTGCCCCGTCCGCTCAAGCAGCCACGGCCGCCGTGAGGTTGACCATCGGTCCCGACATGCCTGCCATCACCGGCTGAACGGCCGCCGGGCGCACGCCAGGAGGACCGAGGACCAGCGAATACCCGCGCCGGCAGCCGGACGCCGGCCGCATACGGGAGAGTCGTCCCCGCCCGCGCCGCAGCGTCCGCCCTGCCGACGAACCGATCACCGTGTCCGCCGCCTACGACGGCGACCTGGCGCGCGTCGCCGAGACCCGCGCCATCGTCCGGGGGTTTCGACCTGCTCGAGTGCCCCGGCCGGTTGCACAAAGCCGGCTGGCGGGACCGCTCTGGCCGCCGCCGCCACCGACCTCTGCCCGGAGAGAACGCTGCCGTGGACAACGAAGACCGTGCCGGCTCGCCGGCGGACCCGCCGTCGAACGCCTTCGAACCGGTGCCGGGCTGCTGGATCTGCACGGCCATCGACACCGTCGCACGGGCGGCATGGCGCGAAGAGGGCGGGCTGACGCTGCGGGACTGGCTGTCGGTGACCGCCAGCGGCATGCACCACCGCATGCGAGACCACGGTCCGGACCCGGCGGCCGGGGCGCGATGCCGCCGCTGACCGGCATGTCCCGCGCCCCATGCGTTCAGGCCATGTACCGGTGCGCACGGTGGTCCGATCCGCCCCGCTCGCAGCAGCGGCCTGAGCCGTCTCCGGGACAGCCCGGACTCGCAGAGCCCGTCTGTCCTTCGGCCTCATGCCCGCAACGACCGTCACCGAACACCCGAAGACAGTCGTTCATCCCCTAATGTCTGAAAGATCATGGTAACGGGCCGGTGCGCGCGGCAGGCGGTGGGGTGAGGCTATGGCGCAGGGCCGTCCTCATGGGGCACACCTCGGGCCCAGCTCGCGCGGTCAATACCCTACTGGGGTATGTTCGGCGGCGCCCCGCGCCCCGGCCCGACGGACCCGCTCCCCAACCAGCGCGAGGGCGTGTCCGTCGGCCATACCCCGCACCTTGGAGGGAAGGCTTCACAGATGCACGCCGTACTGCACGCACTGTCGATCACCGGGTCCATGACCTGGGAGATCACCTGGGCCCTGATCCTCGGCTTCACCCTGTCCGCCGTCGTCCAGGCCGTGGTCCGCAAGTCCACCGTCGTCTCCCTGCTCGGCGACGACCGGCCCCGCACCCTCGCCGTCTCCGCGGGCCTGGGCGTGGCGTCCTCCTCCTGCTCCTACGCTGCGGTGGCGCTGGCCCGCTCGCTGTTCCGCAAGGGCGCGAACTTCACCGCGGCCATGGCCTTCGAGATTGCCTCCACCAACCTCGTCGTCGAGCTCGGCGTCATCCTGGCGCTGCTGATGGGCTGGCAGTTCACCGTCGCAGAGTTCGTCGGCGGCCCCATCATGATCGCTCTGCTGGCTGTCCTGTTCCGCCTGTTCCTGCGGGAACGACTGGTGCGTCAGGCCCGTGAACAGGCGGAAAGGGGGCTGGCCGGGTCGATGGAGGGCCACGCGGCGATGGACATGTCCGTATCGCGCGAAGGCTCTTTCACCAGCCGGCTGTTCTCCCGCGAGGGGTTCACCGCCACCAGCCACGTCTTCGTCATGGAATGGGCGGCGATCCTGCGCGACCTGGTCGTCGGGCTGCTCATCGCCGGTGCGATCGCCGCCTGGGTCCCGGACTCCTTCTGGCGTGCCTTCTTCTTCGACGGCCACCCGCTCGCCGCCAAACTGTGGGGGCCCGTCATCGGTCCGCTGGTGGCGATCGCCTCGTTCGTGTGCTCCATCGGCAACGTTCCGCTGGCGGTGGTGCTGTGGAAGGGAGGCATCAGCTTCGGCGGCGTGGTGGCGTTCATCTTCGCCGACCTGCTGATCCTGCCGATCCTCAACATCTACCGGAAGTACTACGGCGCGAAGATGGCCGCCTTCCTCCTGGGCACCTTCTACCTCGCGATGGTCATTGCCGGATACATCGTGGAGTTCGCCTTCGGCGGCCTCGGCCTGATCCCCGACCAGGCCGCCGCAAAGGTCCCCATGGAGGGCGTCAGCTGGAACTACACCACTTGGCTCAACATCGCCTTCCTCATCCTCGCCGCCGTGCTCCTGGTGCGGTTCTTGCGGACCGGCGGGCTGTCCATGCTGCGCATGATGGGCGGCTCACCCGCAAGCGGCCAGGGCCACGGCGACCACATGCACCACCACCACGCCGGGGACGCCCACGGCGGACACCACTGAAGGACGGCTCTCCACCTGCGGGTGGAGAGCCGGTTCCACCCCCGGGCCGATCCGCGAGATACGGCACTCATGGTGGAGTAATCGTGTGACTCTTGCCGCGTGTGTTGCCCAGCCCTGACGGCAAACCAGTTCCGCCCTCGGGCACGGCTGAGGCGTTCCGGGCCTTCGCTCATGACCTTGCTGCCGGCCGTCGGCCGTGGACAGCCGAGACCGCCCAGCTCATCGCTCAGCAGTTCGACCAGCTCGCCGCCGACTGGGACACCACCCGTGCCACCGGGCGCGACGACCCCGTGCGCGACGCGCTTACTCGCGGCGGACCACTGCCCAAGGGCCGCTGCCTCGAACTCGGCTCGGGCACCGGTCTGTTCACACCCGTGCTGGGAGCAGCCTTCCCCCAGGTAATCAGCGTGGACCTGTCGATGGGCATGCTGCAGCAGGCCCACGGCCGCTCACCGCTGCGCGTCCAGGCCGATGCGAGCGCCCTGCCCCTGCCCGACGCCTCCGTCACCGTCATCGCCGCGATCGACATGCTGCTGTTCCCCGCCGAGATCGCCCGCGTCCTGACGCCCGATGGTGTACTGCTGTGGATCAACCAGCTCGGCTGTGACGGGCCGCTGTACCTTCCCGCGGCCACCGTCGTCGACGCTATGCCCGGCACACGGCCGGCCACGGAGTCCGAGGCCGGCTGGGGCAGCTGGGCCGTCCTGCGCCGTATCGGCTGATCCTGAGCGACCTCGTAGCCCTTGTGGGGTGGCGCCGCGAGGCGGTAGGGCCGTCGTAGGACCCCAACGAGTACGCGCCAGCCCGCGAACGCGGCCTCCCCACCAGTGCTCGCCGTTCTGGCCCGCGCTGCGATGCGGCTCCATCGACGACGAGGCCTGCTCGCACGAGCGGCAGGCTTCGGCGCAGACGCGGCAGTGGTCGTACAGGTCAGCGTGGGAGGCGCACTCGTCGGCGCACGCGTTGCGCCGTGGCGCAGGCGCTGAGGATCGCGCGGGTGACGTTGGCGTCCTAGCCGGTGTGGCGGGACAGGACCGCGGCGGTGGCGTTGCAGATGCACAGAGACCTCGAACGTTCAGCCGCCCGCGTCGTACAGACCGAGCGTGTCGAGCAGGCCCAGCCCGATGGCTGCCATACACGCCGGGGAACCCCGGGCAGAACCTTTTACGCGCCGTGGCGGGTGGTGGAACCGACGGTGTGGCACACCGGGGCCTGCCCTTATCAAGCAGCCCGGGACTGCCGTTCGCGTTGCTGGGATGCCGGACGCTGAGCAGTCTGCGGCCGACCTCCAGGAATCAGCCGCAGACGACGGCCGGCATGGCGCGGCGCAGGGGGGCGGGATGTGAGACGGTCCTCAATGCGGTCCATGCCATACAACAAAAGCCCCAGCAGAGGCAGCAGCAAAGCAGCAACGGCGATCACGGGCAGGTCCTTCCCGGCTGACTCATCATCCCGAGTGCCCACCATGAGCACGGCCAGTCAGCCGGATCCATGAAGGCCCGGTCACCGCCGGGTCAGGGCCGTCGCCCGACTGCGGGTGACCTCCGGGCGGCCGGAGCGCTGACGGCGGTGCCGCGCGGCGGCCCCAGCCGACGCACAACTGGCTGTGGTTCATACCGACTGAACTGGTGCACGCCGATCGAAGACGGGGCAGATGTTGCGGCAGCACTTCCCCGTACCTCCACGGGCCGACACCTCTTCCCGGGAGTGGCACCGCGTGCTCGCCGCTTCCAGCCGGCTCCTTGGAGGAAGGCACGTCCTGTCCGCGCCAGGCCGGGCGGGCAGGACGCACCGTGCTGCGGCAGGGACTGGTCGGTGGCCCTTCGCCATGACGGCCACGGCTCGCCTCGTGACCTGAGCGTTCAGCCCGGGGTCCTGTGGAGAGGGAGCTGGCCAGGACCGTCCTGGCGATGGTGTCGTCCAGTGCCGGGTGTGTCAGCTGGCGAGCCGGGTGCGCAGGAGCTGCTTGCCGAGTTCGGCGCCTTTGCGGCTGTCGGCCTGGGCCTTGCGGAAGAGTTCGAGGACCTCGGTGTCGTTCTCCCGTTCCGCGTCCTGGATGTAGGTCTCCATCCGCAAAGCGTTGCTGAGGCAGGCCTCGATGAACCAGATGAGGTTGTAGTCCTTGTCCTTGGTGCCGGTGATGTCGCCGGTCTCCGTGTTGCTGGCCATGGTGGTCCTTCCTTCTCTTTTCCTCATCAGCGACTAGGCCGCCGTCTCCGGCGGGCAGTCGACGCCTGCCGGAGAGCAGGACGGCCGCGCTGCGGACGGACACTCCCCGCTGGTGATCTCGATACGGCGGGGCCGGGCTTCCTCGGCCTTCGGGATTTTCACCGTCAGACACCGTCCGGAGCGTGGCACTGACGCCTTCGGCGTTGACTTCACCGGGCAGCAGGGCCCGGTAGTCGAACTGGCCGGTCCGGCGGGTGCCGCGGCGCAGCGTGCCCGCGCGTTCCCGCTCCCTGAACTCGCCGCTGATGACCGATTCGCGTTCGCTTATCCCGATGTCGATCTCGTCCCGCTTGACGCCGGGGAGATCAACTTGGAGGAGGTAGGCCTCGTCGGTCTCGGAGAGATCCGCGAGCGGGGCCCACGCCCCGGTTGTCGGCGCCAGACCGCCCACGGAACTCGGCGAGCGGGTCCGCCGTCCAGCCGGGGAAACGCCGCTCAGCGAGTCCGCCTGGGGTGCGTGGCACGGGCAGAGTCTCTTTCCCTCACCTCCACGGCGATTGCGAACAATGTGCTTCGGCCGGGTACCACGGTTGGTGGCCGCGACACCGCGTCTTCCGTGCCCGAACGTGAACCGGAGGGATCCCCGGCCGCGCGTACGGCTGCGAGCCGACGTTCGGCGATATCCCCATTGCCCGGGAGATTCCGTGATGAAGGTCAGGCGACTTGTTGAGGGGCGAGACTGCTCCAGCGGGCAGGGTCTTGCCGCGCGGAGGACGCTCGCTTTCCAGCACAAGCGCCCGCGAGTCCCCTGCCGAAGCCGGTGAGGGGGGCTCTAGAAGAGGACTCGGCGGTCGTTGCCCGATGTGGGCGAGGGGTCGGCCGGTGGCGGTGCAGCACGGAAAAGCGCGGGCCTCCTGCCAGGGGCTCAGCCGTCACCTTCCGGCTCAGCGTTCGCTGCGGCGGGCCTGCTCGATGGCGTCCAGGACCGGTTGCCGGTGGGAATGCGCACGCTCCCAGCTCTCGATCACCGTCAGCTCCAGCGGGGACAGACCGCGCAGACGCTGCTGGATCTCCGGGACGCCGAGCTGACTGAAGCCCGGGATCGGCAGGTCCTCCTCGCGGGCGACCGCCCCCAAGACCTCCTCTCCAGGCCTGTGGGTGGCCTCGGATGCCCCCCGCAGCGCAGTCTCAGCCGCGGTGATCACCGTGTTCCGCTGGCGGTGGACCCGCTCGTACTCAAGGACCTGTTGGACCACGCGGTCGGAGACGTTCGGCAGGTGCATCTTGATGCGTTCCGGGTCCATCTCGTCATAGCCGGCCCACGGCTCGGCTTCACGAAGGCGCTCGATGGCGTTCACCACCCCAGGCCGACCCGCATGTGCGCGCTCGTACCCCTCGATCACCGTCAGCTCCGTCTGCGACAGACCGCGCAGACGCTGCTGGATCTCCGAGACACCGAGCTGGCTGAAGCCGGGGATGGGCAGCTCCTCCTCGCGGGTGACCGCGCCCTGGACCTCCTCGGCCATGCGAGTGGCATCGGGCATCTCCCGCCACGCGCCCTCAGCCGTTCCTCTCACCCGCCTGCTGCCCTTTCGGAACGCTACCCGCACCCGGGCCACAGCCGCGCGCACCGTGCGCATCACCGCATCCAGCAGGCCACCGCCCTCGGCGGTCTCGCCCTCGATGGGACGCTGACCGTTGGTGGCCACCGCCACCGCCCTGGCCCGCTCGGCGACGTTCTCCTCCAGGCTCCCCAGCAGCTCCTCGTCCTGCCGGCGCAGCAGGCGGAGCAGGTCGGCGGTCTCCCGGTCATGAAGCTGTTCCGCGATCTTCTCGCCCGCCTGGCACGCCGCCATCGCCCGCGCCGCCGCCGCGTACTCGTCCTCGGCGTTCTTCAGCAGGCGCCGCTCACGGGCCAGCCTCTCGCCGTCCGCCATCTCCGTCATGGCCGCCACGGCGACCTCCACGGGCAGCATGGTCACCCGCATGGCGCCCCGAGCCGCGGACCGCACGATCTGCGCCGCAGCCGTCAGCGCTCCGCGGGGAGGGCGTATCTCTCGCACACGGTCCTCGATGAGCTCCAGGTGGTCCTCAGCATCGGCGACCTGCCGCTCGAGTATTTGCCGTCGGGCACCGGGCGGTGTGATGGTCACGTCCGTCCGGAACCGGTCGACGACCGCGGCGTGAGCCTCACGGGCGTCCTCCAACGCCGGAACCAGCACATCCGTCATCGCTGCTGCCATGAGCTGCTCCTGGTGGGATCGGTGCGGCACCACCGCCGCGCACGAACAAAGGGCCACCCGCCGCCCCCCGCATTGGCCGGACAACCGGAATCCATCCTGCGCAACAGTGCCGAAGATCGCCCCACAAGCCGCTTGCTGCAGCAAGCGGCCAATTCACCACCCACCGTGCAGCGACAGGACTCCCGTCGCACACGCGCTGCATAAGCCTGTTGCTGCATTCGGGTGAACCCGCGGGACGGTCACCGCGCCACGGACAGGGCCAACCAGGTCGTGGGCGGGCTGTGCCCCCATTGCATCATCAGCGCAGTTTCCGGCCCATTGGTCACTCGTTGGGCACTGTATGGAACCTCGCCGTGACGACGTGGCGCCCTACCCGGCCGTGCCGGGAACTGACTTGTTGCGGCCCGACGTGCATGGTCACGCGGGTGTCGCTGGCGGACGTCTGATGCCCCGGATGGCCTCATGGGATGGAAGAGCTGTGATGGTCGGCCTGGCTGCGGCCACGGTGATCACCGCGGTGGTGTCCGTTGTCGTGCGTGGCAGGGCCGGATGAGCGCCTATGAGCTGTTCGGGGAACCGGTGGTGCGGTGCTGGCGCGCCGCAGCCGACCAGGATCAGGGCGGGCTGGACGATGGCAGCGGCGGGTGCACCCCTGGGCCTGCGGCGCCGACGGCGTCTCAGCCGCCTGCGGCACCCACCAGGCCGTCCGCCCGGCTGCGCCGTTCTCCCAGCGGCGCAGCAGCGCGGTGCCCGTGTGCCGCCTGCCACAACAGAGGAGCCGAGAACACCGCCAGTCAGCTGCGGATGGCCTTCCACTCGGCCCAGGGCTCGCAGCTGGGGCTGCCCAGATGATCCGGTCGCGGCCCCAGTTCGGCTACGTCGGCGCGGCCGCCATGGCGTGAGGCTCACACGGTCATGATGGCTGACGTGCCCGAGACGTCCTCCGGCAGATCCGTGCGCATCGTGCTGGTGGCCGATCCCGGCCTGCCGTCGGAGATCGCCCGGGCTCTCGCCCCCCGGTTGCCCGACCATCTCCGCCGGGCGGTCCGTGCTCGGGTCAGATGGCAGGTCGACACGATGACCGCCCCGCTCAGCGCGAGCGAGCAGGCCGACGTCTCCGACATCGCCGAGGCCGTCAGAAGCCACCTGGAGGGTGCCGAATGGGACGTGGCGATCTTTCTCACCGACCTTCCGCGGCGGGCCCGGCTCTACCCGATCAGCGTAGAGGTCGACACCGCGCTCCGGGCCGCGCTCATCTCCCTTCCCGCCCTTGGGGTCCGCCGCCTTCGGCGCCGGGTGCGGCAGGCCGTCGTGGATGTCGTCCGAGAGCTGGTCGCGCACGAGGAGACGCCCAGGCACCCGGAGGTGATCGGCCGCCCGCCGCGCGAACCGGTACCGGACACCCGTCCCAGCCCCGAGCAGCCCCAGCGTTATGTCGTGCCCGGCCTGCGCGGCCACACCCGACTCGTCGCCGGCATGGTGTACGCCAACCGCCCCTGGCGGCTGTTCGGCTCCCTCTCCCGGGCCCTGGCGGGCGTGTTCGCCACGGCTACGGTCCTGTTCATCAACACCGCCGCCTGGAACCTCGCCACGCAACTCGGCGCCGTTGCAGCATGCCGTCATCACCGCTGTGTCCGCCATCGCGCTCACCCTGTGGATCATCGTCGACCACCAGCTCTGGGAGCGCGGCGCCCACCTCCCCGCACGGCACCACCCCTTTTACCCCTACAACCTGGTCACCCTGGTCACCATCGCGCTCGCGGTGGTGGTGCTGGGCACGGTCCTGTTCGCGACTCTGGTCGCCGTCTCCTTCCTGCTGCTGGACGCGTCGGTCCTGCGCAAGTTCATCGGACGGCAGGTCGGCGTCGGCGACTACCTCTTCCTGGCCTGGTTCATCACCGCCATCGCGATGATCGGCGGGGCCTTCGGCACCGGCCTCGAAGGGGACGAGCAGGTGTCCGACGCCGCCTATGGACGACGGCAGCGTGAGCGTCAGCGGATGCTGCGGCAGATGTCGCGGCCGGAGCGAGGCGGACGCGGGGGACCGGACACCACCGACGAGTGACGCCCGGGCCGCGGCCCGGGCGTCACAGGGCGATGACGTGGAGCGTCACAGGGCGACGACGTGGAGGTCGACCAGGTCGAGCAGCGCCCGCAGGGCCGAGCTGGGCCGCCGGGTCGACGACGTGCCGAGATGCATGCTCCAGCGGAGCGTGGTGCCGTGGACGTCCAGGACGTGCAGGCCGGGGGTGCGGGCAACGGCGAAGGCAGGCAGGAAGGCGATGCCCAGACCGTGCCGGACCAGTGCCGCCCCCATGTCGATGTCGGGCACTTCCAGTGCCACCCGGCGTACGACGCCCGCCGCCGCGAACGCCCGGTCGACCACCTCGCGGTTGCCGTAGCCCGGCGGGAAGTCCACGAAGGGCTCCCCCGCGAGGTCCGCAAGTGCCACCTCCCCCCGCTGCGCGAGCGGATGGGCGGCGCTCACCACCAGGACGAGCGGCACGGTGGCCAGCTCCCGTGCGTCGATCCCGGCGGGCTTGTGCTCGGGCAGCGACAGGCAGGCCACTTCCAGGTCCCCGCTGAGCAGCGCGTGCGCCAGTCCGGCCGAGCCGGTCGTCGCCAGTCGCAGCCGGACGTCGATCGCCGGATGCCGCGTGTGCAGCTGCCCGAGGAGCGCAGGCAGGTCGACCACCTCGACCGAGGCCATGGCGCCCACGTTCACCGTGCCGCGCAGCGTGTCCTGTGCGGCGCGCACGGCGTCCTGGGCCGCCTGGGCGGCGTGCAGGGTGGCCCGAGCCTCCGGCAGCAGCGCCGCGCCCGCCCCGGGGTGGTGCGGGCGGTGAGCTGCCCCAGGTACACCCACGGGTCGAAGACCTGCCCGGCGTCCCCGAAGCTCGGGTCCAGCAGCGGCACGTCACGGACCCACACCGAGGCGAAACCGGCCCGCTCGGCCTGCTGGATCCGCTCGATGTGCCCGGCCAGGGACGGCACAGGCCCGTCGAAGCCCTCCAGGGGCGTGATGGCGCCCACGGTCATCCTGCCGCCGGGATACGCCCTGGCCATGCCCGCGTGCTCGGAGAACGGCCGCTGCGCCCCGCCTTCGACGTCCACGGGTGCGTCGGCTGAGGGAACTGTCGGTTGTGTCATGCGATCCTCCGGCGATTTCATGCCGTGTCCGGGTCCGCATCCATGCGCTGCGCCGCACTGGCGGTAACCACCGACCCCGTCGTCAGCTGCGGGGACGAGCACGAGGACTGCGGGCTCCGCGAGGTGCTCGACCAGATCGGGGATAAGTGGTCGGTCCTTGGCGTGGTCGCGGTTTGGGTTCGCCGCTGCGGCAGGCTCCTCGGACGATCCGCGGGGTGCGGTGGATCACCGAACCAGGCCGTGCGGGCCGGCGCCCCCGTCGCGACGGGGCGGTGCCGGACAGTGGTCCGGCACCGGGGGCTGGGTAGGGTCTCAGGCGGCGGTGGTCCCACCGGCCGCCGCTGCGCCGCTCTGGGCGGCGTCTTCGCGCGCGCCCTCGCCGGACTCATTGATCTGGACCCGGCGGGGCCTGGCGGCTTCGGCCTTGGGGACGGTGATGCTGAGCACTCCGTCCTGCATCTCGGCCTTGATGTTCTGGGTGTCCAACTCTCCGGGCAGCCTCAAACGGTACTCGAAGGCTCCGACGCGGCGGGTGCTGCGGCGCAGGACGCCCTTGCGTTCCCGCTCCTTGATCTCTCCGGTGACCACGAGCTCGGGACCGTTGGCCTCTACGTCAATGTCCTTGCTCTTCACACCGGGGAGTTCGATCTCTATGTGGAACGCGTCCTCGGACTCCGACACGTCCGCGAGAGGCGTCCACGCGGCCGCGGGTGCCGCGCCCACGGTCGACTCCAGCAGACCGCTCATCTGGTTGAGCAGTTCGTCGAACTCGACCAGGGGATTGAGAGGGGTGGGTGCCCAGACGGGACGTTCCTGCAGACCGCCACCGCAGTGGCGGCGGACGGGCGTGGCCATCGCCATCGCCTCCTTCTTCCTTCTCGTGATCTCATCGCCCGCCATGTGTCATGCGAGCCATGCGGACTCCTTGTGACGTATGTGTGGGGAGACGTCCGAGCCGCCCGCGGGAGCGTACGTGCCCGTTGTGCCGGGTGCGGCCGAGTGCCCCAGGTGCCGGTGCACGAAGTGGATGGCCATCGCGCCCTCACCGGCCGCCGAGGTCACCCGCTTCACCGAGCCGCTACGGACGTCCCCTGCCGCGAAGACCCCGGGCAGGCTGGTCTCCAGGGTCATGCAGGAGCGCCCGCGGCCGTGCCACATCTCGGGGTAGGCGCAGGCTTCCTGGGCCTCCGGCCCGGTGAGGACGAAGCCGCGGGAGTCGAGGGCGATGGTGTCGGCGAGCCACTCGGTGTGGGCGTCGGCGCCGGTGAAGACGAACAGGCCCCGTACCGCGAGCCGGCGGTGCCCGCCCGTGCGGTTGTCGACCACGTCGAGCTCCTCCAGCACCTCCTGGCCGATGACCTCGGTGACCTCGGTGTGCAGCATGACCTCCACCCGCGGATGTCCCGCTACCTGGTCGACCAGGTAGCGGGACATGTTGGCCTCAAGGCTGGATCCTCGGACCAGCAGGTGCACCTTCGGCGCGTACCCGGCGAGGAACATCACCGCCTGGCCCGCCGAGTTGCCCCCGCCGACGACGGCCACCGGGTCGGTGCGGCACTGCTGGGCCTCGTAGACGGTCGCCGAGTAGTGGACGCTCGTTCCCTCCAGGCGTTCGATGCCGGGCACCTGGAGCCGGCGGTAGCGGGCACCCGTGGCCAGGACGACGGCGCGGGCGGCGATCTCGCTGCCGTCGGCGAACGCCACCACGTAGTGGTCGTCGCCCTTGGGATGGAGACCGGTCGCCTCCGCCGGAATGCTGATCCTGGCGCCGAACTTGTCGGCCTGGAGCAGGGCACGTTCGGCGAGTTCGGCACCGGAGATGCCGGAGGGGAAGCCGAGCAGATTCTCGATGCGGGACGACGTGGCGGCCTGGCCGCCGGTGGCCAACGCCTCCACCACGGTGGTGCTCAGGCCCTCGGAGGCGGCGTACACCGCGGCAGCGAGGCCGGCGGGTCCGGAGCCGACGATGAGGACGTCGCCGTGACGGTTTCCGGCAGGCAGTGACGGCAGGCCGATGAGCCGGGCCAGTTCCGCGTTGCTGGGGTTGCGCAACAGGGTGGTGTGCCGCCAGATGACGAGCGGTGTCTCCTCCGGGCCGACGCCGAAGCGGCGCAGCAACTCCTCGGCCTCCTCGTCGGTCTCCAGGTCGATCCACCGGTGCGGCAGCCGGTTGCGGATGGCGAACTCGCGCAGCCGCCTGGTGTCGGGCGAGTAGCGCGAGCCGACGATGCGGAAGCCGGCGCCCTGTCCGACGAGCAACGCGCGACGGCCCAGACAGGCGCGCAGCACGAGGTCCCCGATGGTGGAGTCCTGGGACACCAGGTGGCGCAACTGGTCCATGGAGACGACGAGGACCTCGCCCGGCTCCCTGGCGACAGCGGTGTAGAAGGCCACCTGTCCGTGCAGCAACCCGAGTTCGCCGATGAAGCGACCGGGGCCGTGCACGCGCAGCACGTGCTCCTCGGGAGTGCCGTGGTCCTCGACGACGGCGACGGAACCGCTGAGGACGACGAAGAACGTCTCGCAGCGCTCCCCCTCCCGGATCAGCACGTCGTTCGGAGCCATGCTCCGGCGTTGCCCGTGCTCCGCCAGACGTGCTATCTGGTCCTCCGTAAGGCGCGGATATGCGCCGTAAATGTCCGGGGTCTCCCAGAAGACGGCCTCGTCCGTTTCCTCCGGCACCGGTTCTTCGCCCGGCAGCGAATGGGCACCGGACATCAGACGAACGCCTCGTGGACGTAGCACCAGCGCCATTCCTCGCCGGGCTGGAACGACTGCACGATCGGATGGGCGTCGGCAGCGGCGTGCCTGCGCGCGTGCTTGTTCGGCGAGGAGTCACAGCAGCCGACGTGCCCGCAGGTCAGGCAGAGCCTCAGGTGGACCCACGGGGAGCCGAGCAGCAGACACTCCTGACACCCTTCTGGGGTCAGTGGCCGACCGGCCGGACGAGCGCGAGGTGGCGGTCTGCGTGCAGGGTCATCCGGATCACCCTTCCCGGTCCATGATCGCCTGCTCTACCCACTGGCGCAGGACGTGCGCGGGTGCTGCGCCGGCCTGCTGGGCGACGGTCCTTCCCTTGTCGAGGACGAGCAGGGTCGGCACCGCCTGTACCTCGAAACGCTGCGACAGCCGCGGGTTCTT
>NZ_JBFBBS010000053.1:0-37041 GCF_040682835.1 Streptomyces sp. NPDC051104 | reverse complement strand
CCGGGGGGCCGCCCGGGTCGCGGGTGAGGCCGAACCGGCCGGCGGTGCACCGCCGGCCGGTTCGGCATCTCCGCCCGCCCCCGGACGGTCCCCCCGGGCCGTCCGACCCCGCAAGAGCCGGCACCGAAGCACGATCCGCACTCGTCGAGGGCTCCCGTCACCCGAGTCCTCGGCGTCCCCTCACGACGGATCGCCGAACACAAGCGTGATCAAACAGACACGACGCGTCAACAGGCCCTCGGTGATTCCTCACGTATGCCGTTCTTGTGACGGCGCGTACGGAAGCAAACCCCGGCGCACTCGTCCACGATCCACTCCAGGCAGCCATGTCCGTACGACCGTCGAGCCGCCCGTGCCCAGGCGCATGCACCGGCGCCCCGGGCGGACGCCCGGCCCGGTCCGCTCACGCCTCGCCGTAGGGTCCCGTCACACCGCGCCGTACGCGAACCGAGGCGCCGCCTCCACCCCGCAGGCCGCCGCCTCCGCGCCGCACACCGTCGTTCCGTCCTCGGCCGACGCCGTACAGCGGTCCACCTCGCACCAGATGCGCTTGCCCGCGCCCTCGGCGTCCCAGCCCCAGCGGTCGGCGAGCCCGTCGACCAGTTCCAGGCCACGGCCCCCGGTCTCCTCGCCCCCCGCGTGCCGGGGCTGCGGCGGGCGGGCGCTGCGGTCGGCGACCTCCAGACGGACGGTACCCGCGGGGGCGCCGGAGGGGCCGTCGCAGGCACCGGTCAGCAGCAGGCGCAGCACGGCGGGACAACCGGTGTGCACCACGGCGTTGGTGACCAGTTCCGAGACGAGCAGGATCAGCGTCTCGGCCAGCGGTTCGTCCGCCGCTATGCCCGACCCGGCAAGACGCGAGCGCGCCCACCGCCGCGCCCGACCCACTTCCGCGGGGTCGGGCCGGATCTCCAGCTGCACTTGAAGCACCTGCACCGCTCACACCATCCGAACCGGCGGACACATCGCCTCGCGCCTCGCAAGGGCCACGATCGTGGTCATCGTCTGCATGGCAGGAACCAGGATCACGGACCGTGATTCCCTTGCACGACAGCATGGTTGACGTACAGTCACCCCAACAAGCGCTTCGGGCATATTCCAGCGCGAAGGAGTACGCGTACGCCATACTGTGCGACGCTTGCCACGGCGAGTCGAACAGGCAGGCACGACGGGCCTCCCTGCCTCACGAACGGCACACATCGCCGGATCCGGCGCCGCCTCAGGGGCCGCACCGTGGTGGATCGGGCTCACAACCGCTCGCATCCCACACAAGGTACCGGAGCCCTCCTGCGACTCCACCCCGTGACAAGTCACGCGTAGGACACAACCCGGTATCAACGCTCCGTGATTCCGGATTGCCACAATCCGCGACATCCAGGTCCGGGCGCAGCGAATAAGCCCTGCTCAGGGCCTTCTACCTCACCTCTGAGAGCTGTTCCCCAGCGAGCTCTTCCTCACTCTCCGCCCTCGAACTCATACGCTGGGTCCGTACCCACGCTCGCTTCAGGTACAGGAGCACCTCCGCCTCCCAGGTGAAGCCCATACCGCCGTGCACCTTGAGGCAGTCGCGGGCGCGGCGGACGGCCGCCTCGTCGGCGAGCAGACGGGCCGCGGCGACGTCGAGGGGGTCGGCGGTCACGGCGGCGGCGTACACCGCGGCGCGTGCAGCTGGAGGTGGTGGAGGCCCTTCCGCGGGGGGAGACCCTGCGGAAGGTGCTCAAGTACAAGCGCCGGGAGCGCTGTTCGGGCCCTGAGGCTTCGGGCCCTGAGGCTTCGGGGGCTACTCCGGGACCGTGAAGTAGCGGGCGAACGCGGACACGATCTCGCTCTCGCCGACCTTGCCGTCTCCGTCCGCGTCGAGGGTCGTCGCCGCCGCCCGGGCCACGTCCTCCGGTGCGCCGAGGGCCTTCAGGGCGCGGGCGGTCTCCGCGACCGTGGCGGCGCCGTCGCGGTCGCCGTCCGCCACGGCGAGCGCCGCGTGCAGGAACGGGCGGGCGATCTCCGCGAACCGCTCGGGGTTGTCCCGCAGCCGCTTCACCGCGCCGCCCACGAACTCCTCGCGGGTGATGCGCTGGTCGCCGTCCCGATCCGCTATCCCGGCCATGCCCTGCCAGAACGCCTCAGCCCCGGCGTACAGGGCCTGCCCCTGCTCGGACCTGGCCGCGGTGCCGAACTCGGTGAGGACCGCCTTGGCCGCCGCACTGAAGTCCGCGCGGTCGATGTAGCCGTTGCCGTCCTGGTCGAAGCCGGCGAACCGGGCGGCGATCCTGCGCTCGTACTCGGTGCTGACCATGGTGTTTCGGGCCGCCTTACGTCACATCGGGGGTGTTTCTGGCAGGGAGCGTACGACGCGGGGAGCTTGCGGGGAGACGGAAAACGGCGGTTGTACCAAGACCGCAGGAATTCCGGGACAACAGTGTGGCTGTCCTGCGACGTTCCGCTGACCGTGGTGTGCCGGCGCTCACACCGGGGGGTGCCGTCGGTCGGGTCGGGCGGTGGCGTGCGGTCGGGTCGCGGTTTGGTCCGCGGTCGGGTCGCGGTTTGGTCCGCGGTCGGGTCGCGCGGTCAGGCCGACAGGGGCCGCGAGGTGTCGTCGGTGGCCGAGCCCAGGTCCGGGTGCACGTCGAAGAGGCGGCGGACGCCGAGGGCGGCGAGGACGCGGTTGACGTGTGTGCCCTCGGGCGCGCCGTGCCCGGGCAGGATGAGGCGGAGCCGGCCCCGGCAGGAGCGGATCAGTCTGCGTGCCGCGACGAGCACACCGACGCCGCTGGAGTCGCAGAAGACCACCTGGGAGAGGTCGAGTACGAGGCAGTGGCGGCCGTCCGCCACCGCGTCGTGCACCCGCTGGCGCAGCGCCGGTGACGTCATCAGGTCCAGTTCGCCCGCCACTTGGAGCACGGTCCACTCGCCGTGCTTGTCGCCGGTCACTGTGAGCGTCACCGCCATGCCTCCCGCCTGCCCGCGCCTGCCCGCGCCGTCCATGAAACGGAAGCGGTCCCTTCGCTTCCTTTGGAGCGTGGCTGCCCGAACGCTCTTCTATGAAACACCGAACTGTCGATCGAAATCGGGTAGCAGATGAGCCAATTCAATCGGTAACGGTCTTGTTCGTTCAGGCCTGATCCGTAGTCGGCTCGGTAGGCGCCCGCGCGTCCGGCACGGTCCCACGTGGGACCGCCTCTACCATCCGTGGCTCGCCGAGGGGCGCACATTGCCACAAAGGGGCGTGCGTTGTCCGATGTGCCGACTACATTCGAAGGCGTGGGGGGCGCACGCTGAGCCGGAACAGCGCGCAGGGCACGTCCGGGGACGAGGGGGCCGCATGGCGAAGAAGGACGCACCGTCCCGGTGGGACCGCAGGATGCAGCAGCGGCTCGCCCGGGGTGAGGCCGCCGCGCTCGGAGAGTGCTATGACCGGTTCGCCTCCCTGGTGCACGGCCTCGCCCACCGGGTGCTCGGGGACGAGGAGGAGGCGGACGCCGTCACACGCGAGGCGTTCGCGCACGTCTGGGAGAACCCCGAGTCCTACGACCCCAGGCGGGAGCCGCTGCGGACCTGGGTCGCCGCACTGACCCACCGGCTCGCCGTCCAGCGGCTGCGCGCCACCGAGACCGCCGCGCTGGCACGGGACGGCCGGGGCACGGCGGAGGACCTGGAGCTCAGGGTGCGCCAGGCCTCGGTCGCGGCCCGCGCGGACTACATCGTCACCTCCATGCCGGTGCCGCTGCGCGCCGCTCTGGAACGGGCCTACTTCCAGCGCCGGGACTACCGCCAGACCGCCGCCGACCTCGGTATCACGGAGGACGAGGCGCGCCGTCGGCTCCGCCTCGGCCTCCAGCTCCTCGCCACCGCCCACGAGACGCGGCCCTCGGGCACGCCGCCGGAAACGGGGGGTGTGTGGTGAGCGGGGCGGAGCGTTCCCGGGGGCCCGAGGAGTTCGAGGAGTACGGCGGGTACGAGGGGAACGACGGGCAGGGCGCACCCGGGGTCGCCGGCGAGCGGGAGGTGTCCGAAGTGGCCCGGGGGCCGCTGGCCGGTGAGGGCGCGGCGCCCGGGGCCGAGGCGGTCCCGCTCGAGCACCGGGTGCTGAAGTCGCTGCTCGGGGCCTGGGCGCTGGCCGCCTGTTCCGCGGAGGAGACCGCCGCCGTGGAGGCGCACCTCGGTGGCTGCGGCCCGTGCGCGGAGGAGGCGCGGCGGCTGCGGAAGGCCGTCGGGCTGCTGCAGCGGTCCGAGACTCTGGATCTCGATCCCGCCCTGCGCACCCGTGTCCTGGCGAGTTGCCTCGACCGGCGCCCGCCGCGCATCCCGGTGCCGGAGTGGGCGGCCCCCTATGACGCGGAGGCCGCGCGCCTGGACGCCCTGCTGCAGGACATCGGCGACGCCGAGTGGCACACCCCGGTCAGGCTGCGGTGGTTCGACGGGAGTGCACCGGCGAGTCGCCGCACCACCGTGGCCGGGGTCATCGCCCATCTGCTCTCCGTCGACGGCCTGGTCGCGGTGGCGCTCGGACTGGAGGACCCCCTGGGGGACACCGCCGGGGACGACGGCAGCCCCGAGGGACGCACGGAGACGTACTGGCGCGCCTCCCACTTCCCGCCGACCCGCTCGATCCGCGTCCCGTGGCGCGACCAGACCCACCATCTCGTCCGGGCGGTCTCCCTCACCGACGACACCAGCGGGGCGGTCCCGGTGTCGTACGGCGCCTTCGGGCTGTCGCTGCACGACGCGATGCTGGATCGGGCCTTCGAGTGCTGGGTGCACGCTGAGGACATCGCGAACGCCGTCGACTACCCCTACGACCCGCCGGCGCCGCGCCATCTCCACCAGATGTTCGACCTGGCGGTACGGATACTGCCGCTGACCCTGGCCGCCCGGCGGCGCGCCGGCCTCGCCGCGCCCCCGCGCGGTGGCCGGCACCTCGTCCCGGCGGGAGAGCCCGGGCGCAGCCTGCGCCTGGAGATCGAGGGCCTGGGCGGCGGCGAGTGGCTGATTCCGCTCGACTCTCCCCCACTCTCGACTTCGCTCGAGCGGGGGGACCCCGGTGCGGTGGCTTCCGCCGAGCACGAGGTGGCGCATGTCGCGCTCGACGGGGTGGAGTTCTGCCGCCTGGCCGCCGGCCATGTGCCACCGCAGGATGCGGCCGCGGGGCAGGTCGGCGACCGGGAGGCGATCAGGGACGTGCTCTTCGCGGCGGCGTCCCTGAGCCGGATGTAGCGGGACCTCGGGGAGCCTTCGGACCCCTGGGGTCTTTCGTTCGGATCAGGCCGGATCAGGGAGCGGGGCCTGGTGCGTGCAGCTGCGAGGCGGAGGAGGCTGTGACATCAGCCGCTACCGCGGCGGGCAACGCGATGGGGGTCCCCCCGCCGAGCGTGTTCGAGCGTGGGGGAGTCGGCGACCGACGACAACGCCGCTGGGGGTGCCCCCACGCCGTCAAGGCAGTGGCGGAGTGCGTGCCAGGCCCCGAGAGCCCGGCCTGATCCAAACGAGAGGCCCTAGGCGAAGACCACCGTCCGGCGGCCGTTGAGCAGGATGCGGCGCTCCGCGTGCCACTTCACCGCGCGTGCCAGCGCCTGGCACTCCACGTCCCGCCCCGTCGCCACCAGCTGGTCCGGGGTGACGTCGTGGCCGACCCGCTCGACCTCCTGCTCGATGATCGGGCCCTCGTCGAGGTCGGCCGTCACGTAGTGCGCGGTCGCGCCGATCAGCTTCACACCGCGCGCGTGGGCCTGGTGGTAGGGCTTGGCGCCCTTGAAGCTCGGCAGGAAGGAGTGGTGGATGTTGATGATCCTGCCGCTGAGCTGCTTGCACAGGTCGTCCGAGAGCACCTGCATATAGCGGGCCAGGACCACCAGCTCGACGTCCAGTTCGCGCACCAGCTCCAGCAGCCGCGCCTCGGACTCCGACTTGGTGTCCTTCGTCACCGGGATGTGGTGGAAGGGAATGTTGTAAGAGCCCACCAGCTCGGCGAAGTCGGTGTGGTTGGAGACCACGGCCGCGATCTCGATGGGCAGCGCGCCGATCCGGGCACGGAAGAGCAGGTCGTTCAGGCAGTGGCCGAACTTGCTGACCATGAGGATGACGCGCATCTTGTCGTCGGCCCGGTGGATCTGCCACTCCATCTGGAAGGAGTCACCGATCGCCGCGAAGCTCGCGCGCAGCTTGTCCACGGTCACCGGGGCCTCGGCGGAGAAGTGGACCCGCATGAAGAACAGTCCCGTGTCCTGGTCGCCGAACTGCTGGCTGTCGACGATGTTGCAGCCGGTCATGAACAGGTAGCTCGACACGGCGTGCACGATCCCCTGCTTGTCCGGGCAGGAGAGGGTGAGGACGTACTGGTCGGCCGGGGCCGAGGCTCGGGTGGACTGCTCGTTCATGCACGCCAGGGTCTCATGTCCGCGGGCCCGCGGGGACCGCCGTCCCGCAACCCGGACGGTCCGGCGGACGGCAGGGGCCCACGCCGGACGACAGGGCCCACCCGGACTGCCGGACCTACGCGCTCCTCGTCAGGATCCGCAGCACCTCGAGCGTGCGCGGCGGCACGTCCGGGTCCTCCCCGTCGGCCACGGAGAGGCGTACGTGGGCGTCCCGTGCCGCGCGCACCGCCTCCGGCCACGCCTGGTGGTTGATGTAGGCGTCCACCGGCGCGTCCGGCCCGACCTGGTGCATGATCCGCAGCACTCGCAGGACGGCGGTGTCGACGAGGGCCGCCTCCTGCGAGTCCCGGAAGATCGTGCCGACGTACTTCTCGGCCGACCAGTTGTCCAGCCAGGTGTCCTCGACCAGGCGGTACACGGCGTCGGTGACGTCGCCGTACCCCTCGACGCCGGCCAGCCAGACGTCCCGCTGGAAGACGGGATCGGAGAGCATGTGCAGCGCGGAGCGCACATTGCTGCGCCAGCGCCACCACGGCATGTCATTGAGTGGCATGCCGCCCATGGTGGATGAGCGACGACCGCGACGGGAAGAGTTCTCCGGAGCTTGCACGGTCATCGATCGTACGTTCTCTGTGAAATCCGGATCATCGGACCCCTCAATTCACCTCCGCGTCACCTTCCGTTGACCGCCGATGACACGGCGGTTAGTGGTGTGAGGGAATCGTGCGTGTCCATGACCGGCAGGCGACGCACCAGCTCCTCCCCCACCCGCCCCCGCGTTCCGGGCTCCGTCCGTGAAAAAGCGACTCCCCGCGTCAGGACCGTCCTGCTGTCCGTGGGCGCGCTGGTGGCCTGTGCGTCGATAGCGGTCGCCTGCGGGGTCGTCCCCGGTACCACGGGGGGTTCCGGGGACGACCGCGTGACCGTCATGACCTGGGCGCCCGACAAGACCTCGGCGACCAACAAGCCGGGCATGCCGGCGATGGCGCAGGCCTACGCGCGCTGGATCAACGCCCACGGCGGCCTGAACGGCCGCAAGCTCGAGGTCCTGACCTGCAACGACCACAACGACTACGTGGACGCCGCGAAGTGCGCCCGGCTCGCCGTGAAGGAGAACGCCGTCGCGGTCGTCGGCTCCTACAGCCAGTACGCCAGTTCCTTCCTCTCCCCGCTCGAGTCGGCGGGCATCCCCTACATCGGTGGCTACGGCCTGACCGACGACGAGTTCAAGAGCGTGCTGTCCTATCCCGTCAACGGCGGCCAGCCCGCGCTGCTGGCCGGTCTCGGCGAGGAGCTGGGCCGGACCTGCGGCCGCGTCGCCCTGGTGCGCCCCGACACGGTCGCCGGCGACCAGCTTCCCCTGCTGCTCGACGCCGGACTGAAGGCGGCGCACCACGCCTCGGCGGCCGACGTGCGCGCTGCCGAGGACGCCACCGCCCTCGACGACCAGGCACGGCAGGCGCTGGAGGAGGCGTCCGGGAACCCCGAGAAGAAGGGGTGCGTGGTCCCGGTGCTCGATGAACGCACCGGGACATTCATGGACTCCTTCCGCCGTCTGAGCGCCGGCTACCGGCCGGTGCGCACCGCGTCCGTGCTCGGCAGCGTCGACCAGTCGGTGATCGACTCCTCCGGCGGCGGCTCCGGCCCCTACGAGGACGCGTACGTCACCGGCTGGTACCCGGAGGCGTCCGACGCGCGCTGGAACGAGATGAAGGAAGTGATCAAGGAGCAGGCCTTCGACGACGACCGGATCGATCCGGCGGACGCGGGCGTGCAGACCACATGGATCGCGTACACGGTCCTGAAGAAGGTCGTCGGGTCGCTCGGCAACGGCGAGGTGTCGGCCCGCACGATCCGCATGGCCCTCGACAACGGCCTGAAGGTCGACACCGGCGGCCTCACCCCGACCCTGCGCTGGCGCTTCCAGGACCTGACCGCGGTCGTCGACTTCCCCCGCCTGGTCAACTCCGACGTGACCCTCCAGGTCGTGCGCGACGGGCGGCTGGTGGCGGCACGCAAGGGCTTCGTGAACGTGTCGAAGACGCTGGAGAGCACGGACAGCGAGTGAGGCGTGCCGGTGCGCGCCGCCCCGCTCACCGGGCGGCGCGCACCGCCGTGCTCACAGCTGGGTCGGCTGACGCTCGGTCAGGCCGTACTTCTGCGCGATGACGTTCCACATCTGCGCCGCCTTCGCCTTCTGGGCGCTGGCCGTGCCGCTGTCCCGGTTGCCCGCCTGGGCCTGAGGGGTGACGCGCGCCTGGCCCTTCTTGCAGCCCTTCTTGTCCGAGACCTGGTCGGCCCAGGCCGCGTAGTGGGTGTCGGCGGACGCGGACGCCTTCCAGGCGCTGGTGAGCGCGGCGGTCAGCGCGGCGTGGTCGGGGAGCTTGTCGACCTGGAGTCCGGACAGCCGGCTGACCAGGCCGTTGCGCTGCTTGGCCGCGTCCCGCAGGTCGGCGGCCGACTGGTGGAGGTTCTGGCACGCCTTGACGTTCGCGACCGACCTGATCACCGCGCCGCGGCTGTTGCCGCTGTCGGCGAGGAGCTTGTCCAGGGCGACGGCCTGCGCCCGGGCCGGGTCGGCGGCGCCCGACCCCGAGGCGTCCGGGGCGGCCCCGGTCGCGGCGACGGACTTGCTGTTGTCGGTCTTGCCGTCGCTGCCGCCACCGCCGCTGAGCAGGGCGCCGGCCCCGATCCCGAGGACGACTATGCCGACGCCGACGGCCGCGATGAGGGGGGCACGCGAGCGGGTACGGCCACCGCGCTGGTCCGCTGCCCGGCCCACGGGTGCGCCGGGGGCGTCCGCGCCGTCGAACCGCGGCAGGTGCTGGGTGGGTTCGGCGAACCCGCCCGCGCCGCCGCGGAAGAGGTTGTCGAACTCGGCCGGCGGCGCCTGCCCGGGCGTCCCGGGCCGCACGTCGTACGGCTGGCCGGGCACGGGCGGAAGGTACTGCGTGGCCTGCGCGTCGGGGACGGCGGCGGGCGGCAACGGACCGGCGGCGCGTCCGAAGACCTGGGTCGCCTGGTCGGCGGGCATCGCCGGGGGCAGCGCGCCCGGGCCCACCGGCGGGATGTACTGGGTGGCCCCCTCGTCGGGAGAGGCGGCCACCGGGGGTATGTACTGCGTCGCACCCTCGTTCGGGGCGGCGGCGACGGGCGGCAGGTACTGCGTGGCGCCTTCGTCGGCGGACCCGGCCGCCGGGGGCAGGGGCCCGGCACCGGCGCTCTGCTGCGGGGGCAGCGGCTGTCCCGAGCCGGCCGGCGGCTGCTGACCCCAGGCCGAGCGCGGGTCCGAGCCCTCCCAGGACGGCTGCGCGCCCCACTGCTGGTACTGGTGCTGGTGCTGCTGCTGGGCAGCCTGCCCCGGCCCCCAGGGCTGCCCCCATGCCTGCCCGCCGGCAGGGCCGGGCGCGGGTGCCGGGGGTATGGAACCGTTCACTCCGCCCGTCTGGCCCGGCAGCAGGGGCGCGCCGCCGTCGGAGGGCAGCACGATGCCTTCGCGCGCGGGCCGCGCCGAGGGCTCCTCGCCCTGTCCACTCTGCGTCACCGGGACTCCTACGAATGGGGGACCTTCGGAATCGTCGGCTCACGCTACCGGGTCCCCCTGACCGGTGCTACGTCGGACAGGGGGAGCGCCCCGCAGGGCGTGGGGAACTGGGCGCCCAGCCACGGACAACCCGCACCAACGAGACATCCGTCACCCCTGGGGCGATCCGCCCCGGGCCCGGGGCGGAGCCCCCGGCCCGGGCACGTGACACGACCGCCGGTGACGTCACTCAACCGCCGGAGGCACTACGCGGCTGCCAGATCCAGCCGCGCTCCGAACTCCCGCACCACGGCCTCCTCCCGATACGGCTCCAACCGCTGCTGCAGGTCCTCGAGATACTCCGCCCCCCGACTGGACCGCAGCGTGCCGAGCAGTTCCACGGCCTTCAGCCCGGTGTGGCACGCCTGCTCCACCTCCCGCTGCTGCGCCTGCGCGGTGGCGAGCAGCACCAGCCCGATCGCCCGCCGCCGGGCCCGGGACTCGGGATGCCCGGCGAGCGACTCCTCCGCCCGCCGGGCCGCCGCCTCGGCCTGCCCCAGATCCCGGTGACAGTGCGCCAGCTCGTCCGCCAGGTACGCCTCGTCGAAGTGCGCGATCCACGCCGGATCGTCCCCGGACGCCGCGTCGGCCGACTCCAGTGCCGTCACCGCACGCCCGGACGCGATCTGCGTGGCGCGCACATCGCCCATCAGCGCATGCCCGCGCGCCTCCGCCGCGTAGAACATCGCCTCCGCGCGCGGGGTCACGCGCCCCCGCGCCCCCTCCTGCGCCGCCCGCGCCAACTGCGCGATCTCGCGCGGGTTTCCGAGCTGCGCCGCGAGGTGGCTCATCGACGCGGCGAGCACATAGCCGCCGTAACCCCGGTCACCGGCCGCCTGCGCGAGCCGCAACGCCTGGATGTAGTACCGCTGCGCGAGGCCCGGCTGTCCGGTGTCGACCGCCATGTATCCCGCGAGCTCGGTCAACCGCGCGACCGCCCCGAACAGTTCGCGTCCCACCGCGTCCCGGTACGACCCCGCCAGCAGCCCGGAGACGACGCTGTTGAGGTAGTGCACGACGACCGGCCGCACATGCCCGCTGCCGTACTGGTGGTCCAGTTCGACCAGGGCCTGCGTCATCGCCCGCACCGCGTCCACGTCCGACTGTCCCACCCGTGGCCCGGCCGACCGCGCGACCTGCGGGTCCGGCCCGGAGATCAGCCAGTCACGGCTCGGCTCGACGAGCGCGGAGGCCGCGACGGAGGACCCCGACAGGAAGTCCCGGCGCCCCACGTCGCTGCGCCACAGCTCGCAGACCTGCTCGATCGCGCCGAGCACCGTGGGCGAGAACTGCAGACCCACGCCCGACGCGAGATTCTTGCCGTTGGCCATGCCGATCTCGTCGATCGTGACCGTGCGCCCCAGCTTGCGGCCGAGCGCCTCAGCGATGATCGCGGGGGCCCGGCCCCGCGGCTGCTGTCCGCGCAGCCAGCGGGCCACGGACGTCTTGTCGTAGCGCAGGTCGAGGCCGTGCTCCGCGCCGCACATGTTGACCCGGCGGGCGAGCCCCGCGTTCGAGCAGCCCGCTTCCTGAATGAGCGCCTGCAGTCGTTCGTTCGGCTGCCGCGCGACAAGAGGCCTGGCGGCCATGGCGTACCCCCTACTTCCTGGCTCGGTTCGCCGAGTGGCCGGTGCACCGAAAGGATCCGGCCTTGAAGATCGATGCCCAGCGGACATTCCTCTGATGCGAGATATGCGAAGATTGCTGGGGTAAAGGCTGGTCCCGCACCCCCCACCTGGTTACCCCACCCCCGCTGCGGTTCCCCATGCGCGCCCCCACCCGTGCATCCATGCGCCCCACCCGCGGAGACGGTGCTCCTCCCCGGCGCATGTGGGATGAAAAGGACGTGCTCAAAAAGCATCGGCCCACGATGAGATGGCCCCGAGTGGGCGAGGCGTAACCCCCGGTGATCGCTGGAGTTGAGTTCATCGTGGAAGAGACCATCGCGGGCCCTGAAGCTGCCCACATCCCGAAGCAGCGCGGCGAATCGCTCCTGGACGCCGCCGTCCGTTACGTCGAGGAGCGTCACTGGGACGTGTTCCCCGGCACCTGGCTGGATGCCGTCGACGGGATGCACCGCTGCTCCTGCGGTCAGTCCGTGTGTCCCGTGCCCGGAGCGCACCCGGCACACGACGACTGGGCGACGCAGGCGACCGGCAGTGCCACCGTCGCGCGCGGTCTGTGGTCCGAGCGGCCGACCGCGTCGATCCTGCTGCCCACCGGGCGCACGTTCGACGCGATCGACGTCCCGGAGACCGCCGGCTTCCTCGCCCTCGCGCGCATGGAGCGCATGGAGCTGACGCTCGGTCCGGTGACGCTGACGCCGGCGCGGCGCATGCAGTTCTTCGTGCTGCCGGGCGCGTCCGCGAAGGTGCCGGACCTGCTGCGCCAACTGGGCTGGCAGCCCACCTCACTCGACCTGGTCACCCTCGGCGAGGGCGCGTATGTCGCCGCGCCGCCCACCCGGTTCGGATCGCGGGGGGCCGTGCAGTGGGCGCGGCGGCCCACGTCGGCGAACCGGTGGCTGCCGGATGCGGAGGAACTGGTGTCGCCGTTGGCCTATGCGTGCGGTAGGGATCGGTAGCCGTTCACCTTCTCGTCTGCCTGGTTTCTCGCCGTTGGCGGCTGCGGGTTGCTTGTGGTTGCTCGCTTCCCCAAGTTCTCGGCTTCGCTCGATCAGGGGGGACCCCCATCGCGGCGGAGCCGCATACAGGCACTGTCCCGCGCCCCTTTCAGGGACGCCCCCGCGCCGTAGGGTTCTCACATGAACGAGGGAACAGTGACCGCTCCTGCCGCTGTACGCGTGCATGACCTGTGGAAGCGGTTCGGGGAACACGTCGCCGTCGCCGGGGTCGATCTCGAGTTGCCCGCCGGGCGGTTCATCGGACTGGTCGGGCCCAACGGGGCCGGGAAGACCACCACGCTGTCCATGGTCACCGGCCTGCTCAGGCCCGACCGCGGCACCGTCGAGGTCGTCGGGCACGACGTGTGGCGCGACCCCGTCCAGGTGAAGGCCCGTATCGGGGTGCTGCCCGAAGGGCTGCGGCTCTTCGAGCGGCTGTCCGGGCGCGAACTCCTCGCCTACACCGGCCGGTTGCGCGGGCTGCCCGGCACCGAGGTCGACAAGCGGGCCACCCAGCTCCTCGACGTCCTCGATCTGGCCGGGGCCCAGCACAAGCTCGTCGTCGACTACTCCACCGGGATGCGCAAGAAGATCGGCCTCGCCGCCGCGCTGCTGCACAACCCCGAAGTCCTCTTCCTCGACGAGCCGTTCGAGGGCGTCGACCCGGTCTCCGCGCAGACCATCCGCGGCGTCCTGGAGCGGTACACCGCCTCCGGCGCCACCGTCGTCTTCTCCTCCCACGTCATGGAGCTGGTCGAGTCGCTGTGCGACTGGGTGGCCGTCATGGCCGCGGGCCGCATCCGCGCGCACGGCCCGCTGGCCGACGTACGCGGCGACGCGCCCACCCTCCAGCAGGCGTTCCTGGAACTGGTCGGCGCGCACGGCCGCACCGCAGGCGCCGACCTCGACTGGCTCGGCGGCGGCGCCCGATGACCGGCCTGACGGCCGTCGTCGTACGGCTGAAGCTGTCCCTGCTGCGGAACGGGCTGCGGCGGTCCGCCGGGCGGCGCGCCGCGTACGTCACGTCCCTCGTCCTGGTCCTGCTGTTCGCCGCCACCCAGCTGCTCGGCCTGATCCTGCTGCGCGGGAACGCGCACGCCGTCTCCGTCGCCGTGCTCGGCATCGAGGTCGTCGCGCTCGGCTGGACCGTGATGCCGCTGTTCTTCCCCAGCGGCGACGAGACGCTCGACCCCACCCGCCTGGTGATGCTGCCGCTCCGCCCCGGGCCCCTCGTCCGGGCCCTGCTGGTGGCGTCCCTGGTCGGCATCGGGCCGCTGTTCACGCTCTGCATGGCCGTCGGCTCGGTGATCTCCGTGGCGCACGGGGCGGCGGCGTACGGCACCGCGGTCGTCGCCGTCGTGCTCACGCTGCTGGTCTGCGTCACCCTCGCGCGGGCCGTCGCCGCCGCCAACATCCGGCTGCTGACCAGCCGCAAGGGCCGCGACCTCGCCGTACTGAGCGGGCTGGTCGTCGCCGTCGGCGCGCAGCTGGTCAACTTCGGCGCCCGCGAGCTGGGTTCGGCCGGGCTGTCGCGGCTGGGGCCGGTGGGCGACGTCGTGCGCTGGGTGCCGCCCGCCTCCGCGATCGGCGCGGTGGACTCCGTGAGCAAGGGGTCGTACGGCGTCGGGGCCGCCCAGCTCGCGCTGAGCGCCGCGGCGTTGGCGGGCCTGCTGGCCGTGTGGTCGCGCAGCCTCACGAAGCTGATGACCGCACCGGACTCCTCCACGCTCCAGGCCGCCGAACCGGGGCCCCGGGAGCGGGCCTCCAGGGGCCTGTCCCGGCTGCTGCCCGCCGGCCGCACCGGCACGGTGGCCGAGCGCAGTCTGCGCTATGTCTGGCGCGACCCCAAGACGAAGGCGGCATGGGTGACGTCCCTGGCCATCGGGCTGATCGTGCCGGTCTTCAACGCCCTCCAGGGCACCGGCTCGGTCTACTTCGCCTGCTTCGCCGCCGGCATGCTCGGCATCCAGATGTACAACCAGTTCGGACAGGACACCTCCGCGTTCTGGATGGTCGCCATGACGATCTCCTCCACCCGCGACGCCCACGCCGAACTGCGCGGCCGGGCGCTGGCCCTGCTGCTGATCACCCTGCCGTACGCCGCCCTCGTCACCGTCGCCACCACCGCCCTGCTCGGCACCTGGGACAGGCTGCCCGAGGTGCTCGGACTGTCCCTCGCGCTGCTCGGCGCGATGCTGGCCACCGGCGCCTGGTCCTCGGCCCGCTTCCCGTACTCGATACCGCAGGAGGGCTACAAGAACGTGGCTCCCGGGCAGGCGGGGCTCGCGTGGATCTCCATCCTCGGCGGCATGGTCTCCGCCGCTCTGCTCTCCGCGCCCGTGATCGCGGCGACGATCTGGCTCAACGTCACCGCGAACGGCGACGACTGGACCTGGCTCCTGCTGCCTGCGGGCGCCGCCTACGGCGCCCTGATCACCCTCCTCGGCCTCCGCCTCGCGGCCCCCCGCACGGCCCTCCGGCTGCCGGAGATCCTGGCGGCGGTCAGCAAGGGCTAGTTCCCGGGTCGAGAAGATGGGAACCCACGGCGCAAGGATTTCCCCCAATCTTCTGTGAAGGAGATGTGGGCTGGGTCACGGTCGAGTTGAATGTGGGTGAGAGAGCGGACGAGCGTGCCGTATGGGCGGACGCGCAGGCTGCAGGGGGGTTCGGGTGAGTGCTTCCCGGCGGAGGGGGACCACGGACGAGCCGGTGCCGGACGAGCCGGAGCGGGATGGTTCGGACCTTCTCGCCGCGCTCCTCGACGGGATGGACGCGGCCTTGTGCGCCTTCGACGCGGACGGGGTCGTGACCCACTGGAACCGGGAGGCCGAGCGGATTCTCGGCTGGTCGGCGGCCGAGGCAGTGGGGCGGCGCGGCTTCGCCGGGTGGGCCGTGCGCAGCGCCGACGCGGCCGATGTCGAGGCGTGGCTGATGTCCGCGATGCGGGCCCCCGGGCGGCAGGTGCACGAGTTCGCGCTGCTGACCAAGGACGGCGGCCGGGTGCTCGTACGGACCCAGTCCGCGGCGGTGCGAGGGCCCGACGGGAAACCCGCCGGGGTGTACTGCGCGTTCAGCGAGGTGCACGCCCAGATCGATCTGGAGCGGTCGATCGCGCTCAGCGAGGCCCTGTTCGAGGACGCGAGCTGGGGTGTCGTGCTCGTCGACGCGGATCTGCGGCCCGCCGTCGTCAACGCCCACGCGGCCCGGGCGCTCGGCATCGGGCGTACGGCCGTGCTGGGACGGCCCCTCGGGGACCTGCTCGCGCGGGGCGTCGAGGAACTGGAGAGCGCGCTGACCCATGTGCTCGCCGAGGGGGCGCCGCCGGCGCCCGCCGAGATCTGGGTGAGCGTGCGGACCGCGGACGGCGAGAAGCGGCGGTGCTGGCGGAGCGGGTTCCTGCGGCTGGCCTCACCGCTGGCGGAGGAGCCGGTTCCGCTGGGGGTCGGGTGGCTGTTCCAGGACGTCACCGAGACCAAGCAGAGCGAGCAGGAGGCGGCCCTGCTCCGCTTCCGCTCCAACCAGCTGCACCGAGCCGCGCGGGCGGCCGCCGAGTGCGAGGACCCCGGCGAGGCGGCCACGATCCATCTCGACTTCGCCCTCGCCGGGTTCGCCGACCACGCCCTGATCGACCGGGTGGCGGGCGGCTGGGTGGCGGACGGGGCGGGACCGGTACGGCTGGTGCGGGCCTCCGAGACGCCGTCCGGTGCCCCCGGCCCGAGCGTGCTCACCGGGAAGGCGGGACTGCCGGTGCGGTACGACGACGGCCATCCGGCCCTGCAGTGCGTGGAGCGCTCCGGGAGCGTACGCGCCGACGCGGGCGCTGCCGACCCGGCCCAGGCGCGTGCGTGGGCGCTGGCCCGGCAGTGGCCCGCGGACGCGGTGCACGCCCTGTGCGCGGTGCTGCGCAGCCGGGGGCGGACGCTGGGTGTGGTGACGTTTCTGCGGGGGGCCGGGCGCAGCCGGTTCGAGCGAGTGGACGCGGTGTACGCGGAGGACGTGGCGGTACGGATCGCCGCGGCGCTGGACCTGTCCGACGTGCTGAAGGGGCGGGCCGCGAAGTAGGGCCGTGGGACGCGGCTACGCCTGGCGGTAGAAGATCCGGTCGGCGTACTCCGCCAGTACCCGGGCGTTCCACTCATGGCCGCCGTCGACGTTCCCCGACCGCAGCAGGGGCGGTTCGATGCCGCGGTCCGCGAGGACACCGGCCGCCGTGGCCATGACCGCCTGCAGCAGGGCCGTGGTGACGACCGTGGACGCGGGTGCGAAGGGCGCCGGGATGGTGTCCAGGGTGAGCTCCGCGTCCCCGACCGCGACCTTCGAGTCCAGGACGAGGTCGCAGTGGTCCTTCAGGTACGTGCCGGAGGCGTGCCGGGACTTCGTCTCCGCCGCGTACGCCACCGAGGTCACGCCGATGACCTTGATGCCGAGCGCGCGGGCGTTCATCGCCATCTCCACGGGCAGCGCGTTGCGGCCGGACAGGGAGATGATCACCAGGAGGTCGCCGGAGCGGAGGGGGCTCGAGTCCAGGACCGCGCTCGCCAGGCCGTCGACCCGCTCCAGGGCGGAGCCCAGCGTCGCGGGCATGACGTCCACGCCGACGACTCCGGGGACCGCGAGCAGGTTCATCAGGGCCAGGCCGCCCGCGCGGTAGACCAGGTCCTGTGCGGCCAGCGAGGAGTGCCCGGCACCGAAGGCGAACAGCCGGCCGCCCGAGGCCACGGTGTCCGCGATCAGGGTGCCGGCCGCCGCGATCTCCTCCGCGTCCTCGTCCCGCACGCGCCGCAGCAGCCCGATCGCCGCGTCGAAGAACCGCTCCGCCGGCGTGCTCCCGCCCTGCGGCTCCCCACCGCTCGGCCCTGCGCTCATCGGCGACGCCCCTTCGAAGTCGGCCCGTGTCGCGGATCACGTTGCGGTCTGGACCAGTGGGATGTCAATACGGCCCGCCCGGCGCCGGGGTGCGGTCGGGGGCCCGGAGACCGGCGCCCCTGGAGACGCGCCGGGTGCCGTGCCGACGCGCCCCGTAGCCCGTGGTCCACTCGCCGCGCCCCGGTTGTCAGTGGGATGAGTCAGAATTGAATCCAGGGCCAGCGCACACGCCGGTGAGCAGTCGAGCCTCCGGCAGATCTCTTCGAGGGGCACGTATGTCCGGACTGATCGACACCACGGAGATGTATCTCCGCACCATCCTCGAGCTCGAGGAGGAAGGCGTGGTCCCCATGCGCGCCCGTATCGCCGAGCGGCTCGACCAGAGCGGCCCGACCGTCAGCCAGACGGTGGCGCGAATGGAGCGCGACGGCCTGGTGTCGGTCGCCGCCGACCGTCACCTGGAGCTCACGGACGAGGGCCGCCGCCTGGCCACCCGCGTCATGCGCAAGCACCGCCTCGCCGAGTGCCTCCTGGTCGACGTGATCGGGCTGGAGTGGGAGCAGGTGCACGCCGAGGCGTGTCGCTGGGAGCACGTGATGAGCGAGGCGGTCGAGCGCCGCGTCCTGGAGCTGCTGCGCCACCCCACCGAGTCGCCGTACGGGAACCCGATCCCGGGTCTGGAGGAGCTCGGCGAGAAGGAGATGGCGGACCCGTTCCTGGACGAGGGCATGGTCTCGCTGGCCGACCTGGATCCGGGCACGGACGGCAAGACGGTCGTCGTACGCCGTATCGGCGAGCCCATCCAGACGGACGCGCAGCTCATGTACACGCTGCGGCGGGCGGGCGTGCAGCCCGGCTCGGTGGTCAGCGTGACGGAGTCGGCGGGCGGCGTCCTGGTCGGCAGCGGCGGCGAGGCGGCAGAGCTGCAGGCGGACATCGCGTCCCACGTCTTCGTGGCCAAGCCCTGACACAGGCGCCGGGGCTCCCGCAGGATCCCTCTCTGTCCCTCTTGATTCCTCTCCGTCCCTCTGACCCCTCCCCGTCCCTCTACATCCCTCCTGATCCCGCCCGGCCCTCACAACTCCTGTGACTTCTGGGGCTGTTGTGATGATTCCGCGATCGTACTGCAATCAAGATTCAGTGAGCGGAATCGCAGCGCTCGGACCGTTCGCATGCGAGGCTGTCGCGTGAGGCATATGACCTGAGGGCTCTTGGCCGGAGATGACAGCGATGTACGGCCGGGAAGGGGAGGGAGGATGTGCCCCGGACGCGACCCCGGACGTGGGGAGGGCCCCGGCACCCATCGGCGCCGGGGCCTGTCCTCCCCTGTTTCGACCCGGAGCCCCGAGCTCTCAGGGTCGCCCCCTCGGACCGTTTTTCCCCGAGCGGTCCGCCTCCCGCAGAAGATCTCCCCGCGCAGACGGCGGCCAATCCTCGAGGGAGGTCACTCGAAGGTGGGGTGTTGCCGCCGGAAACGGCGCTTTCGAATAGTCATTCGATAGCGTGGGCGGTGACGATCTCGCCGGACCGGGCGCTGTACCAATGACGCGTCCGTCACACAGCGAGCAGGGGCACCACCGCCCGGCGGCGACACCCGGCGCCGGCGGTGACCGCCGACACCAGCAGAAGCAGCACGACAGCGGAAGTACGACCAGTACGACAAGCGCGCGGACCGACCGCCCGACGCGGAAGCGAGCGGTCCCGGCCGAGCAGGGGGGTGCCAGGACGATGCGTCGCATCGACGTGACCGGAGCGGGCGGCGTACGCCTCGCCGCATGGGAGTTCGCCGACCCGCCCAAGACCGGCGACAGCGAGCAGACGCCGGGCCTGCTGTTACTGCACGGGCTCATGGGCCGCGCCTCGCACTGGGCGCCCACCGCCCGCCTGCTCGCCGAACGGCACCGCGCCGTAGCCCTCGACCAGCGCGGCCACGGCCAGAGCGACAAGCCCGCCGACGGCTACACCCGCGAGGCCTACATCGACGACGCCGAAGCCGCCCTCGAACAACTCGGCCTCGCCCCGGCCGTCCTCATCGGCCACGCGATGGGCGCCCTGACCGCCTGGCAGCTCGCCGCCAAACGCCCAGACCTGGTGAGCGCCGTGATCATCTGCGACATGCGGGCCTCCGCACTCGGCGCCGCCTCCCAGCGCGAATGGGAGAACTGGTTCAAGTCCTGGCCCCTCCCCTTCGCCACACTGGCCGACGTACGCAAGTGGTTCGGCGAGGACGACCCCTGGGTCGAGCGCCCGAACCCCGCCCGCGGGGAGTTCTACGTCGAGGTGATGACCGAGTCCCCGGACGGCTGGCGCCCCGTCTTCGAACCCGAGCACATGCTGAGGTCCCGCGAGACCTGGGTGTACGACGCGCACTGGGAGGAACTGGCCCAGGTGCGCTGCCCCACCCTGGTCGTCCGCGGCCTGGACGGCGAACTGGGCCGCGCGGAGGCCCAGGAGATGGTCCGCGTCCTCCCCCACGGCCAGTACGCGGAGGTCCCCGACGCCGACCACTTCCTCCACCACGCCCAGCCGGAGGCATGGCGAGCCACGATCGAGCCGTTCCTGGCCGACGTGCTGACTCCGTGAGCGGCACCGGGCCTCGCCGGTCGGCCAGGGCGCGCCTCGTCAATATCTCGAAAAACCGATTGATTGCGTCCCAACCGCTTCTTAGGGTGTGAGGTACACGGAAGGGAGGTGGTTCGGCAGATGTATGACAACCGGACGCGTGAGGTGACTGCGGGCTAGCGGCCCGCCGTCGTACTCAGTTCGGCGCCGGACCAGCGCGTGTGAGATGCGCGCAGCCGGCCAATCCAACGCAGTCACCCGGCCCGCGGGCTCGCCGGTACGTCCGGCCGGCTCCTTCGTCTACTGGCGGAGGACCTGAGCTCGCGGGTCGTCTGCGTTTTCGGGTACCGAAGGTCAGGGGCTGAGGCGCTCCACCCGCCAGGTGCCGTCCGGTTCCGCGACGTAGCGGAGGCGGTCGTGGAGGCGGTTTTCGCGGCCCTGCCAGAACTCGACCGTCGAGGGTGCGATGCGGAAGCCGCCCCAGTGCGGGGGGACCGGGACCTGGGTGCCCTCGGGGTAGCGGGTGGTGAGTTCCTGGTAGGTGGCGTCGAGTTCGGCGCGGGAGTAGATGACCGAGGACTGGGTGCTGGCCCAGGCGCCGAGCTGGGAGCCGTGGGGGCGGGTGCGGAAGTAGGCGGCGGTCTCGTCGCGGCCGGTGCGGCGGGCGGTGCCGGTGACGATCACCTGGCGGGCCATGGGGTGCCAGGGGAAGAGCAGCGAGACGTAGGGGTTGGCGGCGAGGTCCTGGGCCTTGCGGGAGTCGTAGTTGGTGTAGAAGACGAAGCCCTGTTCGTCGTACTGCTTCATCAGGACGGTGCGCGAGCTGGGGCGTCCTTCGGCGTCGGCGGTGGAGACGATCACCGCGTTCGGTTCGTAGATCATTCCGGCGATGGCGGCCTGGGCGGCCTGCTTGAACCAGCGGGCGAACTGGTCCATGGGGTGGGGGGCGAGCGAGGATTCGTCGAGGCCTTCGGCGCGGTAGTGGGCTCGCATTTCTGCGGGGTTGGCGGACAGGTCCTCGGCGGGGCCTTCGGCCGCGTGTTCGACGATGGGTTCGATAACCGGGTCCGTCGTGGATTTGGCGGCAGGGTGAACGGGGTGCTGGGCTGCGGGTTCGTCCGGGTAGCGGTCGGTCACGTCGTCATCTTGCCGTACGCGCCCGGGGCCATCGGCGGCTTGTGGACAGTGGGCACGGTGGGAGTGCGGTTCATCACTGTGTGGCACTGAGTGCCGCTTGGTCTCCCCAAAGGTGGCACTCGGGGATATCGTGCAGATGCCGTTCGGGTTGGGTGACCGCCGACCGATCGGGGCATCAACCGGGGTGACCGTTTCGGCCCGCGAGTTTTCGAGAACGACCGCTACAGACCGTGGAGCCGCGGCGGCGCAACCCTTTCCGCCGTACACATCACGAGGAGCCGCCTGATGTCCGATTTCGTACCCGGGCTCGAGGGAGTCGTCGCGTTCGAGACGGAGATCGCCGAACCGGACAAGGAGGGCGGTGCCCTGCGGTACCGGGGCGTCGACATCGAGGACCTGGTCGGCCATGTCTCGTTCGGGAACGTGTGGGGGCTGCTCGTGGACGGCGCCTTCAATCCCGGACTGCCGCCCGCCGAGCCGTTCCCGATCCCGGTGCACTCCGGTGACATCCGTGTGGACGTGCAGTCCGCGCTGGCCATGCTCGCCCCGGTGTGGGGCCTGAAACCGCTGCTGGACATCGACGTGGAGCAGGCCCGTGAGGACCTGGCCCGGGCGGCGGTCATGGCGCTGTCGTACGTCGCCCAGTCGGCGCGCGGCCAGGGGCTGCCGATGGTGCCGCAGCGGGAGATCGACAAGGCGCGGTCCGTCGTGGAGCGGTTCATGATCCGCTGGCGGGGCGAGCCGGACCCGAAGCACGTCGCGGCGGTCGACGCCTACTGGACGTCGGCAGCCGAGCACGGCATGAACGCCTCCACCTTCACCGCGCGGGTGATCGCCTCCACGGGCGCTGACGTCGCCGCGGCGCTGTCGGGTGCCGTGGGTGCCATGTCGGGGCCGCTGCACGGCGGTGCGCCCTCCCGTGTGCTCGGCATGATCGAGGAGATCGAGCGCACCGGTGACGCGGAGTCGTACGTGAAGGGGGCCCTGGACCGGGGGGAGCGGCTGATGGGCTTCGGCCACCGGGTGTACCGGGCCGAGGACCCGCGGGCGCGCGTGCTGCGCCGTACCGCCCGTGAGCTGGGTGCGCCGCGGTTCGAGATCGCGGAGGCGCTGGAGAAGGCGGCGTTGGAGGAGCTGCACAACCGCCGTCCCGACCGGGTGCTCGCCACGAACGTGGAGTTCTGGGCGGCGATCGTGCTGGACTTCGCCGAGGTCCCGGCGCACATGTTCACGTCGATGTTCACGTGTGCCCGTACGGCCGGCTGGTCGGCGCACATCCTGGAGCAGAAGCGCACGGGCCGCCTGGTGCGGCCGTCGGCCCGCTATGTGGGTCCCGGGCCGCGCAGCCCGCAGGAGATCGAGGGATACCCGGACATCGCGCACTGACGCGGACGGCCCGGGACCTTCCGCACCGACGACGGGCAACCCAGGACCTTCCGCACCGACGACGGGCAACCCAGGACCTTCCGCACCGACGACGGGGCGGCCCGGGCTGCCCTCAGCCCAGTGTCTCCTCCAGCAGTGCCGCCCACTGCGCCACCACCCGTTCGCGGCGGCCGGCGTCGTCGGTGAGGAGGTTCGCGAGGCCCAGGCCGCGGGCCATGTCCAGCAGGCCCTGGACCGTTTCGCGGACGCCCGGCCTCCTCTCGTCGGCGCGGAGCAGGTCGACGGCGATGCGGTGGGTCTCGCGGCCGACCCGGGCCTCCAACTCGGTCACGCGGGGGCGCAGCTGCTGCTCGTTGGAGGTGGCGACCCACAGGTGCAGGGCCGCCCGGAACAGCGGCCCGGTGTAGAGGTCGACGAGAGCCGCGACCACCGCGCGCCGGTCGGCGGCCCCGTGCGGGAACAGGGCCCTCAGCGCGGTGGAGCGCTCCTCGGCGACGTACTCGACGGCCGCCGTGAACAGGTCTTCCCGGGTCGGGAAGTGGTGCTGGGCGGCGCCCCGCGAGACGCCGGCGCGTTCGGCGACGACCAGGACGGTGGAGCCGGCCCAGCCGTGGTCGGCGAGGCAGGCCACGGCGGCCTGGAGGAGCCGTTGCCGGGTGACCCGGCTGCGGTCCTGCTTGGGGACGCGCTCGCGTTCGACTGTGTTCACACCACCCATGAGGGGTCCCGTCGTTCCAGGAAGGCCGTCATTCCCTCGCGGGCCTGCGGGGAGGAGAACAGCCGGGCCGAGAGCGCGGTCAGGTCGGCCGCGTCCCGGTCGAAGGTCTGCAGCACAGTAGCGGTGAGGAGTCGTTTGGTCTCCGCCAGGGCCTGGGGTGCGGCCCGCCGCAGTCCGTCGAGCATGGGTTCGAGCACTTGGTCGACGTCGTCGCCGGTGGCGGTGAGCAGGCCGGTGCGTACGGCTTCCGGGGCGTCGAAGCGTTCGCCGGTGAGGTAGTGGCGGGCGAGGGCGCGGGGATCGGTACGCGGCAGCAGGGGCAGGGAGATCACGGCGGGTGCGACCCCGATGCGTACCTCGGTGAAGGCGAAGGTCGCGCCGGTGGATGCGGCAGCGATGTCGCAGGCGCCGAGCAGGCCGAGGCCGCCCCCCCGTACGTGCCCGGTCACCCGGGCGACAACGGGTCGGGGCAGCTCGATGATCTGCCGCAGCAGCCCGACCAGGGCGTCCGGGGGCGGTGGGTCGCGCAGGTCGGCGCCCGCGCAGAAGGTGCTGCCGGTGTGGGTGAGGACGACGGCGCGTACGTCGCCGTCCTTGCCGCACGCGGTGAGTTCGTCGACCAGGCCGCCGACGAGTGCGGCCGACAGGGCGTTGCGGTTGGCGGGCGAGTCGAGGGTGAGGGTGGTGATGCCGCGGTCGTCGGCGGTGCGGACGAGGTCGGTCATATCCGCTCCCTGAGCTGCCGGCGGAGGATCTTCCCGGAGGCGGCGCGGGGCACGCCGTCGATGAAGGTGACGTTGCGGACGCGTTTGTAGGGGGCGACGCGTTCGGCGACGTACATCATGACCTCGCCCTCGGAGAGGTCGTCGGCGCCCGCCCGGCGGACGACGAAGGCGTGGGGGACCTCGTTGTGGTCGTCGTTGTAGACGCCGATGACGGCGGCGTCCGCGACGCGGGGGTGGGCGAGGAGGAGGGCTTCGAGTTCGGCGGGGGCCACCTGGAAGCCCTTGTACTTGATGAGTTCCTTCACGCGGTCGACGACGAACAGCCAGCCGTCCGCGTCGACGTACCCGACGTCCCCGGTGTGCAGCCAGCCGTCGCGGTCGATCATCGCGTCGGTGGCGTCGGGCCGCCCCAGGTAGCCCTTCATCACCTGGGGGCCGCGGATGGCGATCTCGCCGGCCTGGCCGACGCCGAGGTCCTTGTCGGGGTCGTCGAGGGACAGGATGCGCATCTCGGTGCCGGCGACCAGTTTGCCGACGGTGCCGGGGGGCGCGCCGTGGGCGTCGAGGGGGACGACGTGGGTGCACGGGGACAGTTCCGTCATGCCGTATCCCTGGCCGATGGGCGGCAGTCCGAGGCGCTGGGCGCAGGCCGCGGCGAGCTTGGCGTCCAGGGGTGCCGCGGCGCTGATGATGTACTTCAGGGACGACAGGTCGTACTGGGCGACGACCGGGTGCTTGGCGAGGGCGAGCACGATCGGCGGGGCCACGTACAGGCCGGTGATGCGGTGGTTCTGGATGGCCGCGAGGAAGGTGTCCAGGTCGAAGCGGGGCAGCACGACGACGGTGGCGCCCTGCCGCAGGGGGGCGTTCATGAGGGCCGTCATGCCGTAGATGTGGAAGAAGGGCAGCACGGCGAGGATGCGCTCGCCGGGCCCCGTACCTATGAGGGGCCGGATCTGGGCGAGGTTGGTGGCGATCTGGCGGTGGGTGAGCATGACGCCCTTGGGAATGCCGGTCGTCCCGGACGAGTACGGGAGCACGGCGACGTCCTGCACCGGGTCGATGACGACCTGGGGCTCCGGCGCCGCGGAGGCCAGCATGTCGATCAGCGACCGGTGGCCGGGCGCGCTGTCGCAGACGAGGATCTCCCGGACGCCGCCCGAGAGTTCGGCGGCGCGGCGGGCCGTCTGAAGGAGCGGTGAGACGGTGATGATCCAGCGGGCCGCGGAGCCCCGCAGCTGCTTGGCGAACTCCTCGGCCGTGGCCTGCGGGTGCACGGTCGTGACGGAGGCACCGGCGCGCGTGGCCGCGTAGAAGGCGAGCGGGAAGGCGATCGTGTTCGGGCTGTGCAGCGCGAGCACGTCGCCCTTGCGCACACCCGCCTCGGCGAGCGCGGCCGCGATCCGCCGGTGGAAACAGTCCAGTTGTTCGTAGGTGAGGGTGGTGCCGTCCGTGCCGTCGATCAGGGCGGGCAGCTCGCCGAACTCGGCGGCCCGGCCCAGCACGGCGTCATGGATGGGGAGTTCGACGGGCGGGACGTCTGCGTACTCACTGCGGAACACTGTTCCTCCTCGCGCCGGCGCGCCGGTTGTCAGTACGACTTGGGCAGGCCCAGGGTCTGGTGGGAGACGTAGTTGAGAATCATCTCCCGGCTCACCGGTGCGATACGAGACACGCGCGCGACCGTGATGAGGGAGGCGAGCCCGAACTCCCGGGTGAGGCCGTTGCCGCCGAGGGTGTGCACGGCCTGGTCGACGGCCTTCACACAGGCCTCCCCGGCCGCGTACTTGGCCATGTTGGCGGCCTCACCGGCGGCCGTGTCGTCCCCGGAGTCGTAGAGGAAGGCGGCCTTCTGCATCATCAGGCGGGCCAGTTCGAGGTCGATGTGCGCCTGCGCCAGGGGGTGCGCGATCGCCTGGTGGGCGCCGATGGGCTGCTGCCAGACGGTACGGTCGCGCGCGTACTCCACTGCACGGGAGACCGCGTAGCGGCCGAGGCCGATCGCGAAGGCCGCCGTCATGATGCGTTCGGGGTTGAGACCGGCGAAGAGCTGGAGGAGCCCGGCGTCCTCGTCACCGACGAGGGCGTCGGCGGGCAGCCGTACGTCGTCCAGGGTCAGCTCGAACTGCTTCTCCCGGCCGGTGAGTTCCATGTCGATCTGCCGCCGCTCGAAGCCGGGCGCGTCGCGGGGGACGATGAACAGGCAGGGCTTGAGCTTTCCGGTGCGAGCGTCCTCGGTGCGGCCGACGACGAGGGTCGCGTCCGCGATGTCGACGCCGGAGATGAACACCTTGCGGCCGTTGAGGATCCAGTCGTCGCCGTCGCGGCGGGCGGTGGTGGTGATGCGGTGGGAGTTGGAGCCGGCGTCGGGTTCGGTGATGCCGAAGGCCATGATGCGGGTGCCGTCCGCAAGGCCTGGCAGCCATTGTTCCTTCTGGGCGGTGGTGCCGAAGCGGGCGATGACCGTCCCGCAGATCGCAGGGGAGACGACCAGCATGAGGAGGGGGCAGCCGGCTGCACCCAGCTCTTCCAGGACGATGGAGAGGTCGGCTATGCCGCCGCCTCCGCCACCGTGTGCCTCCGGCAGGTTGACGCCGAGGTAGCCCAGCTTGGCGGCTTCCGACCAGAGTTCGACGGGGTCGTGGTTGCGGCCGTGGCGGGTGCCGAGGGTTGCTACCGCTGTGCGGAGGGCTTTTTGTTCTTCGGATTCGATGAGGGGGCTCATGTCCGTCTCCCGGGTGCGGGTCCGTTGTGGTTGATCGCGCTCACGCGGCGGAGCCGCATATCGATACAGCCCCGCGCCCCTAAGGACGCGTCCCTACTCGGTGGTTTGAACCACTGCCAAGAGGGCTCCCACCTCGACCTGCTGGCCGGGGTGGGCGTGCAGGGCCGTCACTGTGCCCGTAGCCGGGGCTGTGATCCTGTGTTCCATCTTCATCGCCTCCAGCCAGAGCAGGGGCTGCCCGGCCTGTACCGTCGCGCCGGCCGTCAGCCCCTCCGCGATCCGTACGACCGTGCCGGGCATCGGGGCCAGCAAGGAGCCCGGGGCGTGGGCCGCCGTGGGTTCCTGGAAGCGGGGCAGGGCCGTCAGGGCCGTCGAGCCGACGTACACCTCGTCGCCGTAGCGGGCCACCGGGAACCTCCGGCGTACGCCGTCCACTTCGAGGATCACCAGGTGCGTGTCCGTGTGCACCACACGCACCCCGTCGGCCTCCAGGCCCCCGCGCGTGTGCCGGTAGTGGACCTCGTGCTCCTCGCCCGCCATGCGGTACCGCTTGGTCTGCGGCTGCGACGGCAGGTTCCGCCAGCCGCCGAACCGTGAGCGGCCGTGGGCGTCCGCGAGAGCGGCGGCCAGGGGGGCGTACGGGTCGGCGGCGGACTCGGTGAGGGCGGCGAGGTGGCGGTCGTAGAAGCCGGTGTCCATCCGGGCCTCCGTGAACTCCTCGTGGCGCAGGGAGCGGACCAGCAGGTCCCGGTTCGTCACCGGGCCGTGGATCTCGGCGCGCTCAAGGGCCCCCGCCAGCTTCCGGATCGCCTCCGCGCGTGTGGGGGCGTGGGCGACGGCCTTGGCGAGCATGGGGTCGTAGTGGACGCCGATGGTGTCGCCGTCCGTGTATCCCGTGTCGAGGCGTACGCCGGGTACGGCGAGGCGGTGCAGGGTGCCGGTCTGCGGGGCCCAGTCCCGGGCCGGGTCCTCGGCGTAGAGGCGGGCCTCGATCGCGTGCCCACGCGCGCGTGGCGGCTCGTCGTCCAGTGCCGCGCCTTCCGCGACCCGGATCTGCAGGGCCACCAGGTCGATCCCGAACATCGCCTCGGTGACCGGGTGTTCCACCTGGAGGCGGGTGTTCATCTCCAGGAAGTGCGCCCTGTCCCCCGCGACCAGGAACTCGACCGTGCCCGCGCCCACGTAGTCGACGGCACGGGCGGCCCGTACGGCCATCGAGCACAGGGATTCCTCGAGTTCGGGGGTCAGTCCGGGTGCGGGGGCCTCCTCGATCACTTTCTGGTGGCGGCGCTGGAGGGAGCAGTCCCGGGTGCCGAGCGCCCACACCGTGCCGTGGGTGTCGGCGAGGATCTGCACCTCGACGTGGCGCCCGCCTTCGACGTACGGCTCGATGAACACCTCGTCGTCACCGAAGGCGCCGCGTGCCTCCGCACGTGCGGCCGTCAGTTCGGCGTCCAGGTCGGCCAGTCGCCGTACGATCCGCATGCCGCGTCCGCCGCCGCCCGCCGCCGCCTTCACCAGGACCGGGAGGTCGGCCTCCGTCACGGAGGTGAGCGGCTCGAGGCCCATCAGCTTCTTCGCGCGTGTCTTGGACGCCATCGCCTCGATCGCCTCCGGCGGCGGCCCGATCCACACCAGTCCCGCGTCGCGCACGGCGCGCGCGAAGTCGGCGTTCTCGGAGAGGAAGCCGTAGCCGGGGTGCACGGCGTCGGCGCCGGACGCGAGGGCGGCCTTGACGATCCGGTCGCCGCGCAGATAGGTGTCGGCGGGTGCCGCGCCGGGGAGGCGTACGGCCGCGTCGGCCACGCGTGCGTGGAGCGCGTTCTCGTCGGCGTCCGAGTGCACGGCGACCGTACGGATGCCCAGGTCACGGCAGGTGCGGGCGATCCGGCAGGCGATCTCGCCGCGGTTCGCCACCAGAACGGAAGCAATCACGGGCATCGAGGGCATCGGGGGCATCAGGGCCTCACATCCGGAAGACGCCGAACCCGCCACGCGCGCCCTGGTAGGGCGCGGTGTGGATCGCGGACAGGCACAGGCCGAGGACGGTGCGGGTGTCGCGCGGGTCGATGACCCCGTCGTCGTACAGCCGCCCGGACAGGAACATCGGCAGGGACTCGGACTCGATCTGCTGCTCCACCATGGCGCGCAGGGCGGCGTCGGCGTCCTCGTCGTACGGCTGTCCCTTGGCCGCCGCCGACTGCCGGGCGACGATCGACAGGACGCCCGCGAGCTGCTGGGGGCCCATGACCGCCGACTTGGCGCCGGGCCAGGCGAACAGGAAGCGCGGGTCGTAGGCCCGTCCGCACATGCCGTAGTGGCCGGCGCCGTACGAGGCGCCCATCAGGACCGACAGGTGCGGCACCGTCGAATTGCTGACGGCGTTGATCATCATCGCGCCGTGCTTGATGATGCCGCCCTGCTCGTACTCCTTGCCGACCATGTAGCCGGTGGTGTTGTGCAGGAAGAGGAGCGGGATGTCGCGCTGGTTGGCGAGCTGGATGAACTGGGCCGCCTTCTGGGACTCCTCGCTGAACAGCACCCCCTGGGCGTTCGCCAGGATGCCGACCGGGTAGCCGTGCAGCGCGGCCCATCCGGTGCACAGGCTGGTCCCGTACAGCGGCTTGAACTCGTCGAAGTCGGAGGCGTCGACGATGCGGGCGATGACCTCGCGCGGGTCGAAGGGCACCTTCAGGTCGCCGGGCACGATCCCGAGGAGTTCCTCCGGGTCGTACTGCGGAGGAGCCGCCGGGCCCGGGTCGGTGTACGCCTTGCGGTGGTTCAGGCGGGCGACCACGCGACGGGCCTGCCGGATCGCGTCCTGCTCGTCGACCGCGTAGTGGTCGGCGAGGCCCGACACGCGCGCGTGCATCTCGGCGCCGCCCAGGGACTCGTCGTCGCTCTCCTCACCGGTGGCCATCTTCACCAGCGGCGGCCCGCCGAGGAACACCTTGGCGCGCTCCTTGACCATGATCACGTGGTCGGACATGCCGGGGATGTACGCGCCCCCGGCCGTGGAGTTGCCGAAGACGACCGCGAGGGTCGGGATGCCGGCGGCGGACAGGCGGGTCAGGTCCCGGAAGATGGCGCCTCCGGGGATGAAGATCTCCTTCTGGGACGGCAGGTCGGCGCCCCCTGACTCCACGAGGCTGATGCAGGGCAGCCGGTTGGCGAGCGCGATGTCGTTGGCGCGCAGGGCCTTCTTCAGGCTCCACGGGTTGCTGGCGCCGCCCCGCACGGTGGGGTCGTTGGCGGTGATCAGGCATTCGACGCCCTCCACCACCCCGATGCCGGTGACGAGGGAGGCGCCGACCGTGTAGTCGCTGCCCCAGCCGGCCAGCGGGGACAGTTCGAGGAACGGTGTGTCGGGGTCGAGGAGGAGTTCGATGCGCTCACGGGCGAGCAGCTTGCCGCGTGCGCGGTGGCGGGCGACGTACTTCTCGCCGCCGCCCGCCAGCGCCTTGGCGTGTCCGGAGTCCAGCTCGGCGAGTTTGGCGAGCATGGCGTCGCGGTGGGCGAGGTGGTCGGGGCTGCGGGGGTCCAGCGCCGACGACAGGACGGTCACAGCAGGGCCTCCGGTATCTCCAGGTGGCGGGCGCGCAGCCATTCGCCGAGGCCCTTGGCCTGCGGGTCGAACCGGTGCCGCGCGGCGACGCCCTCGCCGAGGACGCCCTCGACGACGAAGTTCAGGGCGCGCAGGTCGGGCAGGACGTGGCGTACGACGGGCAGGCCGGCCGTCTCCGGGAGCAGTGCGCGGAACCGGTCGGCGGTGAGGGTGTGGGCGAGCCAGCGCCAGGCTTCGTCGGTGCGGACCCAGACGCCGACGTTGGCGCTGCCGCCCTTGTCGCCGCTGCGGGCGCCGGCGACGAGACCGAGGGGTGCGCGACGGGTGGGTCCCGGGGGCAGCGACTCGGGCAGGGGCGGTTCCGGTACGTCGTCGACTACGCGGGTGTTCTGGGCCGGCGGCACGGGGATACGGCGGCCGTCGTGGAGGACCGCCACATGGGCTACGGCACCACGGTCGACCGTGGCCGCCTCGAAGACTCCATACGGTTCGCCCTTCCCCGGTGGGGCGACCACATGGAAGCCGGGGTAGCTGGCGAGCGCCAGTTCGACGGCGGCGCCGGTGAACGCACGGCCCACGGCGTCCTCGGCGGAGTCCCGCACCACGAGCCGCAGCAGGGCGCTCGCCGTCTCCTCGGTGGGCGCGTCCGGGTGATCGGTGCGGGCCAGCTCCCAGCGCACCTCGCCGGGGCGGGACTTGGCCGCGTCCAGGGCCGCCTCCATCTGCGCCCTCACGAGCGCGGCCTTGGCCTCGATGTCGAGCCCGGTCAGCACGAAGGTGACCTCGTTGCGGAAGCCGCCGAGCCTGCTGAGGCCGACCTTCAGGGTGGGCGGCGGCGCCTCCCCGCGCACTCCCTCGATCCGCACCCGGTCGGGCCCCTCCCGGGTGAGCCGGACGGTGTCCAGCCGGGCGGTGACGTCGGGACCCGCGTACCGGGCGCCGGCCGTCTCGTACAGCAACTGTGCGGTGACCGTGCCGACGTCCACGACGCCTCCGGTGCCGTCGTGCTTGGTGATGACGCTGCTGCCGTCCTCGTGGAGTTCGGCGAGCGGGAAGCCGGGCCGGTGCAGCCGCTCGGGCGGATGCTCGGTGAAGAAGGCGTAGTTGCCTCCGGTGGCCTGCGCCCCGCACTCCAGGACGTGCCCGGCGACCACCGCGCCCGCCAGCCGGTCGTAATCCTCGGGCCCCCACCCGAAGTGGGCGACGGCCGGCGCGGTGACCAGCGCGGCGTCCGTCACGCGCCCGGTGACCACGACGTCGGCGCCCTCGCGCAGACACGCGGCGATGCCGTGCCCGCCGAGGTAGGCGTGGGCGGTGAGGGCGCCGGGGTTGGACTCGGTGAGGTCGTCGCCCTCGACGTGCGCCACCCGGACGGGGATGCCGAGGCGTCCCGCCACCTCCCGTACCGCGTCGGCGAGTCCGGCCGGGTTGAGGCCGCCCGCGTTGGCCACGATCCGCACGCCCCGCTCGTGGGCGAGGCCGAGGCACTCCTCCAACTGTCCGAGGAACGTGCGCGCGTAACCGCCACCGGGGTTCTTCAGGCGGTCGCGGCCGAGGATCAGCATGGTCAGCTCGGCCAGGTAGTCGCCGGTGACGACGTCGAGGGGGCCGCCGGTGAGCATCTCGCGCAGGGCGTCGAAACGGTCGCCGTAGAAGCCGGAGGCGTTGCCTATGCGCAGGGGACGCAGGGTCGTCACCGGGCGGCTCCCTTCGCCGGGCGTCCGCTGCCCGGTGGGCCCGCGAAGGCCTGTGCGATGTCCAGCCAGTGGCCGGCGTCCGGGCCCTCGGCGCGCAGGGCGAGGTCGGCGCGGTGGGCGCGTTGGGTGACCAGGAGGCAGAAGTCGAGGGCGGGTCCGGTGACGCGCTGTGGAGCGTCTTCGGGGCCGTACGCCCACAAGTCCCCGTTAGGAGCGTGGAGTTCGACGCGGAACGGGTCGGCGGGCGCCGGAAGTCCGTGGACCGCGTAGGAGAAGTCGCGGGTGCGGAACCCGAGCCGGGCGATGTGCCGGAGCCGGGCCGTGGGCGCGGGTGCCACACCGAGCGCGTCCGCCACGTCCAGGCCGTGGGCCCAGGTCTCCATCAGTCGGGCGGTGGCCATGGAGGCGGTCGACATGGGCGGCCCGTACCAGGGGAAACGGGCGCCGGGTGATGCCTGGCGCAGGGCCCGGTCGAGCGCGGCGCGGCCCTCGCGCCACCGGGCGAGCAGTTCGGCGGGCGGGCGCCCGGCTTCCTCGCGTGCGGCCTCGTCGACCCAGGTGCCGGGCGACGCGAGGGCCTTCTCCACCTCCGTCGCGAAGGCCTCCGGGTCCGTGACGGCCAGGAGGGCGGCGCGGTCGGTCCAGGCGAGGTGCGCGATCTGGTGGGCGATGGTCCAGCCCTCGGCGGGGGTGTCCAGCGCCCAGCCGTCCTCCCCCAACTCGGCCACCAGTCGGTCGAGTTCCTCGCTCTCCCGGCCCAGGTCGTCGATCACGGACGATGCGTCGGACACGATGCGCTCCCCTCGGGGCACGACGGTGTGCGTGGGGAGCATGGCAGCGGGCGGAGAAACAAGCAAGCGTGCTTGCATGGATCGTTCACGCTCAGGGGACTCACAGACAGGGACGCCGAGGACAAGCAACACTCAGCTTCCGCGACCGACTGCCAGCAATTCCCTAGGCTTTCACAGCCCCCGTTTGCAATTCCTTGCCGTTTTGCGGTCCCGGGCCGTGTAAGTTCTTCCATGTCGGGCGGCGAAGGAATTCCCGGGACAAGCGATCCGGAATCCCAACCCCGCCCGCCGAGAATTCTCGCACCACTGCACGGCAATATCGAGAAACCCTCAAGGAGACGGAAATGAGCTTCAAGAAGCTTGCCCCGCTGCCCCCGAAGCCCAAGGCCAAGCAGCTCCCGCCCCCGCCGAAGCCGAAGCCGAAGAAGAAGCACCAGCCGAAGCCGCTGCCCAAGCCGCTGCCCGGCCACAACCGCTGAATCCGGTAATCCGGCAACCATGAAGAGGGCCGACGGGTGCACCGTCGGCCCTCTTTCGTTCTTTCCTCGACCGATTGCGGCGGCATTTCACAGCCTGCGCCGAGACTGCTCAAAGGGCCGACCAATCCCCGTGACAGAACCTCTGGGCATGACCGGGACTGATCAGTACGAGGACCACGAGGACGAGTACGCGGACCACGAGGAGAACGACACCCCCACGATCGCCGCCCGCACCGCCTTCCGGCGCTTCTGGCCGATGACCAGGGGGCTGCGGGGCTGGCTGGCGATCGTCTGGGGGTGCACGGTGCTCGCCGCGCTCGCCGAGACCGCCGCCATCCTGCTGTTCAGCGAACTCACCGACCACGCGCTGCAGAAGGGCTCGCTGAGCGCGTTCTGGGCGCCGGCCGCCGAGTGGCTCGGGGTCGCCGTGCTCGGCGCGGCCATCGGGTACGCGGGCAACTCCCTGGCGACCTGGATCACCGAGCGTTTCGTGATGCGGCTGCGCGAGCACGTCTTCGACCACGTCCAGCAGTTGCCGCCGCACTTCTTCCAACGCCACCGGCAGGGCGACCTGCTGTCCCGGCTGACCAGCGACGTCGAGGCGATCGAGACGATGGTGGTGTCCGGGCTGGTCGGAGCCGCCTCGGCCGCTTTCAGTGCCGTCTTCTACGCGGCCGCCGCGTTCTGGCTGCGCTGGGACCTCGCGGCGGCGACCTTCGTACTGGCGCCGCTGTTCTGGCTGGCCGCCCGGCGCTTCTCCGGAAGCATCAAGACCGTCTCCCGCGAGGGCCGGGTCGCGGACGGCGCGATCACCTCCGTGGTGGAGGAGTCGCTGGGCAACATCGTGCTCACCCAGGCGTACGACCGCCGTGCCGCCGAGCGGCGGCGGCTCGGGCAGGAGGCGAACGCATGGTTCCGGGCGTCGGTGCGCTCGGCCCGGCTGGGCGAGCTGTACGAGCAGCTCGTGCAGGTCATCGAGACGGTGTGCGTACTCGCGGTGATCGGGCTCGGCGCCTGGGAGATCTCCGCGGGTCGGATGACGCTCGGCCAGCTCCTCGCGTTCGCGGCGTTCCTCGGCTACCTGTACCCGCCCGTGCAGGGCCTCGCGCAGCTCGGGCTGACCGTGACGGCGGCCACGGCCGGTGCCGAGCGGCTGATCGAGATCCTGGACGTACGGCCGGCGGTGAGCGACCCGGCGCGTTCGGACCGGGCGCCGGTGGGGCGGCCCGACGGGTCGGTGGAGGTGCGAGACGTGTACTTCCGCTACCCGGGGGCGGACCGGATGGCGTTGGAGGGACTGTCGTTCTCCGTGCGACCTGGCGAGCTGGTGATCATCACCGGACCGAGCGGCGCCGGCAAGTCCACGGTCTCGAAGATGCTGCTGCGCTTCTACGACCCCGACTCCGGCGCGGTGCTCCTCGACGGAACCCCGATCGGCGACTTCCCGCTGGCACGGCTGCGCGAGTACGTCACGCTGCTGCCGCAGGAGACCCTCGTCCTGCACGACACGGTCCGCGCGAACATCGCCTGCGGCCGGCCCGGCGCCAGCGAGCAGGCGATCACCGAAGCGGCGTGGGCGGCGGACGCGCACGACTTCATCATGCGGCTGCCCGAGGGGTACGACACCAAGGTCGACCCCAACTCGGCCCGGCTGTCCGGCGGTCAGCTGCAGCGGCTCGCGATCGCGCGCGCCATCCTGCGCGACGCGCCCGTCCTCGTGCTGGACGAGCCGACGACCGGTCTGGACGCGATGGCGGCGCGCCGGGTCGTCAAACCGCTGCGGCGCCTGATGACCGGCCGTACGACGATCATGATCACGCACGATCTGAACCTGGCACCCGACGCCGATCGCATCCTCGTCGTCGACCAGGGCCGCATCGTCGAGACCGGCCGCCACGAGGAGTTGCTGGCGCGGCGCGGGGCGTACTCCCGGCTGCACCGCTCGCAGAACAACGTGAACATGGACACGGCGGAGCTGCGGCTGCCGCTGTTCCCTGAGCCGGCGGAGGTGCCCACAGCGGTTCCGGCGCAGTACGCGGCCGGGGCCCCGGCGGGGCATCAGGTCGGCCGGCCGACACCGGACCCGTACATGCCGTACAAGCTCCCCGGCGAGGCTCCCGGGGCCGTATCCCACCAACTCCCGGACGGCCGCCCGCTCTTCCGTGACGAGCGGCCCTGGCACGGGGGCTGACACCACTCGGCGGCCGGGGGGTACAGGCGCATAACGCCTTCACACCCATGACGAAGTCCATTACCCTGGACTTCCAGGTACACCAAGCTGCACGACCTCCGCCCAGCACCTGGAAGGCCCCGTGAACACGCCCAGCACCGCAGCCTCCGCCGCCTCTTCGGCGCCGACTCCCGCCTCGACCGCTCCCGTGGCGCCCGGCGGTCCTCGGCTGCGGGGTTCCCTCGGCCCGGTCGGCCTGGTGCTCGCCGGAGGCGTCTCGGTCCAGTTCGGCGGCGCGCTCGCGGTGAGTCTGATGCCGCGGGCCGGAGCGCTCGGGGTCGTCACCCTGCGGCTGGTGGTGGCCGCGATCGTGCTGCTCCTGGTCTGCCGGCCCCGGCTGCGCGGGCACTCGCGCGCCGACTGGGGGACGGTCGTCGCCTTCGGCATCACCATGGCCGCGATGAACGGCCTCTTTTACCAGGCCGTCGCCCGCGTCCCGCTCGGCCCCGCCGTCACCCTGGAGGTCCTCGGCCCGCTGACCCTCTCGGTGCTGGCCTCCCGCCGCGCGGTGAACGTGGTCTGGGCGGCCCTCGCCCTGGCCGGCGTGTTCCTGCTGGGCGGCGGAGGCTTCGGCGACCTGGCCCCGGCGGGCGTCGCCTTCGCACTGTCGGCGGGCGCCATGTGGGCGGCATACATCGTCTTCAGCGCCCGTACCGGACGGCGCTTCCCGCAGGCCGACGGGCTGGCGCTCGCGATGGCGGTCGCGGCGGTGCTGTTCGTGCCGCTCGGGATCGCCGAGTCCGGCACGAGGCTGCTCGTACCGGTGACGATCGGACTCGGCGCGGCCGTGGCGATGCTCTCCTCGGTCCTGCCCTACACCCTGGAACTCCTCGCCCTGCGCCGCCTGCCCGCCTCCACCTTCGCGATCCTGATGAGCCTGGAACCGGCCCTCGCGGCGACGGCGGGCTTCCTGATCCTCGGCCAGTCCCTGACCGCCACCCAGGCGGTGGCGATCGCGCTGGTCATCGCGGCGAGCATGGGTGCGGTGCGGACGCAGGTGGGGCGGGGCAGGGTGAGGACTGCGGAGCCGGAGGCATAGGCTCCGGGGCGGTTGTCGGCGGAGACGGCTTCGCGGCACGGTGGCGGAGCAAGGGACCACCGGGTCGGGACCACCTGTACGAGTCCGCCGCGAGCGCGGACGGCTTTTCAGCCGATAGGTTCCATTCGCGGCTTGTGATCATGCCCACGCGGTATGCGCATGTTCGAAGTGATCTTCGCTGCTAAAGTGCACTTTCGACTGATCAGCGCCTGACCAACTGCTGATCGGGTGTAAATGCGGGGGAAGAGAAGCATTCCGGGGAGCCGTTAAGTTTGGACGCCTACCGGCGTTTCCGCACGCCCTCTTCCCCCTTGGTACTGCAAGGGGGAAGTCTACGTGAAACCCATACGCATGCGCGTTGCCACCGTGAGCATGCTGGCCGCCATCGGCCTTGCGACTGCGGCTCCGATGGCCACTGCCGAGGAGTTGCCGACGACCGCGGCCGCTTCCGGAAGCTGTCAAGTCAAATGAGACAGTTTGAGGTTATGAGTTCTGTTTCTGAGCTTCTGTCTCGGGCCGGGGTTCGTTGATCCACACGGCGGAG
>NZ_JBFBBS010000052.1:0-37063 GCF_040682835.1 Streptomyces sp. NPDC051104 | reverse complement strand
GCACTCCCCCAAGCTCTTCGAGCAGGGGGTACCCCCAGAGCACGCACCGGACGCCGCTCCTTGACGGGCAAACGTTGCCTGCCGCGGCACTAGGCAGTAGTTCCGGCGCTTTACACCAGTACGCCGGTTGGAGAACGGGTGGCCGGAACCCTGCCGGGGGATGACCGGTGGGGGAACCCTTTTCTGGCAGACTCTGTACCTATGGGTGACAGGACCGTGACGGCGGTGGGGGGCCAGGAGCAGGCCGCTCCCCGGCTCGTCACGGACGACGCGCGGGTCGGCGCGATCCAGGGCGCCCTGCGCCGGGTCCGCACCCCCCGCCGCCCGCGCTTCTGGTTCGAAATCCTGCTGATCGCGCTGAGTTACTGGACCTACTCGCTGATCCGCAACGCCGTGCCGGAGCAGAAGGCCGAGGCGCTGAGCAACGCGGACTGGGTGTGGCGGCTGGAGAACCACCTGGGGATCGCCGTCGAGGACTCGGCCAACCACGCCGTCAACTCGGTGACATGGCTGATCATCGGGATGAACTACTACTACGCCACCCTGCACTTCGTGGTGACGCTGGGTGTGCTGGTGTGGCTGTACCGCAGCCATCCGGGCCGGTACGCGGCCACCCGCCTCGCCCTGTTCGCCACGACCGGCGTGGCGCTGCTCGGCTACTACTTCTTCCCGCTGGCGCCGCCGCGCCTGATGAACGGCGGGCACTTCGTCGACACGGTGGTGGTCCACCACACGTGGGGTTCGATGGCGTCGGGCGACCTGAAGGACATGTCGAACCAGTACGCGGCGATGCCGTCGATGCACATCGGCTGGTCCCTGTGGTGCGGTCTGACCATCTTCGCGCTGTCGACGGTGCCGTGGGCGCGGGTCCTGAGCCTGCTGTACCCGGCGACGACACTGGTCGTGATCGTCGCCACCGCCAACCACTTCTGGCTCGACGCGGTGGGCGGCACGCTCTGCCTGGCGTTCGGCTTCACGGTGGCGCGGGTCTGGTACGGCGCGCTGCCGTACGCACTGCCGCGACGGGTGGCGACGGCGGGCGAGCCCGCGCTGGTGCCGGTACGGGCGTGACCCACCGCCGCCGGCGCGTCACGACCCGTAGAACAGCTTCTCCACCACGCCGCGTGCCCTGCGCGTCGTACGCCGGTAGTCGTCCAGCATGTCCCCGACGTGGCCCGGGCCGTACCCGAGGTAGCGGCCCACGGCGGCCAGCTCGCGGGTCTCGGAGGGGAACGTGTCGCCCGCCCGGCCCCGGACCAGCATCACCGCGTTGCGCACCCGGGTGGCGAGGACCCAGGCCTCGTCCAGGATCGCGGCGTCCTCGTCGGTGATCAGGCCCGCGGCGCAGGCGGCGGCGAGGGCGGCGCGGGTGCGGGTGGTGCGCAGGCCCGGCTCCGACCGGCCGTGCTGGAGCTGCAACAGCTGGACCGTCCACTCCACGTCCGACAGGCCGCCGCGCCCCAGCTTGGTGTGCAGGGTCTTGTCGGCGCCCCGCGGCAGCCGCTCGGACTCCATACGGGCCTTCAGGCGCCGGATCTCGCGCACGGCGTCGTCGCCGAGCCCCTGCGCGGGGTAGCGGAGCGGGTCGACCAGTTCGATGAAACGGCGGCCCAGGTCCTCGTCGCCGGCGACCGGCTCGGCCCGCAGCAGCGCGTGCGCCTCCCACACCAGCGACCAGCGGCGGTAGTAGGCCGCGTACGAGGTCAGGGTGCGCACGAGCGGTCCCGACTTGCCCTCGGGGCGCAGGTCGGCGTCGATCAGCAGGGGCGGGTCGGTGCTCGGGATCTGCAGCAGCCGTCGCATCTCCGAGACCACCTTGTTCGCGGCCTCGGCAGCCTCCCGTTCGTCCACGCCGTCCTGCGGCTCGTGCACGAAGATCACGTCCGCGTCGGAGCCGTAGCCCAGCTCGTGCCCGCCGAAGCGGCCCATGCCGATGACGGCGAACCGGGTGGGCAGGGTCTCGCCCCAGCCGTCACGGACCACGGCCCGCAGTGTGCCCGCCAGGGTCGCCGCCGTCAGGTCCGAGACCGCGCCGCCGACCAGGTCCACCAGGGCACCCTGGTCCGGGCGGGCGGGGATCTCCTCGGTGCCGTAGGAGCCGACGATGTCCGTGGCGGCCGTACGGAACAGCTCCCGCCGCCGTACACCGCGTGCCACCGTGACCGCCTGCTCGGCGTTCTCGGCGCGGCCGACGGCGGCCAGGATCTCCTGCTCGAGGTGGGCGCGGGAGCGGGGTTCGAGTCCGCCGCCGTCCCCGTCGCCGAGCAGGGCCACCGCCTCGGGGGCGCGCATCAGCAGGTCGGGGGCGAGCCGGCCGGCGGACAGCACGCGGGCGAGGTTCTCGGCGGCGGCGCCCTCGTCCCGCAGCAGCCGCAGGTACCACGGGGTCTTGCCGAGCGCGTCGGACACCTTGCGGAAGTTGAGCAGGCCCGCGTCCGGGTCGGCGGAGTCGGCGAACCAGCCGAGCAGCACGGGCAGCAGGGTGCGCTGGATGGCGGCCTTGCGGGTGACGCCGGACGCCAGCGCCTCCAGGTGGCGCAGGGCAGAGGCCGGGTCGGCGTAGCCGAGCGCCACGAGCCGTTCCCGGGCCGCGTCGGGGCTCAACCGGGCCTCGCCGGGGGCGAGTTGGGCGACGGCGTCGAGCAGCGGGCGGTAGAAGAGCTTCTCGTGAAGGCGGCGCACGACGCCGGTGTGCCGCTTCCACTCGCGCCGGAGCGCGGCGACGGGATCGGTGCGCAGGCCCAGGGAGCGGCCCAGCCGACGCAGGTCGGCCTCGTCCTCGGGGACGAGGTGGGTGCGGCGCAGCCGGTAGAGCTGGATGCGGTGCTCCATGGAGCGCAGGAAGCGGTAGGCGTCGTCGAGCTGCGCGGCGTCGGCGCGACCGACGTAACCGCCGGCGGCGAGGGCCTTGAGCGCGTCGAGGGTGGTGCCGCTGCGCAGCGAGGAGTCGGACCGCCCGTGCACCAACTGCAGCAGCTGGACGGCGAACTCCACGTCCCGCAGGCCGCCCGGACCGAGCTTCAGCTCACGCTCGACCTCCCCCGCGGGGATGTTCTCGACGACCCGGCGGCGCATCTTCTGCACGTCGGCGACGAAGTTCTCCCGCTCGGCCACCTGCCAGACGAGCGGGGCCAGGGTGGCGACGTACTCCTCGCCGAGGTCGAGGTCGCCGGCCACCGGGCGCGCCTTGAGCAGGGCCTGGAACTCCCAGGTCTTCGCCCAGCGCTGGTAGTAGGCGAGGTGACTGGCCAGGGTGCGCACCAGCGGACCGTTTCTGCCCTCGGGGCGCAGATTGGCGTCCACCGGCCAGATGCTTCCCTCGACGGTCGTCTCCGAGCAGATCCGCATCATGTGTGAGGCGAGCCGGGTCGCGGCCTGCAGGGCCTTGCGCTCGTCGGCACCGCTCACGGCCTCGCCGACGAAGATGACGTCGACGTCGGAGACGTAGTTGAGCTCGTGGCCGCCGCACTTGCCCATGCCGATCACCGCGAGCCGGCACAGCGCCGCGTCGTCGGGGGCGGCGGCGCGGGCGATGCCCAGGGCGGCACGTAGGGTGGCGGTGGCCAGGTCGGCCAGTTCGGCGGCGGCCTGGGCGACGTCGGTGGTGCCGCAGACGTCGCGGGCGGCGATGGACAGCAGGCAGCGGCGGTAGGCGACGCGCAGTGAGACGGGGTCCGTGGCCTCGGCGAGCTGGCGCTCGAACTCCGTCACGCCTGGGTGCAGGTCGTGCGGCTCGTAGTTGACGAGGGCGTGCCAGTCGCCGGGGTGGCGGGCGAGGTGGTCGGCGAGCGCCGCGGAGGCGCCGAGGACTCCGAGCAGCCGGTCGCGCAGGGGTTTGGCCGAGATCAGCGTGTCGAGGAGCTCGCGGCGGGCGGTGGACGCGGGCTGCGCCTCCAGCAGCCGGACGATGCCGCCCAGCGCGAGATCGGGGTCGGCGGTGGCGCCCAGGGCGTCGAGCAGGACGGGGTCGGACCTGACCGGCGCCAGCTCGACGCTCTCCAGCAGCCGCTCGGCGGCGGAGGGGTCGGTGAAACCGTGTCGCAGCAGTCGCGTGAAGGTGCTGCTTCTGCGCCCCTGGGGCACGGTCATCCCTCGGCCTCCCGAGCATCGAGATCAAGGTCCTGCGGCTTTGAGCGTAACCGGAGACGGGGACGGGAGCGCCAGGGTGGTGCCCTGCGGGGGCGCAGGCCCGCGGGTACGGGGCCGTGCGGGCGCGTGGCAGTGGGTACGCGGATGCGGCGCGGCGGGTGCGGGTGGCGGTGCCCTGCGGGGATGCGGGGCGCGAGTGGTGGTTGGTTGCGGGCACGCGACGCGCGAGTGGCGGTGGTTGCGGGCACGCAAGGCGCCAGTGGCGGTGGTTGCGGGCACGCAAGGCGCCAGTGGCGGTGGTCGCGGGCACGCAAGGCGCCAGTGGCGGTGGTCGCGGGCACGCGGGGCTCGGGTGGTGGCGCCGTGCGGACACGCAGGCGCGAGTGGCGGTGATCTGCGGACACGCAGGCGCGAGTGGCGGCGCCCTAAAGGCACGCCGGCCACGGATGGCCGTGCCACGGGTGTCAGTCCCCCGGCCACAGCCCCGGCAGCGGCGTGAAGGCGTGCCGCTGCTGGTGCGGCACCTGCTCCCCCAGCAGGCGCCGCATCGTCTCCGCCGCGCGGACCGCCGCGTCGGCGCAGCAGTTGTTGAACAGGACGTGCACCTGTTCCGTCCGCTCGGCCAGGCCCCGCACCCGCGGCACCCACTCCGCCAGCTCCTCCTCGGTGTACGCGTGGCGGTAGGCGTCCTCCTTGGACCCGGTGCCCCAGTGCGGGCTGCGCCCGTGAAAGCGGACGACGGCCAGCCGCCGTGTCGTGACCGGCGCGAAGGGCGGCATCGAGGTCGGCAGGTCCCGCGCCGTGTCCACGGCGACCGCGGTGGCGTCCAGATCCGCGAGCAGTGCCGCTGTGGCCGTCTCCCGGTCGCCCCGCCACCAGTCCGGGTGCCGGAACTCGACGGCGAACGGCCAGCCGCGGGCCCGTTCACGGCAGGCGCGTACGAACGCCTCCGACCGTGGGCCGGGAGTGAGCGAGGGAGGGAACTGGAACAGCACCGTCCCGAGCCGTCCGGCCCGCCGCAGCGGCGCCAGCGCTTCGGTGAAGCGCGCCCATGACTCGTCGAGCAGGCCCGCGTCGCCGCCGCCCGGATCCGGGGCGCGCCGTCGGGCCAGGGCCGGCCGCAGGTCGGCGGGCAGCGCGTCCGGCCGCGTGGGATGTCCCGTCAGCAGTGAGAAGGCCTTGACGTCGAAGACGAAGCCGTCCGGTGTCCGCTCCACCCACAGGCGGCTGGTGCGTTCGCTGGGCAGCGCATAGTACGAGGAGTCCGCCTCGACCACGGGAAACCGCTCGGCATAGAACCTCAGCCGCCCCTCCGCGTCGCGCCGCCCCCGTGGATACCAGCCGCTCGCCACCAGCGCCCGGTCCGTCCACGAACACGTCCCCACCAGGATGTCGCCCATGGGCCCCGTGTTACCCGGGGACGTACGGCCATGTCCGGCCGTTGCGGCACGCCGTCAATTCACCGGCTCTTCATCCGCCGGGTCGTGGGGCGTGGGGCCAGAGCACCTTGGCGTGAGCATGCTCTGGCAGCGCTGCCCCTCGTAGCCCCTCCCCTCACCGGAGGTTGATTGTGTCCGGCAGTTCCCTGTACCGCCGCACCCGTACCACCGTGGCGTCCGTGGCGGCCTTCGCCGCAGCAGCGATCGGGCTGTGGACCGGGCTCGGCGATGAGTCCGCGCACGCCGCGGGCTCCGTCCCCAGCCCGGACCACGTGGTCGTCGTGGTCATGGAGAATCACGCGTACAGCCAGATCATCGGCTCCTCTAGCGCCCCGTACATCAACTCGCTGAAGTCCGGCGGCGCCAACCTCACCCAGTCCTACGGCATCACCCACCCCAGCCAGCCCAACTACCTCGCGCTGTTCTCCGGCTCCACCCAGGGCATCACGGACGACAGCTGCTACACCCCCGGCTTCTCCTCCGCCCGCAACCTGGCCTCCGAGCAGCTGGCCGCGGGCCGCACGTGGGCCAGCTACAACGAGTCGCTGCCCAGCCAGGGCTCGACCACGTGCAGCAGCGGCAACTACGCCCGCAAGCACAACCCGTGGTTCGCCTTCAGCAACGTGCCGACGTCCAGCGCCAAGACCTTCGCGCAGTTCCCCACCGACTACACGACGCTGCCCCAGCTGTCCTTCGTCGTCCCCAACCTGTGCAGCGACATGCACGACTGCTCGATCTCGACCGGTGACACCTGGCTGAAGAACAACCTGGGCGCCTACGCCACCTGGGCCAAGACCCACAACAGCCTCCTCGTCGTCACCTTCGACGAGGACAACAAGCTCAGCGGCAACCGCATCCCAACGGTGCTGTACGGCCAGCCGGTGACCCCGGGGTCCAGCACCTCCACCACCTACAACCACTACGACCTGCTGCGCACCCTGGAGGACACCCAGGGCCTGACGACGCACGCGGGCAACGCCGCCTCCGCCACGGACATCACCGGCATCTGGGCGTCGTGACATGTATGTAGCGGACAGCCGTGCCGGTACCCCGGCGCCGGCGTCCGCGGACGGCGCCGCCCGGCCCCGTGCCGGGCGGCGCCTCACCGCGGTCGCCCCGACCGTGCTCGCGCTCGGCGCGGTCAGCCTGATCACCGACGTCTCCTCCGAGATGGTCACGGCGGTGCTCCCGCTGTACCTCGTCACGGGCCTCGGCCTGTCCCCGCTGGGCTTCGGCCTGCTGGACGGCGTCTACAACGGCTTCTCCGCGCTCGTACGGCTCGCCGGAGGCCATCTCGCCGACCGGGGCGGAGGCCGTCACAAGTGGGTGGCGGGCCTCGGCTACGGCATCTCGGCCCTGTGCAAACCCCTTCTGCTGGTGGCCCACACCCTCACCCCCATCGGCCTGGTCCTGGCCGCCGACCGCACCGGCAAGGGCCTGCGCACCGCTCCCCGGGACGCGCTGATCTTTCTCTCCAGCACCCCGGAGACCCGTGGCCGCGCCTTCGGTGTGCACCGTGCGATGGACACGGCGGGCGCGCTGCTCGGCCCGCTCGTGGCGTTCCTGATCCTGCGGGCGACGGTGGACGGCTACGACGCGGTGTTCACGGTGAGCTTCTGCGTGGCCTTGACGGGCGTCCTGGTCCTGGTGCTGTTCGTGCCGGGCGGCCGCGCGCACTCCCCGGCGGCCGGTGACGGCCCCCGGCCGACCCTCCGCGCCGCCCTCGCCCTGCTGCACCGCCGCGACCTGCGCCGTCTCACGGTCTGTGCGCTGCTGCTCGGCCTCGCCACGGTCAGCGACTCCTTCGTCTACCTGCTGCTGCAACGCCGCCTCGGTGTCCCCGACCGCTGGTTCGCGCTGCTGCCGCTGGGCACGGCGGCCGCGTTCCTGCTGCTGGCGATGCCGCTCGGGCGGCTCGCGGACACAGTGGGCCGCTGGCGCGTCTTCCTGGCCGGCCACGCAGCGCTGCTCCTGGCGTACGCCCTGCTGCTCACGTCCTGGCACGCGGCGGCGCTGCCGTACGCCGTGCTCGCCCTGCACGGCGGCTTCTACGCGGCCACCGACGGCGTGTTGATGGCGGCGGCCTCCGACAGCGTCCCCGAGGAACTGCGCTCCTCCGGTCTCGCCCTGGTGCAGACGGGCCAGGCGCTCGCCCGGTTCGCCTGCTCGCTGGGGTTCGGGGCGGCCTGGACGGTGTGGGGCGACCGTACGGCCCTGACGGCCTCCGCGGTGGCGCTCGCGGTGTGCGCGGCCTTCTCCCTGACGACGCTCCGCCCGAAAGGCACGGCATGACGGTACGCACCCGCATCCTCGTCCTGCTGTCGGCCCTCCTGGTCCTGGCGGGGGTCGGCACGGCCTCGGTGCTGCACGCGTCGGCGCGGGCGGAGCGCAGGGACCAGGCCCAGGCCGGCGGCCCTCGGATCACCTCGGGCAAGGTCACGCTCACCGAGCCCGGCCGCATGGTGTTCCGCAACATGGCCTGGGGCCCGCACCGCGACGAACTCACGACAGTCCCGGCGTCGGACCCCTCCGGCCCGCGCACCGCCTCGGGCGTGAAGTGCCTGCGCTTCTACGCCGCCGCGGGCACCGGGGTCTGCCTCCAGGCCGTGCACGGCCCGGTCTCGGACACCTACCGCGCGCTGATCCTCGACGCGTCCCTCCACATCAGGGCGCACTACGACGTCCCGGGCATCCCGTCCCGCGCCCGGGTCTCCCCCAGCGGCCACTACGCGGCGTGGACGGCGTTCGTGGGCGGCGACTCGTACGCGGGAACGAACTTCTCCACTCGTGCGGCGATCGTGGACACCCGCACGGGCGCGCTGACCCCGTCCCTGGAGGCGTACCGCATCGTCAAGGACGGCAGGACGTACCACGCGTCGGACGTGAACCTCTGGGGCGTGACGTTCGCGTCCGACGACCGCACGTTCTACGCGACCCTGGCGACGAAGAGCACGACGTACCTGGTCCGGGGCGACCTGCGCTCCCGCACGGTCACCACCCTCCACGCGAACGTCGAGTGCCCGTCCCTGTCCCCCGACGGCACGCGGATCGCGTACAAGAAGCGGGTGAAGGGCCTGCCCAAGGACGCCCCCTGGCACCTGTACGTGCTGGACCTGCGCACGATGCGCGAAACCCCGCTCGCGGAGACCCGCAGCGTGGACGACCAGGCGGTCTGGCGTGACGAACACACGGTGGTGTACGCGCTGCCGGGCGACTTCGGAGCGGACCTGTACCAGGTCCCGGCGGACGGCACGGGCGCCCCGCGCCGGATCGACAGCGCGGCGGTGTCCCCGGCGTTCGTCGGCGGGGACGGGGCCGGCGTCCTGATCGTCAGTAGTCCAGTCCCGCGAACCAGTCGCCGCGACCGCCCGGGGTCAGGTCGAGGAGGTGCCAGACGGGGTTGAGCAGATCGATGCCGCGCTGGTCGATGTCGTCGGCCATGCGCGGATGCGCGGAGTAGAAGTGGCGGACCGTGCCGTCTCCGTCCCGGGTGAAGACGGAGACGGTGGAGTCCTGCGCGCCGTCCTCGTCCTCGCTGCCGAGGTCGTACTTGAAGGTGCTGTCGCCGCAGCTCAGCAGGCGCAGCCGGGACCAGCCGCGGTTGCGGGCGTGCTTCCGCAGGATGGGCGGGTCGGCCGCGGCGGCGACGGCGAAGTCGGCGCTCCGGGCGATGTGGTGGGCGACGCCGTTGAAGCCGTCGATCCACAGGGTGCACATCGGGCAGGGGTCGGTCTGCAACTTGCCGTACATGAACTGGTAGACGGTCAGCGGCCGGTCCGGGGCGGTGAACAGCCCGCTGAGGGTGACCTCGCGGACGGGGGTGTCGCCCTCGTCGAGGTCCGCCGGGCCTTCGAGGAAGACGTAGTCGTCGACGACAGGGCCCTGAGGGAGCGCCCGGCGCCGGGCCGCGACCTCCTCCCGGTGGCGCATGAGCTCGATCTCGGCGAGCCGGAGTTCTTCGCGGGCGGCGAGGTAGTCGGCGGACTCGCCGGGCAGTCGGGTGTGCCGCACCATCACGACCTCCTGGGTGGGGAGCCCCGAGGTCATTCGAGTCTAGGGCGACACGCCCGAGGGCACAGGGACGCGGCGGGGGCCGACGGTCCGCGACCGTCGGCCCCCGCCCAGCAGACCGCTGAGACCTGCGCCTACAGCACCGGCAGGTTCTTCCGCAGCTCGAACGCGGTCACCTCGCTGCGGTACTCCTCCCACTCCTGCTTCTTGTTGCGCAAGAAGAAGTCGAACACGTGCTCGCCCAGCGTCTCGGCGATCAGATCGCTGCGCTGCATCAGCGCGAGCGCCTCGCCCAGGTTCTGCGGCAGCGGCTCGATGCCCATCGCGCGGCGCTCGGAATCCGTCAGCGCCCACACGTCGTCCTCGGCGCCCGGAGGCAGCTCGTAGCCCTCCTCGATGCCCTTCAGGCCGGCGGCCAGCAGGACCGCGTAGGCCAGGTACGGGTTCGCGCCGGCGTCCAGCGAGCGGACCTCGACACGGGCCGACCCGGTCTTGCCCGGCTTGTACATCGGGACCCGGACCAGGGCCGAGCGGTTGTTGTGCCCCCAGCAGATGTACGACGGCGCCTCGCCGCCGGCGCCCGCGGTGCGCTCGGTGCCGCCCCAGATGCGCTTGTAGGAGTTCACCCACTGGTTGGTGATCGCCGAGGTCTCCCCGGCGTGCCGCAGCAGGCCGGCGATGAAGGAGCGGCCCACCTTGGACAGCTGGTACTCCGCGCCGGACTCGTAGAACGCGTTCCGGTCACCCTCGAACAGGGACAGGTGCGTGTGCATACCGGAGCCGGGGTGCTCGGAGAAGGGCTTCGGCATGAAGGTGGCCTGTACGCCCTGCTCCAGCGCCACCTGCTTCATGACCAGGCGGAACGTCATGATGTTGTCGGCGGTGGACAGCGCGTCGGCGTACCGCAGGTCGATCTCCTGCTGGCCCGGGGCGCCCTCGTGATGGGAGAACTCGACCGAGATGCCCATCGACTCCAGCATGGTGATCGCCTGGCGGCGGAAGTCCATGCCGACGTTCTGCGGGGTGTGGTCGAAGTAGCCGGAGTTGTCGGCCGGCGTCGGGCGGCTGCCGTCCAGCGGCCGGTCCTTCAGCAGGAAGAACTCGATCTCGGGGTGGGTGTAGAAGGTGAAGCCCAGGTCGGAGGCGCGGGCCAGGGCGCGCTTGAGGACGTACCGGGGGTCCGCGAAGGACGGCGAGCCGTCCGGCATGAGGATGTCGCAGAACATACGGGCCGTGCCGGGGGCCTCCGCGCGCCAGGGCAGGACCTGGAAGGTCGACGGGTCCGGCTTGGCGATCATGTCGGACTCGTAGACGCGGGCGAAGCCCTCGATGGCGGAGCCGTCGAAGCCGATGCCCTCGTCGAACGCCTGCTCAAGCTCGGCAGGGGCCACGGCCACGGACTTGAGGAAGCCCAGCACGTCCGTGAACCACAGGCGTACGAACCGGATGTCGCGCTCCTCCAAGGTCCGGAGCACGAACTCCTGCTGCTTGTCCATCTTCCGCTTCCCCATCCTTGCTGGTCAGGCCGCCTGTCTCCCGCACCACGGGAGGCGGTCGGGCACCTGAGCATCCCACCACAACAGCATTTCATGCGCGTTGCGGACCTTGATCGGCCGCCCGACCCCGGGCTGAACGCCTCGCATACGGCAGGTGTCCTGCTCTGACGCCCATCTTGCCTGTTCGGCGGCCCATACGTAATGGCCGATCTCGTCCCTCTCCCGCCTCGTTAAATTTGCATCTCAGATGCAAGTTTTATTACGGTGCCGACGGCCGAGCGGGCCGAAGCCCACCCTTCCTTCACAAAAGGAGTTCCGATGCTCTCCGAACAGTCCGCCGCCACCGTGCGCGCGACCCTCCCCGCCGTCGGCGCCTCACTGGCAGAGATCACCGAGCGCTTCTACGACGGACTGTTCGCCGCCCACCCGGAGCTGCTGCGCGACCTGTTCAACCGCGGCAACCAGGCGGCCGGCACCCAGCGGCAGGCGCTGGCGGGCTCGATCGCCGCCTTCGCCACCCACCTGGTGGAGCACCCGGACGAGTGCCCCGACGTGATGCTGGGCCGTATCGCTCACAAGCACGCCTCGCTGGGCATCACGCCCGAGCAGTACATGGTCGTCCACCAGCACCTCTTCGCGGCCATCGCCGAGGTCCTGGGCGACGCGGTCACCGCCGAGGTCGCCGCCGCCTGGGACGAGGTCTACTGGCTGATGGCGAACGCGCTGATCGCGATCGAGAAGCGGCTGTACGAGGCGAGCGGACAGTCCGGCTGGCGGCGGTGGCGTGTCGTGGGGCGCGTCGAGGAGACGACGGACGTCGCCACCTTCCAGCTCCGCCCGGCCGACGACGGCCCGGTGCCCGACTTCCGCCCCGGCCAGTACGTCTCCGTCCGCGTGGAACTCCCGGACGGTGCCCGGCAGATCCGCCAGTACAGCCTGTCCGCCGCGCCGGGCTCCCCGGTGCGCCAGATCGGCGTCAAGCGCGTCCACGGCGGCGACACGCCGGACGGCGAGGTCTCCGGTCACCTCCACGCGCGCGTGCGTGAGGGGGACACCCTGGAGCTGTCCGCCCCGTACGGAGACCTGGTCCTGGACGCCACCGACGCGCCCCTGCTGCTCGCCTCCGCCGGCATCGGCGTTACCCCGATGATCGCCATGCTGGAGCAGCTCGCCCGCACGGGCCACCGCGCCCCGGTCACCGTGGTGCACGCCGACCGCTCCCCCGCCACGCACGCCCTGCGCACCGACCACGAGGGCTTCGCGGCCAAGCTGCCGGACGCCGCCGTGCACTTCTGGTACGAGCAGGACGCCCCCGAGTCCGCGCACAAGGGCCTGGTGGACCTGTCCGCCGTACCGGTCGCCTCGGGCACGCGCGCGTACCTGTGCGGTCCGCTGCCCTTCCTGCGCGCGGTGCGCGCCCAGCTGATCGAGAAGGGTGTGGCCCCCGCCGACATCCACTACGAGGTGTTCGGACCCGACCTCTGGCTCGCTCAGGACTGATCCCGCCGCGGCTGCCCGGCTGGCCGGTGAGGGGTCCTGGTGCGACGGTGGACTGAAGAGGCTTGTGAGGCAGAAGAGACCTTCGAGGGTGTGAGGTCGAGTCGCCGCGACGGCCCAGCCCACCTCCGTCTCCGCACCGTTGGGGCAGGACACGGCGACCGGGCCGCCGGGCGACGAGCCCGCCCCGACCCCACCGCCGCCGAGCCGTGACTCGTCCGGGACAGCGCCACCTACCTGGCCGACATCGAGGCGTGGCGATGCGAGACGATCTCGCCCGGGGCGTCGGCGCAGACGGGGGAGCCTGCCCCGCCGGGAGCGCGGCGGGGCGGTGGAGCGGCGACCGTACCGCTCAGAAGCAGTCCGCCGTCGCTTGCATCGTATGCAGCAGCCTCAGCAGCCCACAGGCGGGACGAGGTCGAGACCCCGGCCCTTCGCCGTCACAGCACTGAGGGCATACCGAGAAGCAGCGGCCCCGTCGGCGCCGCCACCACGTCCTCGACCGTCACCGGGTCCAGCGAGGCGAAGAACGCCTCCTGGGCCCGGCGCAGCGCGCCCCGCAATCGGCAGCCGGTGTGCAGGGGACAGGGCGTGGCGCCCTCGCAGTCGACGACGTCGCCCTCCCCCTCGAAGCGGCGCACGACCGCGCCGACCGACGCCGTGCGCCCTGCCTCGGTGAGCGTGAGCCCGCCGCCCCGGCCGCGGCGGGCCTCGAGGAGTCCCATGTGCGTCAGTTCGGCCACGACCTTCGCGGCGTGCGTGTACGGCACGTCCATGGCGCCCGCGACCTCGCGGGTCGTGGGGCTGGAGTCGCCGGCGACGGCGAGCCGCATCAGGACCCGCAGCGCCAGGTCGGTGGAGCGCAACAGCCGCATTCCATCAGCGTAGATAATGCGCATCTGGGCTTCAAATTATTCGGTGGGTAGGCCGTCCCCTCGGCCATTCGGGTGGTCCGGCCTAGGTCCAGGGACTTCGGCCCCACTACGATCAGCCGTCCCGAAGGTCCCTTTCCACCGAAGGACGCGCCATGGGCTCCGCCCCCACCCCCGGTTCCGCCGAGCGCAAGGCCCGCATGGAGCAGATGCGCCGTGCGGAACGCGCACGTGAGCGCCGCAACCGCATCCTGACGATCGCGGCGAGCGTGGTCGTCGTCGCCGGTCTCGTCGTCGGCGGGGTGGTCCTCATCGACTCGCAGTCCGGGAACAAGGCCTCCGCGGCGAGCGGCTCGAAGGACTCGGCCGGCGGCTCCAAGGGCTCGGCGAGCGGCTCCAAGGGCCCTGCGAAGAGCGCGAAGGACACCGGCCACTTCGTCACCGGCAAGGACGGTGTGCGGATCTGGACGGGCAGGCTGTCCCGCAACCACGTCACCACGAACGTGTCCTACCCGATGCACCCGCCCGTCGGCGGCGACCACAACCCGGTGTGGCTGAACTGCAACGGCGACGTCTACACCGAGCCGGTCAGGGACGAGAACGCCGTGCACTCGCTGGAGCACGGCGCGGTGTGGGTGACGTACTCCGGCAAGGCGTCGAAGGCCGACGTCGCCGCGCTCGCGGCGAAGGTGAGGAAGACCCCGTACACGCTGATGAGCCCCTACGAGAACCAGGCGAGCCCGATCATGCTCACGGCCTGGGGCCATCAGCTCTCCGTGCGGAGCGCCGGCGACCCGGGCGTCGACAGGTTCCTCGCGACCTACGTCCAGGGCGAGCAGACGCCGGAGCCGGGTGCCTCGTGCACCGGCGGGACGATGCGGTGAGCCGGCACATCGGCTGGATCGCCGGGGCCGCGGCGGCGGCGCTCGTGGCGACGGGCGCGATCACGTACGCGGTCGCCGAGGACGGCGGGTCGGGGAGCGTCCGCGTGCCCGCCGCGGACTCGGCGGACGCCGGCTTCGCACGGGACATGGCGGTCCACCACCAGCAGGCGGTCGAGATGTCGTACATCGTGCGCGACCGCACCAGGAACGAGGAGGTGCGCCGCCTCGCGTACGACATCGCGCAGACGCAGGCCAACCAGCGCGGGATGCTGCTGGGCTGGCTCGACCTGTGGGGGCTGCCGAAGGTGTCCTCCGAGCCGCCGATGACGTGGATGGGCATGGGCGGCATGGCCTCCGGCAAGGACGGCGCGCTGATGCCGGGCATGGCGACCGACACGGAGCTGAGGAAGCTGGGCGAACTCAGCGGCAAGCAGGCGGAGATCCTCTTCCTGCAACTGATGACCGACCACCACAAGGGCGGCATCCACATGGCCGAGGGCTGTGTCGCCAAGTGCACGGTGGGCGTGGAGAAGAGGCTCGCGCAGGCCATGGTCGACGCCCAGCGGTCGGAGATCGACCTGATGACGACGATGCTCGAGGAACGCGGCGCCGAGCCACGCCCCTGACGCCACCGGTCTGCATACAAGTCGACAAAGCGGCATCGAACGGAGTTCGCCGCAAGGGTATCCCGGGAATCGCAACCCTTCCGCAACATACGGGGAATACCCAAATCCGCCCAAACCCCCGGCAGTCGCGGCCACTTGGCGTTTCCTTGGCCTTTTCATTCCCCAGGCATGAACGGTTCATCGAAAGAGTGACCCCCATCGTGTGATCCATTCACCGCGCCGTCATCGCCCGGTGCTCTACGCGGATCACATCGACCGACCACTACATGCGACGAACCGCATCGCAGGGGGTTCTATGAGATCCAACCGCGCCAAGACGCGCGCCGGGGTGGGCCTGGCAGCGACACTGCCGCTGCTCGCCGGCGCACTGGCGCTCGGCATACCCGCGGCGCACGCCGCGGACAACCCCGGCCGGCAGGCTCTCGCGGGCACCAAGCCCGCGTGGGCGACGGCCACGGCGGACAAGGGCGCGACCTCCGACAGCGCCCAGGTCTCCGCCCGGGTCTACCTCGCCGGCCGTGACGCGCGCGGCCTGGCCGCCTACGCGAAGGCCGTCTCCGACCCGCACTCGCCGTTGTACGGCAAGTACCTGAGCGCCAAGCAGACGCAGGCGCGCTTCGGCGCGACCAAGGAGCAGGTCGCCTCGGTCACGTCGTGGCTGAAGGCGTCGGGCCTGAAGGTCACCGCCGTCACGCAGCACTACGTCGCCGTGACCGGTGACGTGGCCGCCGCCGAGAAGGCTTTCGGTACGCAGCTGCACAACTACGCCAAGGGCGGCAAGACCTACCGTGCGCCGTCGAAGGCGGCCACCGCGCCCGAGAGCCTGAAGGGCGCCGTCCTGACCGTCACCGGCCTGGACAACGCCCCCCACAAGGCGAACCACGACGACCAGTTGCCGCCGCCGGAGACCGTCTTCCGCAACTCCGGGCCGTTCTCCTCCTACTACGGCTCGAACACCGCGACGACGCTGCCGGAGGCGTACGGCCACGCGATCCCGTACGCCGTCAAGGGCTACACGGGCAAGCAGCTGCGGGCCGCGTACGGCGCGGGCACCCGCACGGGCAAGGGGGTGCGCATCGCCATCACCGACGCGTACGCCTCCCCGACCATCGCCTTCGACGCGGCCACCTACGCGAAGAAGCACGGCGACGCCGCCTGGACCACCGGCCAGCTGCGCCAGGTGCTGCCCGACCAGTACACCAAGACCAAGGAGTGCTCGGCCGCGGGCTGGTACGGCGAGGAGACGCTCGACGTCGAGGCCGTGCACGCGGTCGCCCCCGCCGCGAACGTCACCTACGTCGGCGCCGCCTCCTGCTACGACGACGACCTGCTCGACTCGCTCAGCAAGGTCGTCGACAACCACCTGGCCGACATCGTCTCCAACTCCTGGGGCGACATCGAGGCCAACCAGACCCCGGACCTCGCGGCCGCCTACGACCAGGTCTTCCAGTTCGGCGCGGCCGAGGGCATCGGCTTCTACTTCTCCTCCGGCGACAACGGTGACGAGGTCGCCAACACCGGTACGAAGCAGGTCGACACCCCTGCCAACTCCGCCTGGGTGACGGCGGTCGGCGGCACCTCGCTGGCGGTCGGCAAGAACGACACGTACCAGTGGGAGACCGGCTGGGGCACCGAGAAGGCTCTGCTGTCGAGCGACGGCAAGAGCTGGGTCGGCTTCCCCGGCGCGTTCACCTCGGGCGCGGGCGGCGGCACCAGCAAGACCGTGGCGGAGCCCGACTACCAGAAGGGCGTCGTCCCGGACGCGCTGGCGAACGCCAACAACGCGACCGGCAACCGCGTCGTCCCGGACATCGCGGCGATCGCCGACCCCAACACCGGTTTCCTGGTCGGCCAGACGCAGACCCTGCCCGATGGCAAGACGCAGGCGTACGACGAGTACCGCATCGGCGGCACCTCACTCGCCGCGCCGGTGATCGCCGCCGTCCAGGCGCTGGCCCAGGAGGCCCGCGGCGGCCAGCCGATCGGCTTCGCCAACCCGGAGATCTACGCCAGGTACGGCTCGAAGGCGTACCACGACGTCACGGACAACCCGACGGGCTCCGGACTCGCCGTGGCGCGCGTCGACTTCGTCGACGGCTACGACGCCACGGGCGGCATCGCCACCTCGGTCCGCAGCCTCGGCAGGGACAGCTCGCTGAGCGCGGTGAAGGGCTACGACGACGTGACCGGCGTGGGATCGCCCGCTCCCGGCTACGTCGAGTCGTACGGGCGCCACTGAGGCACCGCCGGCAACGGCATCTTGAGGGGGCGCGGGGTGGGTCCACCCCGCGCCCCTTCGCCGTGCGTGAGGTGGCACACACCCCGCACCACCCATCGCGTCGCTCTGACGATTACACTGGGCCCGTGCCTCCGTTGAACTTCTGGTCGATCTATCAGCATGGCTTCGCACGCGTCGCCGCGTGCACGGGTCACACCGTCATCGCGGACCCGCACGCCAACGCCGAAGCGGTCCTGCGCCACGCGCGCCGGTGCGCCGGGGAGGGGGTCGCCGTCGCCGTCTTCCCGGAGATGGTGCTGTGCGGCTACTCGATCGAGGACCTGCTGCTCCAGGACGCGCTGCTCGATCAGGTCGAGGAGGCGCTCCAGGAGGTGGTGGCCGGATCGGCCGAGCTGCTGCCGGTCCTGGTCGTCGGTGCCCCGCTCCGCCACCGCAACCGGGTCTACAACTGCGCGGTCATCGTGCACCGCGGCCGCGTCCTCGGTGTCGTGCCCAAGTCGTACCCGCCGAACTACCGGGAGTTCTACGAGCGCCGGCAGATCGGCGACGGCGCCGACGAGCGCGGCGGGTCGATCCGCGTCGGCGGCGAGGCCGTGCCGTTCGGCGTGGATCTGCTGTTCGCGGCCGAGGACGTCCCCGGTCTGGTGCTGCACGCGGAGATCTGCGAGGACATGTGGGTGCCGGTGCCGCCCAGCGCGGAGGCGGCCCTCGCCGGTGCGACCGTCCTCGTCAACCTCTCGGGCAGCCCGATCACGGTCGGGCGGGCCGAGGACCGCAAGCTGCTGTGCCGCTCGGCGTCCTCCCGCTGCCTCGCGGCGTACGTCTACGCGGCGGCCGGCCTCGGCGAGTCGACCACCGACCTGTCCTGGGACGGCCAGACGATGATCTACGAGAACGGCGCGCTGCTGGCCGAGAGCGAGCGGTTCCCGCTCGGCGACAGTTACGCGGTGGCCGACGTGGACCTCGACCTGCTGCGGCAGGAGCGGCAGCGCATGGGCACGTTCGACGACAACCGCCGTACCCACCGGGCGCGGACGGGCGACTTCCGGACGGTCACGTTCGAGCTCGATCCGCCGCTCACCGACCTGGGGCTGCGCCGTCGTCTGGAGCGCTTCCCGTTCGTGCCCGCCGACCCCGACCGCCTCGCCCTGGACTGCTACGAGGCGTACAACATCCAGGTCGAGGGCCTCCAGCAGCGCCTCGCGGCGATCGGCGGCCCGAAGGTGGTCATCGGGGTGTCCGGCGGCCTCGACTCCACGCACGCGCTGATCGTCGCCGCCCGCGCCATGGACCGCGCGGGCCGCCCGCGCAGCGACATCCTCGCCTTCACGCTGCCCGGCTTCGCCACCAGCGACCACACCAAGGACAACGCCCACAAGCTGATGAACTCGCTCGGCGTGACCGCTGCCGAGCTGGACATCACACCCACCGCGCGGCTGATGCTGAAGGAGATGGGCCACCCGTTCGCCTCGGGCGAGCCGGTGTACGACGTCACCTTCGAGAACGTGCAGGCGGGGCTGCGCACCGACTACCTGTTCCGGCTCGCCAACCAGCGCGGCGGCATCGTGCTGGGCACCGGCGACCTGTCGGAGCTGGCGCTCGGCTGGTCCACGTACGGCGTCGGCGACCAGATGAGCCACTACAACGTCAACTCGGGCGTGCCGAAGACGCTGATCCAGCATCTGATCCGCTGGGTCATCAGCAGCGGCCAGTTCGACGAGGAGACGGGTAAGACGCTCGCCGCGATCCTCGACACCGAGATCAGCCCGGAGCTCGTACCGGGCGAGGAGATGCAGTCCACCGAATCCAAGATCGGCCCGTACGCGCTGCACGACTTCACGCTCTTCCACGTGCTGCGGTATGGTTTCCGGCCGTCGAAGATCGCGTTCCTGGCCTGGCACGCCTGGCACGACCCGGAGGCCGGCGCCTGGCCGCCGAACTTCCCCGAGGCCAAGCGGGTGGCGTACGACCTGCCGGAGATCCGGCACTGGCTGGAGGTCTTCTGCCGTCGCTTCTTCGCGTTCGCGCAGTTCAAGCGGTCCGCCATGCCGAACGGGCCGAAGGTCTCGGCCGGCGGTTCGCTCTCCCCGCGCGGCGACTGGCGCGCACCCTCCGACGGCAACGCGCGGGCCTGGCTGCGGGACCTGGCCCGCTTCGACGCCCCGGAGACCTGACGGTGACGGCCCCTGGGCCCCGGTTCACCTCGGCCTGGTCCTGATCGACCAGCTCTCCCAGCGTTGGGGCGTGGATCAGGGAGCGGATCGGAAGACGGTCTGGTGCGAGCTGGCCGAACCGGAGCTGCGGCCTGTCACCGGGAACGGAAGAGCTGTTCGCGCACCCATGCGGGATCGGGGTTGACGTGCGGCCGGCCACGACGACGGTCGGCACGGTCTCGTTGCCGTCGTTGGCCGTCCTCACCGCCGCGGCTCCAGCCGGGTCACGCCAGATGTCGACCCAGTGCGCCTGGCGGGCGCGACGGCCCAACCGGATGCGCAGGCGCAGACAACTGCTCTGCGGAGCATCGGCCGATCAGACGGGAGCGTGCGGGTGGCTGGCAATGGGTACTACATCAAACTTGTACGCGCCAAGGGGCACAAGGCCGGCTTCTACGTGCAGACGTGCTACCCGAAGTGAGAAGGTGAGGGACGATGCCACGTTTCACGCCGTTCGACTTCGGTGTGTCGAGGGTGATGGCTTCCTTCCATCAGGACTGGATCTACGACGGGGATACGGCTGCCGACGTCGTCGCCAAACACCTCGCCGAGTCGGTGGACGAGGAGGCCCTGGCCGTACGCCGTGACGCGCGGGTTCTCGGCAACCTTCCTTCGCCGACGTTGGAGGTGCTGTGGGACGCAGGAGCGCAGTACATGCCGAGCTTCAGGCTCCTGGGGGGAGGAGCCGAGTGGACGCGGACGGTCGTCGGCCTGTGTGACGAGCGGCTGTCGGCGAACGGGGATGTACGCCCGCTCACGGGAGCGGACACCGAGGACGGCGTGGCCTGCCTCGACATGGTCGTCGCCGAGATCGAGGCCGCTCGGTTCCTGGAGCCCGAGGTGCGTGCGGCGCTCACCGACTGCGCGCGCCGCTGCACCCCGGACGTGGCGTTCCGGGTGCTGCTGAGAGCCATCAGATGTGCTCCTCATGCCTCGCTGTCCTCCGAGCAGTACGTGAGGCTGGAAGCCGTCGGATCGGCTCTCCGGTACGGCGAGTTCCTCGTGGACTTCGTCAGGTACCTGGTCGAACAGTAAGAGCAGGACGGACGGCGTTCCTCGCCAGGACCACATCGAGGAGGAACGCCGTCCGGCCCCGGCAGGGCCCCATGCCGCAGACGGCAAGCCCACGTGACGCACCCCACCCCGAACACCCCGCCGCTCCATTCCTCCCGCACCGGATCCAGCCGGTCCGAGCACCGAGTCGGATCGGGTCCAGGGGGCGGAGCCCCCTGGGTCAGAGATGCAGGGCGCCCGACTGCTCCGGCACGTGCGTGGCGACCACTCGGCCCACCCGGACAACCTCCCGCCGCCGGTCCACCGCGTACGCCACGCCTGCCACGCCCAGGCCGAGTACGGCCAGCGTCGCCCCGGCGAGCGCAGGCGAGGTGACCCCGAAGCCCGCCGCCAGCGCGAGGCCGCCGATCCACGCTCCGCCCGCGTTGGCCAGGTTGAACGCCGCCTGGTTCGCCGAGGATGCCAGCGACGGCGCCGCCGACGCCTTCTCCATGACCATGAGCTGCAGCGGCGAGCCGGTGACGAATGCCGCCATGCCCAGCAGCGTGACCGCCAGGGCCGCGCTCCACTCGGCGCTCATCAGGAGCGGGAAGAGGGACAGGACCGCCGCCAGCGACGTCAGGCCGCCGAACAGCGTGCCCCGCAGCGAGTGGTCCGCCAGCCGGCCGCCCACCAGGTTGCCGATCGTCGCGCCCACGCCGAACAGCGCCAGCAGGAGCGTCACGCTCGAGTCGGCGTAGCCCGCCGCGTCGGTCAGCATCGGCGTGACATAGCTGTACGCCGAGAACAGCGCGCCGAAGCCCGCCACCGTCGTCCCCAGCGCCAACCACACGGGCAGCGAGCGCAGGGCGGCCAGTTCGCCGCGCAGACCGCCGGCCGGGGCGTGGGTGTGGTCGTGCGGGATCAGCAGGAAGAGGGATGCGATCGCGGCCAGACCGATCGCGCTCACGCCCAGAAACGTCGCGCGCCACCCCAGATGTTGCCCCATCAGTGTCGCGACCGGCACACCGGCGATGTTCGCGACGGTCAGGCCCATGAACATCAGCGACACGGAGCGGGCCTTGCGCTCGGGCGCCACCAGGTTGGTGGCGACGACCGCGCCGACGCCGAAGAACGCGCCGTGCGGCAGCCCGCTCAGGAAGCGGGCGGCCAGCAGCCAGTCGTAGCCGGGCGCCAGCGCCGAGAGGGCGTTGCCCAGCACGAACAGGGCCATCAGGCCGATCAGGACCGTACGCCTGGACATGCGCGCCGTGACCGCGGCGAGCAGCGGCGCGCCGATCACCACGCCCAGGGCGTACGCCGAGACCAGGTGCCCGGCAGTGGGGATGGATGTGTGCAGGTCGTCCGCGACATTGGGCAGAAGGCCCATCATCACGAACTCGGTTGTTCCGATGCCGAAGGCGCCCACGGCGAGGGCGAGCAGGGCCAGGGGCATGAAGTGCCTGTGCCTTTCCAAAACGGTTTCCGTACGTCGTCGTCTGCGTTCGTATGTTCACGTACGGAACAAAGCCTGGCAGGCCCAGTATTCCGCGAGGTTAAGGGGTGGTGACGTTCACACGCGCCGCCACCGGCAGATGGTCGCTCCCCGTGCGCGGCAGCGTCCACGAGCTCACCGGGTTCACGCCCCTGACCATGATCTGGTCGATCCGGGCCATCGGGAACGACGCCGGCCAGCTGAACCCGAAGCCGCTGCCGGCCGCGCCCTGCGTCGAGCGCATCTGGGAGGTGACGGCGTTGAGCGCCCGGTCGTTCATGGTGCCGTTCAGGTCGCCGAGCAGGATCACCTTGCTCAGCTTCTCCTCGGCGATGGCCTCCCCCAGCGCGTCCGCGCTGGTGTCCCGCTGCCGCGCGGTGAACCCGGCCGCCAGCTTCACCCGTACGGAGGGCATGTGGGCGACGTAGACGGCGACCTCGCCCTCCGGCGTGTTCACGGTGGCCCGCATCGCCCGCGTCCAGCCCAGTTTGATGTCCACGGGCTCGACCCCGCTCAGCGGGTACTTGCTCCACAGCCCGACCGTGCCCTGCACCGAGTGGTACCGGTACGTCGACGCCAGCGCCCGCTCGTACACCGGCGCCGCGGACGCCTTCAGCTCCTCCAGCGCCAGCACGTCCGCCCCGGACGCGGCCACGTCCCGGGCGGTGGCGGACGGGTCGGGGTTGTCGGCGTTCACGTTGTGCGTGGCGACGGTCAGGTCGCCGCCGGTGCCGCTCTTGTCGCCGAGCAGCCCACCGAAGAGGTTCAGCCAGACCGTCACGGGCAGCAGCACCGCGATCAGCGCCGTCGCCGACTTCCGCAGCAGCGCGAGGATCAGCAGCAGCGGCACGCCGACGATCCCGAACCAGGGCAGGAACGTCTCCGTCAGGGAGCCGGTGTTTCCGATCCTGTTGGGGATCCGCGCGTGCAGCAGCATCACCAGCGCGAGGACCACCGCGAGCGCGGCCAGGACGATGCCGCGACGCCAGATGCCGCGGTCACCGCGCAGTCGGTCGTACAGGCGCCGGAGCCGGGGTCCTCTGCGGCCCGGTCCCGTGCCGCCGCCACCCGTCTCCGTCGTGTACGCCTGCGCCATACCGTCGCCTCACACCTTGCCGTGCACACCGTCATCCCCCCGCGGTAACGACCCTAGGGGATGATCGGCTCCGTCCCTGCCGCCCCATGGCGGCCGTACGCGCACGAGGACGAACAAGGCGGCGTCCGAAGTTCCGAACGGGGGTTCCTGAGGGGCCTTCTGTGACGAAACGCGCACATACGCGCGGGAAACCGGCACGTGGGCGTTACGATCTCACGGCTCGTAGGCCTTCCAGGGCCGTGTCGACGATCCGCTCGCTCAGGCCCTCCTCGAGCGGTGCCTCCGGGCGCAGCAGGGAGCGTACGAGCATGGGGGCGACCAGCATGTCGTTCATCAGGTCGATGTCCACGTCCGTGCGCAGCTCGCCGTTCCGCTGTCCGCGGCGCAGGATGTCGAGGCTGAGCCGGCGCCAGGGTGCTATGACGGTCGCGTGATAGGCGGCCCAGATCTTGGGGCTGGACTTCATCTGCGCCTGCACGTTGCGCAGGATCGCCGAGGAGCGGCTGGCGAGGGCGCGCTGCCGCAGCCACTCCAGCAGCATGACCAGGTCGTCGCGCATCGAGGTGCCCGGCAGTTCGGGGTCCTCGGGGTCGGCGGAGCACAGGACGTCGACGAAGAGGTCCTCCTTGTTGTTCCACCGCCGGTAGATGGTGGCCTTGCCGACGCCCGCGGTGCGGGCGATGCGCTCTATGGACAGGTCGGCGAGGGACACGCCGTCCTCCATGAGCTTCATCACCCCTTCGATGATGGCCCGTTCGACGGCTTCGCTGCGCGGTCGTCCGCGCACGGGCCACTCCTGCTGCTGGGTCCGGGGCCTGCTCTCGGCGAGGCTCACGTTCGACTCCGTCCTTGGCCGGCGATGGGGTGTTCCCCCGCTGTCTGTCGTCAACGGGCACCCGGCCGCCCGAGTGCCCGTCTCGACGTACCGTCAGTGATCGGCCGCGACCAGCTCCGGTTCCTCGGTGCCGGTCCGCGCGGCCGCCTTCCCGGGCAGGAACAGCGCGACCACCACGGCGCCGAGCACCGCCACGCCCGCGCCCCACAGCGCGGTGACGTGCATGGCGTGCAGGAACGCGTCGTTGGCCGGGGAGACGAGCGCCCTGCCCTTCGGGCCGAGCTTGGAGGCGACGCCGAGGGTCGCCTCGATGGACTCGCCCGCGGTGTGCCGTACGCCTGCCGGCAGGAACGTCAGCTTGTCCTGGATGCCGTCGCGGTACGACGTCGACAGGACCGAGCCGAGCACCGCGATGCCGAGCGCGCCGCCGACCTGACGGAAGGTGTTGCTGAGCGCGGACGCGGAGCCGGCCTTCTCGCGGGGAAGGGCCTGCATTATCACGACGCTGGTCGGGGTCATGATGTGCGCCATCCCGGTGCCCATCAGGAAGAACAGGACCTCGAGGATCCAGATGGGCGTGTCCGCCGTCAGGGCGGCGAACGCGGCGAGCATCGCGGCGATGATGAGCATGCCCGCGGTGGTGGTGGCCTTGTTGCCGAACCGGTCGACCAGCAGCCGGGCACGCGGCGCGAAGATCAGCTGTGCGGCGGCCAGCGGCAGCAACAGCAGACCGGCCTGCAGCGGCGAGTAGCCGCGCACGCTCTGGGTGTAGAAGACGGAGAAGAAGGTCACGCCCATCAGCGCGAAGAAGACAAGGGAGATCGCGGTGATGGCTGAGGAGAAGGCCTTGTTCTTGAAGTAGCCGACGTCGATGGACGGGTGGTCGCTGCGCTTCTCGAACACGACGAAGAGCGCGAGGACGGCGAGACCGGCCAGTATGGTCCCGATCACCTTGGTGTCGGTGAAGTCGGCGAGCTGGCCGCCCTTGATGATGCCGTAGACGAGCAGGACCAGGCCGACGACGGACAGCACGACGCCGATGGGGTCGAGGCGTCCGGGGTTGGGGTCGCGGGAGTCGGGGACCAGCCAGATCATCAGAGCGAGCGCCAGGATCACGATCGGCACGTTGATCAGGAAGACGGAGCCCCACCAGAAGTGGTCGAGCAGCACCCCGCCGGTGATCGGCCCTATGGCGATGGCGAGGCCGACGCCGCCGGCCCAGATGCCGATGGCCTTGGGCTGCTCGTCGCGCTCGAAGACGTTCATGAGGACGGCGAGCGTGGCCGGCATCACGAAGGCCGCGCCGAGGGCCATGAGGGCGCGGAACGCAATCAGCTGATCGGGTGAACCGGACTCCGCGGCGAGCGCCGACCCCGCGCCGAACACCACGAGACCGGCCAGCAGCGCCTTCTTCCGGCCCAGACGGTCGCCCAGCAGCCCCGCGGTGAACAGCAGCCCGGCGAAGACGAGCGTGTAGGCGTTGATGGCCCACTCCAGCTCGCTCTGGGTGGCGCCGAGGCCGATCGGCGCGGGTGTGGAGATCGTCTTGATGGCGACGTTCAGGATGGAGTTGTCGAGCACCACGATCAGCAGGCTGAGCATCAACGCGCCGAGGATGGCCCACCGGCGCCGGTGCACGGCATCGGGCACCCGCCGTTCGACAGGGGCAGCAGGGGTAGTCATATGAGCGAGCCTAGGCGACTTCCGATACGGAACCGTCTCGTATCGGAAGTCTTTACGGACTCCTTAAGAAGAGACCCGGGTCACGTGTCGAACGGCCCAATCCGGGAGACGCGGGCTCTGCTCCCGAAGGTGAGCCGCCACCTGTCCCACGGCCCGGGCCGAGGCCCGCCCCCTGCCCTAGCCGTGCGTGGCACGAGGTGCCACCATGGGGGTGGTCCGGGGACGCCGTCAGGGCGCCTCGAGATGACAGAAGGAGCCGTTGCGATGACGCAGCTTCCGGCTGCCCAGGGGCAGCACGCTCAGGGCACGCTCAGGTCCTCCGACAGCAGCAAGGCGCTGTACGGAGGGAAGAGCACCCGCCGTATCACCGTCCGCGACATCACCGCCGCCAAGGAGCGCGGTGAGAAGTGGCCCATGCTCACCGCCTACGACGCGATGACCGCGTCCGTGTTCGACGAGGCCGGCATCCCGGTGATGCTCGTCGGCGACTCGGCGGGCAACTGCCACCTGGGGTACGAGACGACCGTGCCCGTCACCCTCGACGAGATGACCATGCTCTCCGCCGCCGTCGTACGGGGCACCCGGCGCGCCCTGATCGTCGGCGACCTGCCCTTCGGCTCGTACCAGGAGGGCCCGGTGCAGGCGCTGCGCTCGGCCACCCGGCTGGTGAAGGAGGCCGGGGTCGGCGCGGTGAAGCTGGAGGGCGGCGAGCGCTCGCACCGCCAGATCGAGCTGCTGGTGGAGTCCGGCATCCCGGTCATGGCGCACATCGGCCTCACGCCGCAGTCCGTGAACGCCATGGGGTACCGCGTGCAGGGCCGCGGCGAGGAGGCGGCCGCGCAACTGCTGCGGGACGCCAAGGCGGTGCAGGACGCGGGTGCGTTCGCGGTGGTCCTGGAGCTGGTCCCGGCGGAGCTGGCGGCCGAGGTGACGCGGGTGCTGCACATTCCGACGGTCGGCATCGGCGCCGGTCCGGACACGGACGCGCAGGTGCTCGTGTGGACGGACATGCTCGGGCTGACCGGGGGCCGGGTGCCGAAGTTCGTGAAGAAGTACGCGGATCTGCGACAGGTGATGGGCGACGCGGCGAGGGCGTTCGCCGAGGACGTGGTGGGCGGGACGTTCCCGCTCGAGGAGCACTCGGTCCACTGACGTTCGCGGAGCGTCCACACGGCGAAGCCCCACAATGCCACCACCCCGCGCCCCTTCAGGTGGCGCGCAGCAGCCCGCCGATCATCCCCCGTCGGCGGGCTGCCGCCTTTGCGCCTAAACCGGCGCCGCTCTCGCGGACCTGGTTGCTCGACCCGTTTTGCGCCTAAACCGGCGCCGCTCTCGCGGACCTGGTAGCTCGCCGTCGTGGTTCCTCAATTGATGGTTGCGGTGTTCGTCGGAGAGTTTTCGGTGCTGTCGGCGGCCAGGGGTGAGCTGTCAGCGATGCGTCGGCGGCTGTAGGTGCGCTGTCGGTCGTTTGTCGGTGGGACCTGACACCTTCGTGGCATGACGCGAATCGACAACACCCCGAACGACGCCGCACCGGACGCGGCCGTCACCGTGCGGGGGCTGGTCAAGCACTACGGTGAGACCAAGGCGCTGGACGGCGTCGACCTCGATGTGCGCGAGGGCACCGTCCTCGGCGTGCTGGGGCCGAACGGTGCCGGCAAGACCACCCTCGTGCGCTGCCTGTCCACCCTGATCACCCCGGACGCCGGCCACGCCGTCGTCGCCGGCTACGACGTCGTACGGCAGCCGCGGCAGACGCGCCGCGTGATAGGCCTCACCGGCCAGTACGCCTCGGTGGACGAGAAGCTGTCCGGTTTCGAGAACCTGTACATGATCGGCCGGCTCCTCGACCTGTCCCGCAAGGAGGCCCGCGCCCGGGCCGACGGGCTGCTGGAGCGGTTCTCGCTCACCGAGGCCGCGAAGCGACCGGCGTCCACGTACTCCGGCGGTATGCGCCGGCGCCTGGACCTGGCCGCCTCGATGATCGGGCACCCGGCGGTGCTCTACCTTGACGAGCCGACCACCGGCCTCGACCCGCGCACCCGGAACGAGGTGTGGACCGAGGTCAAGCGGATGGTCGCCGAGGGCGCGACCGTGCTGCTCACCACCCAGTACATGGAGGAGGCCGAGCAGCTCGCCTCGGAGCTGACCGTCATCGACCGCGGCAAGGTCATCGCGGGCGGCCGCATCGACGAGCTGAAGGCCAAGGTCGGCGGCCGTACGCTGCGCGTCCGCCCGGCCGACCCGGCGGAGCTGCGCCCGACGGCCACGGCACTCGACGAGTTCGGCCTCACCGGTCCCGGCAGCGCGACCGTGGACACCGAGACCGGCACCGTCCTCGTTCCGATCCTCAGCGACGAGCAGCTGACCGCGGTGGTCGGCGCGCTCACCGCCCGCGGCATCACGCTCGCCGGCATCTCCACCGAACTGCCCAGCCTCGACGAGGTGTTCCTGTCCCTCACCGGCCACAAGGCCGGTGCCCCGCAGGACGCCTCCCCCACCCGTGAGGAGGTCGCCGCATGAGCGCCGCCACTATCTTTCCGCCGGTCCCCGAAGGCCGTATCGGACTGCGCGCGAACCTGCGCCACATCGGTGCCCTGGTCCGCCGCAACCTGTTGTGGATCCGGCAGGACCCGGAGTCGATGTTCGACGCGATCCTGTTCCCGATCATCTTCTGCCTGCTGTTCGTGTTCGTCTTCGGCGGCGCGATCGCGGGCACCCACAACCGGCACGCGTACGTCAACTACGTGGTCCCCGGCCTGATGGCGATGATGGGTATGAACATCGCGCAGGGCGTCGGCACCGGATTCAACGAGGACTTCCACAAGGGCGTGATGGACCGCTTCCGGTCCCTGCCGATCAGTCGCGCCTCCGTCCTGGTCGCGAAGATCACGGTGGAGCTAGGGCGGATGCTGTTCGCCACGGCGGTTCTGCTCGCGGTGGGCTTCATGCTCGGACTGTCGGTGTCGAACGTCCCGGGCCTCTTCGCGGCGATCGGACTGTCGGTCCTCTTCGGGTTCGGAGTGATGTGGATCTTCCTGACCCTGGGCGTGGTGCTGAAGAGCGCCCAGGCCGTCCAAGGGATGGGGTTTCTCGTGCTGATGCCGCTGCAGTTCGGTTCGTCGATCTTCGCCCCGACCAACACCATGCCGGGCTGGCTGCAGGCGTTCACCGACTACAACCCGCTGTCGACGCTCGCGGACGCCGCCCGGGGCCTGATGAACGGGGGTCCGGTCGCCCACAGCGTGCTGATGACCCTCGCCTGGTCGGCCGTCCTCACACTGGTCATGGCGCCGATCGCCATCCGCAAGTTCAACAACAAGAGCTGACACCCGGCCCGAGCACGGCCGGTCCGCGTCACACGAGGGCGGCGGCCTCCTCCAGAGTGAGGCAGGCGCCCTCCGCGTACGCGGCCTCGTAGGCCGGGTCGCCCAGCGCGGCCCGGGTGCCCGCCTCGGCCCTGGCGCGTGCCTCGAGCTCCGCGGGTGCCCGGACGTGGCCGGGCGGCAGCAGCCCGTCGGCGGCGGCCACGCACCGGGCCGCGTCCCCGGCGCGACGCCCGCCGTCCACGCCGGCGAGCGCGATCGCCGCGGTCACCAGATGCACGGAGGCCATGTGCGGCGCGATCATCAGGCTCATGCGGTCCCCGGCCCGCGCGAGCCCCGTGCGCACCTTGACGAGAGCCTCCTCGTACCGCTCCTCGACGGTGTCCAGCCATGCGTCGATGCCGATCACGAGCCCCTCGAAGACCGGAAAGGTGATGGCCTGGAACTCCTCCCGCACCGCCCGCAGCTGCTCGCGCGCCTCGGCCACGCGGTCGGTACGGCCGAGCCACATCGCCAGGAACAGCCGCGCGGCCGGCAGCGCGTCGTGCGCCACGCCCCGGTGGTCTTCGAGCACCTCGCGCAGCAGCCGTTCACCCCGCTCGGCGTCCCCCGCGTCCAGCAGCACGCTGCCGAGGCGGGCGCCGAGCACAGCCATCTGGGAGCGGGCGCCGAGCTGTTCGGCGTAACGCCGCGCGGCCTCGTAGTCGGCTGCGGCGAGCAGGTAGTCACCGCGGCGTTCGTTGGCCTCGCCACGGGCGGACAGGGCCTCGGCCGCGCCCCAGGCGTCGCCGAGGCGGATGAAGATCTCCAGCGCCTCGTCCGCGTCCTGGGTCGCGTCGCCCGTCCAGTCGGTGCGGTTGGAGAGGAGGTTGGCGCGCACCTGCAGGGTCTGGGCCAGCTCCCAGGCGTGGCCGAGTGCACGGCAGGTGCGCACGGCCTCGTCCATGACCACGCGGACGCGGTCCATGTCGGCGGTGAGCAGGACGGCGAAGAACCACAGGAAACCGGGCACCCGGCAGGTCTGCGGCTGCCCGGGGCGGTAGGTCTCGCTGATGATCCGCAGCTTCGCCTTGGCCTCGGGTGTCTCCCACGCCTGGATGTCCATGTCCATGCAGGCGAGGTGGACGAGATGTGCGTCGCGGCGGGCCTCGTCGAGGACCTCGGGGCGCATCGGCGGCGGGGTGTCGATGGGCCTGTCCAGCAGGTCCGGCACCGGACGCGCGGGCGAGGTGAACGGGTCGGGGCCGAGCGCCATGACGGCGGTCGACCAGGTGCGGGCCTCGGTGCGCAGGTCCCGCATCTGCCAGTACCAGCACAACGAGAGCAGCAGGCACAGCGCCTCCTGCTCGTCGCGGGCGGCGACGGCGCGGCGCAGGGCCGTGCGCAGGTTCTCGTACTCCAGCTGGAGCCGCTCGACCGCCGCAGGTTGCCGCGAGGAGCGCAGCAACGGGTCGGTGGTGCGGGCCAGTTCGCGGTAGTACGTGAGGTGGGCGCGCTCGGTGCCGGGGCGTTCGCCGGACTCCTCGAGCCGTTCCCCTGCGTACTCGGCGACCGTCTCGAGAAGCCGGTAGCGCATCGCGCCGTCGCCCGAAGGGCCGGCCACGACGAGGGACTTGTCGACGAGCGAGCCGAGTGCCTCCAGGGCGGCGGGCCCGCACACGGCCTCGGCGGCGGTCAGGTCGCAGCCGCCGGAGAAGACGGACAGCCGGCGCAGCACCGCGCGTTCCTCCTCGTCGAGGAGGTCCCAGGACCAGTCGACGACGGCCCGCAGCGTCTGCTGGCGGGGCAGCACGGTGCGGCTGCCGGAGGTCAGCAGCCGGAAGCGGTCGTCGAGCCGGTCGGCGATCTGGCGCGGGGTGAGCATGCGGAGGCGGGCGGCCGCCAGTTCGATGGCGAGGGGCAGCCCGTCGAGGCGGCGGCAGATCTCGGCGGCGGCCTCGGGATCGTCCTCGACGCGGAAGCCGGGCCGGGCGGCGGCGCCGCGGTCGGCGAGCAGTTCCAGCGCGTACGGCTGCGGCAGCGGTTCGACGGGGCGCAGCACCTCTCCGGGGACGCCGAGGGGTTCCCGGCTGGTGGCGAGGACCGTCAGGCCGGGGCAGCGTTCGAGCAGGTGCGCGACGAGGTGGGCGGCGGCGTCCACGACGTGCTCGCAGTTGTCGAGGATGAGCAGCATGCGGCGCCGGGCGCAGTGCTCGGCGAGCCGGACGAGGGGGTCGTCGTGCCGGTCGGCGACGGCACGCATCTCCTCGGCGCCGGCGCCGCGCAGCACGGTCTCGCGCGCGCCGACGGCGGTGAGCACGGCCTCGGGCACGGCCTCGGGGTCGTCGACGGGCGCGAGTTCGGCCAGCCACACGCCGTCCCGCAGTTCGTGCGCCACGGTCTCGGCGGCCTCCTGGGACAGCCGCGTCTTTCCGGCGCCACCGGGCCCGAGCAGGGTGACGAACCGGGCGTGGGCGAGATCACCGCGAAGGGCGTCGATGTCGGCCTCGCGCCCGACGAAGGAGGTGAGCCGGGCGCGGAGGTTGCCGGGAGGTGGGGGCGCGGCGCGGGTGCCCCCGTGGGACGGCATCGCGGTGGACGCGGTGCCGGGGGCACGCAGCAACTCCTCGTGGAGCGCGCGCAGTTCGGGCCCCGGGTCGGAGCCCAGCCGGTCAGCCAGCAGTTGCCGTACGTCCTCGTAGGCGGCCAGGGCCTGAGCCTGGCGGCCCGCGTCGCGCAGGGCGCGCAGGCGCAGCGCCTGCAGGGGCTCGTCCAGGGGGTGGAGGTCGCACAGGGCGGTCAGCTCGGGCAGGTGCTGCTCGCCGTGGCCGAGGGCGAGCCCGGCGGTGAGGCGGGCGCGGCGCGCGTCGAGGCGGCGGGCGTCCCAGCGGGCGGCCTCGGCGGTGCGGTCCGGCAGGTCGGCGAGGGCGGGGCCGCGCCACAGGGCGAGGGCGTCGTCCAGCACGACCGCCGCCTTCGCGGAGTCGCCGTCGGCCAGTGCGCGCAGGCCCTCCCCGGCGAGCCGTTCGAACCGGTGCAGGTCGACGTCGTCCTGCGCGGCGGCCAGCCGGTAGCCGCCGTCCACGGACTCCACGGCGTCCGCACCGAGCGCCCGGCGCAGTCGCCCGACCAGCGCCTGCAGGGCGCCGGGGGCGTCGGCGGGCGGGTCGCCGTCCCACACCTCGTCGACGAGCAGGGCGGCCGGCACGGCCCGGCCGGCCCGCAGCGCGAGCACGGTCAGCAAGGCACGCAGCCGCGCCCCGCCGACGGGCAGGGGCGTGCCGTCGGGGCGGAGTGCCTGGGTGGTACCGAGAAGGCGATAGCGCACGGGATTCATTCTCTCCGCCACCGTGACCGGCGGTCACGGGGTTTCCGCGTGGCGCGGCGCGGGCACCGGAACTCGACCCCTCCGGCGAGACGTTTTCCCGCTGCGCCCGGTACGGTCGGGCCGTCGCCGTATGTGTACGAGTTCAGGGAGACCCATGACCACCGCCGCCGCCCGGCGCAGTGACCGCAGGATCAGTCCCGTGTTCGTCGGGATTCTGGCCGTGACGGCGGTCGCCGGCTGGGCCACCTGGAGCGGGTTCGCCGAGCAGCCCGGCGTCGCCGTGTTCCTGTTCGTGACGGCCGCCTGGGTGGTCTCCCTGTGCCTGCACGAGTACGCGCACGCCCGCACCGCCCTGCACAGCGGCGACATCTCGGTCGGCGCGAAGGGCTACCTTACGCTGAACCCGCTGAAGTACACGCACGCCCTGCTGAGCATCGTGCTGCCGGTGGTCTTCGTGATCATGGGCGGGATCGGTCTGCCGGGCGGCGCGGTGTTCATCGAGCGGGGCCGTATCCGGGGCCGCTGGCGGCACAGCCTGGTCTCGGCGGCGGGCCCGCTGACGAACGTGGTGTTCGCGGCGCTCCTCACGGCCCCGTTCTGGCTGGGCGCGCTGGACGGGGTGCCGCGGGACTTCCGGTTCGCCCTGGCCTTCCTGGCCCTGCTGGAAGTCTCGGCGACGATCCTGAACTTCCTGCCGGTGCCCGGCCTGGACGGCTACGGCATTCTCGAGCCCTGGCTGCCGTACAGCGTCCGGCGCCAGGTGGAGCCGTTCGCGCCGTTCGGCCTGCTGTTCGTGTTCGCGCTGCTGTGGGTGCCGTCGGTCAACAACGCGTTCTTCGACGTGATCGACACCATCCTCAGCGGCCTGGGCATCGGCGACTTCGACCGGTACTGCGGTCAGGAGCTGTACCGCTTCTGGCAGGGCACCAACGAGTTCTGCACGGTCAGCCCGTGACGGACTTCGTCCCGTCCGACCGGCCCGCGCGGCCGCGCTTGAAGTAGTACCAGGTCATGTTGGACGACACGCCCGCGAGCAGGATCCACACGATGCCGAGCCAGCTGCCCTGGACGAAGGAGACGACGGCCGCGGCCACGGAGAGGACGCAGACGGCGAGGGCGTAGAGGGCGAGGCGGGGCATGGGTTCGGCTCTCCTGTCGGGGGACACTGCTCGGAACTGCTTCGCCGACCAGTGTCCCCCATAGGGTCATACGTCCGTGATCCGGAGACCGGCGTGTGCCTTGTACCGCCGGTTGACGGAGATCAGGTTCGCCACCAGCGACTCCACCTGGTGGGCGCCTCGCAGCCGGCCCGCGAAGATGCCGCGCATGCCGGGGATGCGTCCGGCCAGCGCCTGCACGATCTCCACATCGGTCCGCTCCTCGCCGAGGACCATGACGTCCGTGTCGATCTGCTCGACCTCCGGGTCCTCCAGGAGGACGGCGGACAGGTGGTGGAAGGCGGCGGTGACCCGCGACTCGGGCAGCAGGGCGGCGGCCTGCTCGGCGGCGCTGCCCTCCTCCGGCTTCAGCGCGTAGGCGCCCTTCTTGTCGAAGCCGAGCGGGTTGACACAGTCGACGACGAGCTTGCCGGCCAGCTCCTCGCGCAGCGACTGAAGCAGCGGGCCGTGGCCCTCCCACGGCACGGCGACGATCACGATGTCGCTGCGCCGCGCGGTCTCGGCGTTGTCGGCTCCCTCGATGCCGTGGCCGATCTCCTGTGCGGCGTTCTGCGCGCGCTCCGCGGCACGGGAGCCGATGATCACCTTCTGGCCGGCCCGGGCGAGCCGGTAGGCGAGGCCCTTGCCCTGCGGCCCGGTGCCGCCGAGCACGCCGACGACGTAGCCGGAGACGTCGGGGAGGTCCCAGGGGTCCTTGGCGGGGGCCTTGGGTGCACTGTCGGTAGAGGTCATGGGCCGACTCTACGTGCGCCCCGGCCGGCCGCGCCGCTCAGGTGAGGGCCGTCCCGGGATCCGGCGGAAGGTGCCCCTCCGCAGGGGTGGTGGCGGTGGGCGGTGGTGCTTCTGTGGCCGGTGGTCCTGATCCGTCCCCGGGTCGGGGGAATTCAGGCGGAAGTCCCGCTCCCCCCGGGGCCGTTTGCGGCAGGATGCCTGCGTATGGACGCCGTACGGGTCGCCTTGCTGCGGGAAGTGCTCGCCGGGACCGAGTGGCCGGTCGCCACGCGGCGGTTCGCGGGGACGCTGCGCGGGTCCGTGGTGTCGCACGGGGGCGGGCTGCTGCTCGTCGGCACTCAGGAGTACGAGCCGTGGCACCTGGCGGCGCACCTGGTCGACGAGGCGGCCTGGTCCGGGACGCCGGAACTGTCCCCGACACTGGTGCGGCACGCGGCGCGGGCCTCGGATCCGGCGCACCTGGCGGTGGGGCTGGGGCGGCTGTCGGCGGCGCGGCGCGGGGAGACACTGCTGGTGGTGTCGCCCGCCGCGCCGGGGGCGGGGCTGCTGGAGCGGGTCCACGACGCGCGGCGGGCCGGGGCGACGGTGCTGGCGCTGGACGCCGGGGACCGGGGCCTGACGGCTCTGGCACACGAGTCGCTGACGGTGCCCGAGGAGACGGATCTGGACCTGGACACGGTGCAGCACCTGGTGAGCGCGGCGGCCGGGGAGAACCGGCTGCCGGCTCCGCGGGGCCGCCGCCGCTTCCGGGACCGTCTGTCCCGGCTGGCGGACCAGCTGACGGAGCCGCCGCCGGCGCGGTGGTAGCCGCCGGGAGATCCGGTTGCCCCGGGCGCCGGGCCGGTGGGCACCCGCCCGCCCGGAAGGGCGGGTGGGTCGGGGGCCTCCTGTCTCCGCCGAGCAGCGGCGGAGGCGGTGCGTGAGCCCTCGGTTCAGTCCTCCACCCGCTCCGCGCGAGCCCGGTTCAGTCCTCCACCCGCTCCGCGAGCCCCCGGCTCAGTCCCCCTCCCGCTCCACGAGCCCCCGGCTCAGTCCCCCTCCCGCTCCGCCGGAGGCGCGTCGTGCCAGCGCGGGTCCGTCTCCCACTCGACGTTCCGCTCCCGTGCCGTCTCCATCGCGTGTTCCGCCTCCTGGCGGGACGCGTACGGGCCGAAACGGTCCTTCGCCGGGCACTCCGGTCCCTCCTCGACCTTCTGGTGGACCAGGCAGAAGTACCACTCGCCCTGCTTGCCGACCGTACGCTTCCTGAACAGCGCCATCGCAGGAGCTCCTTTCACCACGGCCATGGTCCCGCACGGCCGCTGGATAGACTCGCTGGCATGTCTGGCCAGTCGCTGCTCGTACCAGGAGAGCTGTCTCCCACCCGTTCCGTGCCCGGAAACATCCGCCGCCCCGAATACGTCGGCAAACCGGCGCCGACCCCGTACACCGGGCCCGAGGTGCAGACCCCCGAGACCGTCGAGGCGATGCGCGTCGCCGGGCGGATCGCGGCGCGGGCGATGGCCGAGGCGGCGAAGATCATCGCCCCGGGCGTCACCACGGACGAGCTGGACCGCGTCGCGCACGAGTACATGTGCGACCACGGCGCCTATCCCTCCACCCTGGGCTACCGCGGGTTCCCCAAGTCGCTGTGCACCTCCGTCAACGAGGTCATCTGCCACGGCATCCCGGACTCCACGGTCCTGCGCGACGGCGACATCATCAACCTCGACGTGACGGCGTACATCGGCGGCGTCCACGGCGACACCAACGGCACCTACCTGGTCGGCGACGTGGACGAGGAGTCCCGGCTGCTCGTCGAGCGCACCCGCGAGTCCCTCGACCGTGCCATCAAGGCCGTCAGGCCCGGCCGTCAGATCAACGTCATCGGCCGCGTCATCGAGTCGTACGCGAAGCGGTTCGGGTACGGGGTCGTGCGGGACTTCACCGGTCACGGGATCAACTCGTCGTTCCACTCCGGGCTGATCATCCCGCACTACGACAGCCCGCACGCGACCACGGTGATGCAGCCCGGCATGACCTTCACCATCGAGCCCATGCTCACCCTCGGCACGCACGAGTACGACATGTGGGACGACGGGTGGACGGTCGTCACGAAGGACCGCGAGCGGACCGCACAGTTCGAGCACACGCTGGTCGTCACGGAGGCGGGCGCGAAGATCCTCACGCTGCCGTAGCCACGCCGCACCCCAGGAGCCCGCTCTGTCCACAGAGCGGGCTCTTTCGCGTGGGTCGGGAGCGGATCGCGGGTAGGATTTTTGCCGACAGGATGTCGGCAAAGCTCGGAGGCCCCATGAACACCCCGGAGACGGCCGGCACGGCCTTCTCGGCGCTCATCCGCGCCGCGTCACAGGACGAGCACCGCGAGGCGAACACCTCCGGGTTCATCACCGGCCTGCTCGGCGGCAGGCTCGGCGTGGACGCGTACACGCGGTACACGGAGCAGCTGTGGTTCGTGTACGAGGCCCTGGAGTCCGCCGCCGCCCGGCTGGGGGGCGACCCGGTGGCCGCGCCGTTCGTGCGGCCGGAGCTGTTCCGGATGACCGCGCTGGAGCGGGACCTGGCGCATCTGCGCGGGCCCGAGTGGCGGGCGCACCTGACGGCGCTGCCCGCGACGCGGACGTACGCGAACCGGGTGCGGGAGTGCGCCGAGCAATGGCCCGGCGGATACGTCGCCCATCACTACACCCGCTACATGGGCGACCTCGCCGGCGGCCAGATCATCCGCGACATGGCGGAGAGGACGTGGGGCTTCACCCGGAAGGGTGACGGGGTCCGGTTCTATGTGTTCGACGGGATCCCCAACCCGGCGGCGTTCAAGAGGACGTACCGGGCACTCCTGGACGGCATCCGGGTCGACGACCTGGAGAAGCAGCGGGTGATCGCCGAGTGCCGGCGGGCGTACACACTCAACACGGCGGTCTTCCGGGCTCTGGGCGAGGAGTTCCCACTGAGCGCCTAGTACTCCAGCCGGAGATGTGATCTTTATGGCTGCTGGGTGGCTTGGCGTTGGTAGTGGCTGCGGCGGGCTCGGGCCTGGTGGCGTCGGCGC